>NZ_JADOUT010000006.1:0-140539 GCF_015752345.1 Arthrobacter sp. CAN_A212
TCCCCGTCACGCAATTCCAAAGCCCTCGCCAGATAAACCATGGATCAAGTCTGACAAAGATCAGACACAAAGGAACCAACGACACGCTACACTAGCTGCAGCCGTCCGGTCCGCAGGCTTCGCCGTCGGCGGATTGTGCGCCGGCGCGGGCAGGACTCACCAGAGTCAACGGGTTGGCTTCCTTCCACGCGGTGTCGAGCGCCTCGGCGAACAGGTCCGTCGGCTGCGCACCGGAGATCCCGTACTTCCGGTCAATGACGAAGAACGGGACGCCGCTGATGCCGAGGGTCTGAGCCTCGGCGACGTCGTGACGCACGTCGTCCGCGAACCGGTCGGAGCCCAGCGTGTCGCGCACGTCCTGCTCGGCGAGGCCGATCCCGGCTCCCAGCTGCACCAGGAACTCGGTGTCGGAGGTGTCCTTGCCCTGTTCGAAGTGTGCGGACAGGATGGCTTCCTTCGCCTGGTCACCCAGACCCTGGGACTTGGCCAGGTGCAGGAACCGGTGCGCCGTGAAGCTGTTGCCCACCACCACGTCCTCGAAACGGAAATCCAGCCCCTCGCCCGCCGCCGACGCGGACAGGCTGTCCCACATCGCGCGGACCTGATCTTCGGGGATGCCTTTGCGCTCGGCGAGGTACTGCTGTTCGGTCCCGTCATAGTGGTCCGGGAGGTTCGGGTCCAGCTGGAAGCTCTTCCAGGTCACGGTGACCTGTTCCCTGTGCTCAAACCCCTCGAGGGCCTTCTCGAACCGGCGTTTCCCTACGAAACACCACGGGCACTTCAAATCTGACCAAATTTCAATCTGCATATCCGGCACAACGCGGGGGTGGCTCCGGGGTATTCCCGGGACCACCCCCGCAGCCAGCTGGGACTAGACGGCCGCCAGTTCCCGGCTCTCGTGCAGGTAACGGGCGTAGGCCGGAACGGTGAGGAAGGTGGGGAACTCCTCGCCGAGGGCCACCTCCTCGAAGATGGCGCGGGCGTCGTCGAACCGGTCCCCGTCGAAGCGCTCCACCGCCTCGAACTCTTCCTCCAGGAGTTCAGCGACCCAGTTGTGGGTGATCATTTCGCCCTCATCGGTGACGGCGCCCGAGTAGATCCACTGCCAGATCTGCGACCGGGAGATCTCGGCCGTCGCCGCGTCCTCCATCAGGGAATTGATGGCCGCAGCCCCGATGCCGCGCAGCCACGACTCGATGTACCGAACCCCCACCTCCAGGTTTTCGCGGATCCCGGCCTCGGTGATGACCCCCGGGGTGCCGGCGATGTTCAACAGCGCCTTGGCATCGGGTACGACGTCGTCGCGCAGCTTCCCCAACTGGTTCGGCTGCTTGCCCAGGACGGCGTCGAACACCCCCATGGCCACCGGAACCAGGTCCGGGTGCGCCACCCAGGAGCCGTCGAAGCCGTCGTTCGCCTCCCGGGTCTTGTCGGCCCGCACCTTCTGAAGCGCGACGGCGTTGGCCGCTTCGTCCCGCCGGTTCGGGATGTTCGCTGCCATGCCGCCGATCGCATGGGCTCCACGACGGTGGCAGATCCGGACCAGCTGCTCGGTGTAGGACCGCATGAACGGGGCGGTCATGGTCACCATTGACCGGTCGGGCAGGACGAAGCGCGGTCCCCGGGTCCTGAAGTTCTTGATCACCGAGAAGATGTAGTCCCAGCGGCCGGCGTTCAGGCCCGCGGCGTGTTCGCGCAATTCGTAGAGGATCTCCTCCATCTCGAACGCCGCGGTGATGGTCTCGATCAGGACGGTCGCCCGGATGGTGCCCTGGGGGAGTCCCAGGAGTTGCTGGGCCTGGACGAAGATGTCGTTCCACAGCCTCGCTTCCAGGTGGTTCTCGATTTTCGGCAGATAGAAGTACGGTCCCCGCCCCTGGCTGATCAGGGTGCGCGCGTTGTGGAAGAAGTACAGGCCGAAGTCCACCAGGCCGCCGGCAATCGGCGTGTTGTTGATCAAGAGGTGTTTCTCGGGCAGGTGCCAGCCGCGGGGGCGGACAACGATTGTCGGCCGGTCAGCACCGAGCCGGTACTCCTTGCCCTCCGGGGAGGTGAAGTCGATCCGCCCGGCCAGCGCATCGCGCAGGTTGAGCTGCCCGTTGATGACGTTGGACCAGCTGGGGGTGGACGAATCCTCCATATCGGCGAGCCACACCCTGGCGCCCGAATTCAGGGCATTGATGGTCATCTTGCGGTCCACCGGCCCGGTGATTTCCACCCGGCGGTCCTCCAGACCGGGAGCGATCGGCGCCACCTTCCAGCCGTCGTCGTCCCTGATGTGTTTGGTCTCCGGGAGGAAACGCGGGTCGGTGCCGTTGGAGATCCTGGCACGGGACTGCTGCCGCAGTTGCAGCAGCTCCTGCCTGCGGCTGGCGGTCGACTGATGCAGCCGGCGCAGGAATTCGAGGGCCTCAGGGGTGAGGATTTCGTCCTGGCGGCGCACGGCCGGCGCCGTCAGGGTAACGCCGTTGAGGGTGATCAATTCGTTCATGGTGTGCCTCCTGGAAGAGTGGGGCCCAACGATCGAGTCAACAGAAGGAGCAGGTATCCGGGTGGAAGGTGGCCACTTCTGTTGACTCGATGCAAGGCAGGGGTGAGACGGTTAGTGGAACTGCTGTGCCTCGGTGGATCCGGCCAATGCAAGGGTGCTGCCGGTCGGGTTCAGTGCGGTGGCGATCTGGTCGAAGTAGCCCGTTCCCACCTCACGCTGGTGTTTTGTCGCGGTGTACCCGCGGGACTCGGCAGCGAACTCCCGCTCCTGCAGTTCGACGTACGCGCTCATGCCGTTGCGGGCGTACCCCTCGGCGAGGTCGAACATCGAGTAGTTCAGGGCGTGGAAGCCAGCCAGGGTGATGAACTGGAAGGTGAAGCCCATCGCTCCGAGCTCCCGCTGGAACTTGGCGATGGTCGAGTCGTCGAGGTGCTTCTTCCAGTTGAACGACGGCGAGCAGTTGTAGGCGAGCATCTGGTTGGGGTGCTCCGATTTGATACCCTCCGCGAACCGGCGCGCCAGGTCGAGGTCCGGGGTCCCGGTCTCCATCCACAGCAGGTCAGCGTACGGGGCGTAGGCCCGGCCCCGGGCGATGCAGGCGTCAAGGCCGTTGCGCACCTTGTAGAAGCCTTCGGGGGTGCGCTCGCCGGTGATGAACGGCTGGTCCCGCTCATCCACGTCCGAGGTGATGAGGGTTGCGGCCTCCGCGTCGGTACGGGCCACCACCACCGATGGCGTGCCCGCCACGTCGGCGGCCAACCGGGCAGCGTTGAGGGTGCGTACGTGCTGCTGCGTCGGGATGAGCACCTTTCCGCCGAGGTGCCCGCACTTCTTCTCGGAGGCCAACTGATCCTCCCAGTGAACGCCAGCAGCGCCAGCCTGAATCATCGACTTCATCAGCTCATAGGCGTTGAGTGGTCCGCCGAAGCCGGCCTCGGCGTCGGCGATGATGGGAACCAGATAGTCCTCCACCGTCTGGACGCCCTCCGCGAAGTCGATCTGGTCGGCGCGGAGCAGCGCATTGTTGATGCGACGCACCACAGTGGGTACGGAGTTGGCGGGGTACAGAGACTGATCCGGGTAGGTGTGTCCGGAGTTGTTCGCGTCCGCCGCGACCTGCCACCCGGAGAGGTAGATGGCCTTGAGTCCGGCCTTGACCTGCTGCACCGCCTGGTTCCCGGTGAGGGCGCCCAGGGAGTGGGTGTAGTCCCCGGTGCGTGCTTGGGTAGTCAACTGGCTCCACAGCTTCTCGGCGCCGCGCCGGGCCAGGGTGTGCTCCTCCTGGACCCGGCCGCGGAGACGGACGACGTCGGCCGCGGAGTAGTCGCGACTGACGGACTCCCAGCGGGGGTTGGCTGCCCATTCGAGTTCCAGTTCCCGCTCCGTCGAACCCTCGGTGGCGGATGGTGTTCCCTGGTCCTGTGTCATTGCATTCTCCTTTGAATTCCCGGTGCCGTTGGTGTCTTGGGCTTCGTAAAACCAACCTTTCTCTCTTTTCAATCACCTTTCTAGAGAAAACCTGTGGCAAGAAACGCACTTCTTGGCGTAACCTCAATAAATGACGAAGATGAGGACCACGTCCACCTGGAACCGACCCGGCCCCGACGCTTCCGGTAGCAGTTCGCCGGTGGCGCCTGAGGAGCTGGACGTGATCAGTCTGGGGCGCCGGATCCGCCACCTCCGTAAAGCCAAGGGCATGACGCTCGACGATCTGGGGGCGCTGGTGGGGACGGTGGCGTCCCAGCTATCGCTGATCGAGAACGGCAAACGGGAACCCAAGCTGGGCATGTTGCAGGGTCTGGCCTCCGCCCTCGGGGTGGGTATCGACCAGCTGCTGGGTGCTGAACCGCCGACCAGGCGGGCCGCCCTGGAGATCGAGCTGGAAAGGGCCCAACGCGGGCCACTCTACGGGTCCCTGGGGTTGCCAAAGGTGCGGATCTCGTCCCGGCTGCCCATGGAGGTGCTCGAATCCCTGGTGGGCCTCCAGAGCGAATTGGAGCGGCGTCTCAACGAACAGGTCGCCACGCCGGAGGAAGCACGGAGGGCCAACGCCGAACTTCGGCGGGAAATGCGCCAGCAGAACAACTATTTCCCCGAGCTCGAGGCCGAAGCGCAGAAGGTCCTCGACTCGGTGGGACACACCACCGGGCCCATGTCGCAGCACCTGATCGCCGACATCGCTGCCCACCTGGGGTTCACACTGCACCATGTGGGGGACCTGCCGCACTCCACGCGGTCAGTCACCGATCTGAAGAACCGCAGGATCTACCTGACCCAGTCGCAGCGGACCGACCACGACCCGCGCTCCGTCCTGCTGCAGGCCCTCGGCCATTACGTGCTGGATCACCAGACGCCCGAAAGCTACCGCGAGTTCCTGCGGCAGCGGGTCGCGACCAACTATTTCGCTGCGGCACTGCTGCTCCCGGAGAAGCCAGCCGTGGAGTTCCTGCAGCGGTCCAAGGCAGCCAAGGAGATCGCCGTCGAGGACATCAGGGACGCCTTCGCGGTGTCCTACGAAACGGCGGCGCACCGGTTCACCAACCTTGCCACCGAGCATCTGGGTATTCCCACCCACTTTCAGAAGACCCATGAGAGCGGGATCATCTACAAGGCGTACGAGAACGACGGCGTCACCTTCCCCCAGGATCACACCGGAGCCATCGAGGGCCAACCGTCCTGTAAACGGTGGACCTCGCGGGTGGTGTTCGAGGTGGCCGACAAGTTCCGTGCCTACAACCAGTACACCGACACTCCCAGTGGCACCTACTGGTGCACGGCGCGCACCGAGCGGTCGGCGGCCGGCGAGTTCTCACTGAGCATCGGGGTGCCGTACGCGCACGTGAAGTGGTTCAGGGGCAGGGACACCCCCATGCGGGAGAAATCCTTCTGCCCCGACGAGGCGTGCTGCCGGCGGCCGCCGTCGTCGTTGGCGGAAAACTGGGCGGGCCACGCATGGCCCAGTGCCCGGGCACACTCGCACCTGTTGGCCGCGATGCCCCCCGGGGCATTCCCCGGCGTCGACGAAACCGAGGTCTACACCTTTCTCGAAGCCCACTCGGGCTAGATCGTCAGCACTATCCACACCTAGCGCAGGAGACACCATGGAAACAGCTACCGCAGACCTGTACGACGAGCTCGGAGAGACTCTCCAGTCGGTCCCCACCCAGTTCCAGGACCTGGGCCTGACGAAGGCTTTCAGCGGGCGGGTCAGGACCGTGAAGTGCCACCACGACAATGTGGTGCTCAAGGCGGTCCTCTCCACGCCCGGTGCGGGCGACGTCCTCGTCGTCGACGGCGGTGGCTCACTCGAGCGTGCGCTGATGGGCGATATGATCGCCAAAATCGCGCTGGAGAATGGGTGGCACGGGGTGATCATCAACGGAGCCGTTCGGGACCGGGCGGTCCTGGCCGGCCTCCCACTCGGAATCAAGGCGCTCGGCAGCAACCCCCGCAAGAGCGCCAAGGAGGGGGCCGGTGATGTTGATGTGCCCGTCACCATCGGCGGAGTTCTCTTCACCCCCGGCGTCACCGTCTACGCCGATGAGGATGGCATTCTCGTGGAGGAACCGACGCGGTAGCGCGCTCGCTGATGCAGCGGCCGGCCGGGACGCAAGAACGTCTGCAACAAAAAGTGGTGGCCACCCGTTCCCGGGTGGCCACCACTTTTTGGTGGCTAACTGTTTTAGCTGCTGCTAACCGTGGTTACGGGTTGCAACCGCCGTTGTTCTCGGTGTAGCCATCGAGACGCTGGATGAAGGCTGCCATCGCGTCACGGGCGACTGGCTGAAGGCGCTTGTACTCGCCGTCAGGGAAGCCGGTGGTGATTTCATTCTCAGCCATCCAGGAGATCTCCCGGTGGAACTGGTCGTTCACGGGAACATCCGGGAACGGTGCAACCTGGGGTGCCTCGTAGTCCTCGGCGTCCGCAATGCTGCAGTACTCGCCAGCGAAGCGGTTCATGAACGCGGCCATGGCGTCGCGGTTGACGGGTGCGAGCGGACGGAAGGTGCCGTCGCTGTAGCCGGTCGACAGGCCGGTTTCAGCCATCCATGCCATCTCCTTGTAGAACTGGGTTTCAGGAGTGATGTCAGCGAATGGTGAGGTGGTGGGCTCGGCGTAAGCCGGCTCACCGGCCAGGCGGTAGAGGAACGCCGCCATGGCATCGCGGTTGATCGAGGCGAGCGGGCGGTAGGTGCCGTCGCTGTAGCCGTTGGTCAGACCCTGGTCAGCAAGCCAGTTGATGGCATCTTCGTGAAGGTTGCCAGCAACATCAGGGAAACGGAGCTCGTCAACCTGCAGGTCGAGGATCTCATCCTTCAGACCCGTTGCGTTGTGGTGGTGCAGGAACAACGCGCGGGCGTCGGTGACGCCTTCCTGGCGGTTGACGCCAATCGTTGCACCCTCGGCGGCAATGAACACCGTGTCGGGGGTGACGCCTGCGAACCACAGCTCAGGCTCGGTAACGTTGAAATCGATCCATTCGGTTGAGTCAACCGGACCGTTCTCGCCTTCTTCGTCCACGTTGAATGGACTGAATGTCGACACCCGGTACTGAATCGGGGCTGAAGCTTCCAGATCCAGATCAAGCGCAGCAGCAGAAATTGGGAAGGTGACGACGTTGGTATCGAAGGTATTTGTGTCAACGTCACCAAAGACGCCATTGGCGAAGGTCTGAGCCAATGGCACCGGGTTACCCGCAGCATTCACGGGGCCAAGTGAACCGTCAGCGTTCAGGATGTAGACCTCAAACAGGATGAGGTCCAGGTCGTCGAGGCGGCGCGTGAAGCCCACGTAATCTGTTTCGCCGTCGCCATCGGTGTCGAATTCAACCTCGATGCTGCTATTGCCGCCAAGCTGTGCCCAGTTCTGCCAGGTGCTCACTCCGATGTTCAGGACGCCGTCGTCAGCCGAGCCTCCCGATGCAACCTCGGCGGGAACCGTTGAGGCAATCCCGACCGAACGCAGGTCAAGGGAGTACAAAGACTCCAGTGGACGCTCGTCGGCCCGAGGGCTTTCGGCGCCAAGAACCAGCGGGGTCACGAGGGAGAGGTAAGTTGAATCCGCGCCGCCCTGTGCGAGGCCGCGGCCCTCCATCGTTATTGTGGTCTCAAGCGTTGAAGCGTTCTCGAACAGGATCTGCGATCCAGCCGAGATTTCCGAGGTGGGCTTTGGGGCCGAGTAGACGGGAACGCGCAGGGTGTTCACTTCACTCGCGAACTGAACGCGGCCTGAAACGTCGGCCAAGTATTGACGGGGGACACCGAGCTGGGTTTCCTCAGCGGCCGGATCGATCGTCTTTGCCAGTGCGGCGGGATCATCGATGGTCAGTGTGACGTCGACTGTTGCCGTGCCGTTGGCTGGGACATCGAAGGCGTTGGTGAGGGTTCCCGGTGCGAGTACCTGTGGGGTCACAGTGATCTCGGCACCTGGCATCGTAGACGCCTCCAGGTAGGACGCGCTGTAGCGAATCACTTCGTCCGACTTGTTCTCGACGGTGATCTGCTTGGTCATGGTCGTGGCTTCGCTGCCCAGTTCCAGAACGCCGAAGTTCACCGAGGTCAGTGATGGCTGCTCTGTTGCGTAGGCGAGGACCGGGGTGTCGAGTGCCAGTACGGCGTCGACGCGTCCGGAACCCACGCGGTTGGGGGCGTACTCGACGCCTTCGTCAGTCACCAGATCGGCGATCGCCGTGTTCATGATCATTGACTTGATCTCGTACGGGTTGAAGTCGGTCTCTGCGTAGAGCAGGGCGGCGATGCCAGCCACGTGTGGGGCTGCCATCGAGGTGCCGCTCTTGACCGATGCGCCGGTTCCGGTGCCCACCTGGACTGAGCCAGTGGATACGCCGGGGGCCGCGACGTCGGGCTTGACTACTCCGTTTGAGCCGTGCAGGCCGCGGGAGGAGAAGGCTGCCAGCGTGTCGAGAGCCTCGGAGCTGCCACCGGCAGTCGCCTGGTACTCGGAATCCAAACGGATTTCCAGGGTGCCAGCTTCTGCGGCCGGTTCCAGCTGCTCGGAGAACTCGGCGTTGAACTGAACGCCGGGGATGGTGGCGTTGCCGCCGATACCTGATTCGAAGACCGAGCGAGGCGAGTCAAGGACCACACCTGCTCCGCCTGCGGCTTCAACGTTGTTGAAACGTGTGACGGAGCCACAGGGGAACGCGCCGTCCTCTTCCCACTGCAGCCACACCCATTCGCCATCGAAGGTGCCCGGCGCGAAGGGGGCGCAACCAAACGCATTGGCGGGGTCAGCCTTGACGACAGTACCGGTGAGCTCTTCCTCGGATGCGGTGGAGTAGTCGAAGTTGACGCTGTACTGGCCAGCGGCCTGTCCGACGACGTCGTCCGGAGCGAGCACATCGGCCCGGTCCAGGGTGATCTGCGAGCCGACGCTGGCAGCGACGGTCAGGGCTGACTCGGAGCTGCCGGGGGAGCCACCGATGTCGTAGACATCGCCGCTGTTGCCGGAGGAGACAACCGACAGGACGCCCTGAGCGGTGAGTGCGTTGACAATGTCGTTTTCGGGATCGTCATAGGCGGGGAATGCTGCGCCGAGTGACATGTTGACAACCTGTGCGCGGTCATCGAAGTTGCCGTCGCCGTTGGGGTCAAGCACGAAGTCGAGGGCCGATCCGACTACTGCGCTGGAGCCCGTGCAGCCGAAGACGCGGAGTGCGACCAGCTGGGACTCGGGAGCGGAGCCGGGGCCGATCCGCATGGCGTTGACGCCGTCGGCGTCGAGGGTGCCGTAGTCGCCCTCGAAGGTGGATCCGTCATCGTTTACGCCGTAGCCGGAGGAGGTGCCGGCGACGTGGGAGCCGTGGCTCTGGCAGTCGAGGGGGTTGAGGTCTGGCTGAGGAATGTCATTATCGGGGTCGCCAGCGTTGTAGTCGTCGCCCACCAGGTCGTAGCCGCCAACGTACTTGGCAGCGTCGAAGAGTGCGGGGTCAGGAACCAGATCCGCCTGTGCCTGCTCGAAGGCCTCGATGGTTCCCGGTCCGCCGAAGCCGGCGTGGGTGTAGTCGAGTCCGGTGTCGAGGACGGCGACGGTGATGCCGTCGCCGGTCTGATCGCGTGTGGTCCAGGCATCAAGTGCACGGGTGTCGATGTCCGCGCCCTTGTTGGTGACGGTCTTCGGCACGATACCGGTGATTTTCACGACGTCGGGGCGGGCAGCAAGTGCCTTGATGGCCTCGGCGTCACCCTGGATGGCAACACCCGGGATGGTGTTGGTGGTGGTGTAGAGCTGAGAGGCTGATGCCTCGGCCGCTACGTCGTCAGCCTGAGCCTGGATGCCGGCCCTGATGTTCAGCACATCGCTGGTCCGATTGACCGGGGACTGGATTCCGTCGCGCACCTCGACGGGCTGCGTTTGTTCGAAGGCGCCTTTTCCGGCGAACTGGACGTAGGCAGCCGTTGGGCCCGTCCGGTCCGCCAGTTCGCTACTGACCTTCAGTTTTTCGGGGACCGCCTGGAGCTCGATTCCCTCAGCTGTGGGCTCACCCGATGACGGTGATTCCAGAGCTGAAGCAGGCGCCCACATGCTGGAAGCCAGGACAAGCCCTGTTAGCGAAGCCAACACAGCCTTTCCCGTATTCCGGTGGTATGACTTGCTCATACTTCTCCTTAGTGAGGCTCAGTCATGGCCACCCGCTGAGATCTTTGATTAGCTCCCCGCAAGTACTGCTGACACGGCCGTGACAGATGTGAGTGACATTCCTGGTGTGAACAAGTTGCGTCAGCAGTAGTTGATCTGTGGATGCCGGACACCCGGCCCCCTCCACCCACACCACTTTTCTGTGTAGTGGGTCACAAGTCAACGGGTAGCACACAAAAAACTTAGTTAAGTTAGGCAATTTCCTGATAATTGCCTGAGAACAGCATCGCGTCACACAATTGGTGACCAGAATCGGGGGTCTAGCGGCGGAGCGCGCGGTCTTTCAATCGACGGTATCGGCGCCGTAGCAGGGCAACCAGGCTGGCGTCGCTGATCGACTGCTCGAGGACCTGCACGCGGTCGACGAGGTGACGATTCGTCTCGAGGATCTGCCGTAGCAAGTCCTCCGAGTAGTTCTGGCGTTCGTGCAGATGGTCAAATTCCCGCTGCTGGTAGGCCGTCTGATAGAGCACCGCGCCCAGGCCTGACTGGCTGACGTGCTCCTTGAGGTGGTGTTCGCGGACACTCTGGTCCAGTCGTTTGTGCTCGGAGTCCTCGACGATGACACTGTTGCCCAGATCTCCGATCGCCTCCCGGCGTTGGTTCCAGTAGGCCAGCGGGACCTCGTCGATGAATCCCAGCGTGTGCTGCTGCAACAGGCGGAGCTGGAATTCCCAGTCACCGACTACCGAGAGGGATTCGTTGTAATAGCCGATCTGATCGTGAATCGCGCGGCGATACAGCACCGAAATGGGGACGCAGCGGTTGTGCCGGATGGTGTCGAAAAGGGTGACCGCCTTGAGCGCTGGCTGGAAAATCTCCCGGCTGACCTCCTCGATGGTCCCGTCGGTGATCCGCTCGAACACGATCTCGGTGCGCACAGCAACGCCGGCGTCGTCGTGCTGGGCCAGGTACGCGAGGGTGCGTTCGAGGAACGTCGGGTGCCACTCGTCGTCGTCGTCGTGGATGGCGATGTACTCGGAATCCGACGCCCGGATTCCGGCGTTGGAGGCGGCCTCCATCCCCAGGGAGGTGTCGTGATGGATGACCTGTACCCGGTCGCCCAGACGTGCGCGGTGACGCTCCACGACCGGGTCCACTTCGGCGCGGTCGCCGCCGTCATTGACGACGACGACGGTCCAGTCCGTGACCGTCTGCTGGAGAACGTCCCGGAGGGCTCTGTCCAGTAGCAGCGAACGGTTCCGGGACCGCATGATGATGGCTACTGACGGTGTGGGTGCAGTCGGCACGGGCAGTCCTTAGGGGTTTCGGCGCGGGCGCAGCCGCGATCGTAATGAGGCAAGCTTGCGAACCAGCGTGAAGCTGCTGGAGTTGAACCATCCATGCAGCTCGGCGCGGGCGGCGGACGCCTGGCCCTCGAGATCCTCGCGGACCTTGCGCAGCTCGCCGAGCTCGGCGGACATGGGCAGGAAGACCACCCTCGCTGCTCCGGCGTCGGAGGCCCAGGACCCCTCCACCTCCAGCCGGTGCGCCGGGTCCGGTGTCGGGGCTTCCACTGGCTGCCCCTGCAGGGCCCGGACCACCAGGTCCCACCAGGCGGCGGATTCCGCGACCTTCCGGGGGCGAATGGAGTGCACGTGGGCGGCTATCTCGTCGCGGCGCTGCCAGGCTTCGCGGATGGCGGCTCCGACCGATCCGGCCAGGAGGGATGGCAAAGGCAGCGCGAAGTCGGCGAGCCCCCAGTTGGCCATTGCCCCGCGCAGTCGGACATCGCTGTACTCATCGAGGGACAGAGCGACCGTCGGGACACCGCCGTCGAGCGCAAACACCACCGGGTGATAGCGCGAGGTGATCACAAGTGCTGCCCGTGCGGTCAGGGCCGCTGTGTCGCGGGCGGACGCGATGTGACGTGACTCGACCCGGGCGGTCATCGCCGCCGCAATCTCGGCGTGGAGCGTTTCGTCGACACCACCCTCGCCTTCCACCGCCATATGGGGCAGGAGGAGGACGGGCACTCCGGATAGCTCCGCGGCGTCGTTCAGGATCTTCGCGGCCGCGGCCACGAACTGACCGCGGGGGCAGGCGCCGGTGCTTCCCGAAAAGGTCCCCACCAGGTAGGAGCCCGCTGGCGGTGCGGTGTCTGCCGTTGCTGCGTCTGGGGTGGTGGTGGCGAGGAACGATGCGTCGTCGAGGCAGGGGGCCACCGTGGCACCCGCCAGCGCACGGCCCAGGGTCAGCGAACTGTCCTCCCGCGCACCCACCAGTGCGGCGCGGGGGAGCATGCGTGCTGCGACATCGCGGTCGGCGCCGTAGAGAAGGGGGCCGATGGTCTGGCCGGCAATCACCACGGTCTTGCCGAGGTGGTGGGCAATCTCAACTACTGCCGCCCGCTCGTACAGCAGCCAGCCGTACACGGAGTTCATGTTGCCCCCGCCAGCGATCAGCACCGCATCGCAGCCGCCGAGCGTGTCGATCAGGCGGTGGACCTGGTCATCCGGTGCGAGCCCGTGCGGCTCGCCGGCCAGGAAAGACCGAATGTCGGTCAGGTACCGCTGGTAGTCGGCGTACGGCCACGGGAATTCGATCGTCGGGGCGGCGTCCGTGCCGAACCGCACGGTGGTGTCCTCAACGTTCCGGCTCAGCAGCACGACGTCGTTGACGCCCCGTGCAGCGAGCTCATCGACAGCGGCATGGGTCATCGCGTCATCGCCCACGTGGTAGACGTGCTGCCCGATGTCACCCAGGATGGCTACCCTCATGCGGAGGTCCCGGCGGCGCCGCCCTGCCAGACGGCGTCGAACGGTGCGTGCGAGGAAAGCCGGTTCTGGATAGCCCTGGTGACAAACGCTTTGGCGGTGCGGGCCGCGTCCAGCGGGGTCGCGCCCTTGGACAGTTCGGCGGCGATGGCCGCAGCGAGGGTGCAGCCCGCGCCGCTCACCGCCACGTCGCCCACCTTCGGGGCGCTCAGCAGCTCAAGGGTGGTGCCGTCGTAGTACACGTCGACGGCGTTCTCGCCCTCCAGCCGGATTCCGCCCTTGGCGACGACGACGGCGCCGCTGAGCTCGTGAATCCGTTTCGCCGCCTCCTGCAGATCCTCAATGGTGTTGATGGACATGCCGGAGAGCGATTCGGCTTCGAAGTGGTTGGGAGTGACGACACTCGCCAGCGGAAGGATGTGCGCCTTCAGCGCCTGATCGGTGTCGAGCGCGGCGCCAGGTTCCTGCCCCTTGCAGATCAGCACTGGGTCCAGCACGATATTCCGCCACGGCTGCGACTTCAGCGCCGTAGCGACGGTGTCGATGGTGGCGGGGGTGCCGAGCATCCCGATCTTGACGGTTTCCAGCGGGTAGCAGGTCTGCACCGCTTCCAGTTGGTCGGCGATGACCTGTGGCTCCACCGGGACGAAACGGTGATTCCAGTTGTCCTTCGGGTTGAACGACACAATGCAGGTCAGGGCCGCAACTCCGTATACCCCCAACTCCTGGAAGGTCTTCAGATCCGCCTGGGCACCGGCGCCGCCGGTGGCTTCGGATCCGGCGATGGTGAGCGTCACGACTGGGGCAGGGTTAGTTTGCGACATTTGTACAGTCTGCCCATTTTCTGTCGGGGCGGCCAGTTCAGGCTCCGCCCGCCGACCGTGGCAGAATTGAACTGCCCGGGGGCAGCCGGGCATCAGTGCTAATACAGCGGACCAAAAGCGTTCGCGAACCACTTCGATGAATGAGATGACGTTGACTCAACTGCAGGAAAAGACCCGCGCCAAATTTGCCTCCTCCGGGAGTACCTACTTCGCCATCATGCTGGCGACCCTCGCCGTCGTCGTCCTGCTGTCCAACATTGGTGCCTCCAAGGGTGTGGTGATCGGACCGCTCTTCGACGGCTTCAGCATCATCACCGATGGTGGGTTCTTCCTCTTCCCGCTCGCCTACATCCTGGGTGACGTGATCAGCGAGGTGTACGGGTTCAAGGCCGCACGCCTCGCCATCGTGGTGACGTTCCTGTTGTCGGCCTTCGCATCGCTCTGCTACCTGATCATCATCGCGCTCCCCGGATTCGACGACGACTTCGGTACGTCAAAGCAGGCAGCGCTCGAGGGGGCGCTCGGGCCGGTGCCACTAATTGTCCTGGCCTCGCTGCTCGCCTTCGCCGTGGGTCAGACCCTCAACGCCTGGGTGCTGGTCAGGCTGAAGGGCCGGTTCGGTGAGCGTGGCCTGGTGGGCCGCCTGCTCGGTTCCACGGTGGTCGGTGAGTTCGCCGACACCCTGATCTTCTGCGCCATCGCCGCATCGGTCATCGGCATCACCACCTTCGGTGGGTTCCTGAACTACCTGCTGTTCGGGTTCCTCTACAAGACCTTGATCGAGGTCCTGTTTGTGCCAGTCACCGCGATGGTCATCCGCTGGATCAAACAACGCGAGCCAAGCTACGCCGCTTCCTAGGAGCGCCCGCGGAGCCGCGAACGAACCGCCGGAAAAGTGCCGAAGCCGCAGACGAGTGGTGGGGCGGCCACTCGTCTGCGGGTCAAGCACTTTTCCGGCGGAGCAGGCTGGCCCGGTGCAGGGCGTTGGCGATCCGTCGCCTCAGTTCGGCCTCCCGAAACAGGTCTGCCCATTCAAGACGAACGAACTGCCAGCCGTCCTCCATCAGCGCCTTCTCCCGCCGGCGCTCTTCGAAGAGCACCTCGTCGGTCGGCGCATACGCGAAGTACTTGATCCGTCCGTCAAACTCCAGGGCCAGCCGCAGCTCCCGCCAGGCGAAGTCCAGCCGATGATCACCGTGCCTGGTCCTCACCTGTACCTGCTGCTCGGGCATCGGCAGTCTCATCTTGCTGATGAAGTGCCTCGTCAGGGTCTCACCAGGCGACTCTGCCAGTGCGCTGGCCTGACCGATCACCTTCCTCGCCCTGGCAATGCCCTGATGGCCGCTGAGTTGAGGGGCTATGTCCTGCATGTCCTGCCGGTCTCCGCCAAGCCTCAGGGCATGATCGGCAATGATGAGCGCCTGCCGGTAGGGAAGGATCCGGGCACAGTCCACCACGGTTCGTTCCAACGATGTGATGTGGAGACCTTTCCGGCTGGACACAGCCTGGGGCGGCAGCGGCGAGTGGTGGGCCCGGATGTCTGGGCCATGCCCGTGCTGTGAGGTGGGGAAGCCCTGGGTGAGGTGGATGAGGTCATCCACGTTCCAGAGGTACAGGCCATGGATGCGGGCCGCGGAGGTGTGGCTGTACACCGGCGGTGCTGAAGCGACCCCCAATAGCGCATGATGATGGGCGTAGATGCGGTGCAGCGCCCGCGTCTCGGCTGACTGCTGCTCCCAGAAGTGGCCGGGGACGTAGCATCCGCGACGCAACCTGATCAGGTCCCCCGACTGGACTAGCCGGGCCACCTGCCGACCGCTGATCAGCCGGTCAGCGAGTTCCTCGGTGGTCCAGGGAGTCGTGGAGGCCCGCAGCCAGGGTGGGCACTGGGTGTTCATGCAGCCAGCATGCGCCGATCCTGGTCCGCGTGGTCCGACCGGTCCGGAAATGTGGACAACTCCGAGGGATCGGTGGCTGGGTAGGGGCAGTGAGTCGAATTGCGGGGCGCTGGAGTCTCATAGGGGGCAGGTGTCTGAGAGAAAAGTGCTGACCGTGCAGGAACGCCGTTGCCTGACCACTGACCTGCGGTTTGACCACTTTTCTGGGTGGAAAAGGCCGGTGCTAGGCGTAGTAGCGGCCCAGCACCTCCGCCTTGAAGTCGAAGAAGGTGCCGTCCTCGATCGCGTCGCGGGCATCGTCGACCAGTTTCACGATGAAGCGTTCGTTGTGGATGGAGATGAGGGTGGCCGAGACCATTTCCTTGGCTTTGAACAGGTGGTGGATGTAAGCGCGGGTGTAGTTGGTGCAGGTGTAGCAATCGCACCCGTCCACCAGCGGGGTGAAGTCCTTCTTGAAGCGGGCGTTGGACAGGTTCCACCGTCCGTCGGGAGTGTAGAACGCCGAATTCCGGGCGACGCGGGTGGGGGAGACGCAATCGAAGGTGTCGGCGCCGTTCTCGATCCCCGTGAAGAGGTCATCCGGTTCCGAAATTCCGAGCAGGTGCCGCGGCTTGTTTTCCGGTAACTCGTCGGCGCACCAGCCCAGGATGGTCCCCAGATTCTCCTTCTCCAGTGCTCCGCCGATGCCGAACCCGTCGAAGTTCATGCCACCGAGATCGCGGGAGGCCTTCCGGCGGAGATCTTCATACTGGGCACCCTGGATGACCCCGAACAATGCCTGGTACGGCTTCCCCACTCGTTCCTCGGTCAGCCGGTCGTGTTCGGTAAGGCAACGCTCGGCCCATAGGCGGGTGCGCTCAAGGGACTCCTCCTGGTAGCCACGGGAATTCATCAGGGTGGTGAGCTCATCGAACGCGAACATGATGTCGGCGCCGAGCTGGTGCTGCACCTGCATCGAAATTTCGGGGGTGAACCGGTGCCGGTCTCCGTTGAGGTGGGACTTGAACCACACGCCGTCGTCGTCAATGTGGGCCAGACGCTCCTTCCCGGCGGCCACCGCATGGTCGGAGCTGCCGGCGTCGGCGACGTTCATGGTGATCACCTTCTTGAACCCGGAGCCCAGGCTCATCACCTGGAAACCACCCGAGTCGGTGAACGTGGGCCCGTTCCAGTTCATGAAGCGGCCCAGCCCGCCCGCCTCGTCAAGGACGTCCGGGCCAGGCTGCAGGTACAGGTGGTAGGCGTTCGCCAGCAGGGCCTGCGCGCCGAGGTCCTTCATGGACTCGGGGAGCACCGCCTTGACAGAGGCCTTGGTGCCGACGGCGATGAACGCGGGGGTACGGATCTCGCCGTGCGGGGTGGTGATGGTGCCCGTGCGGCCGTGCAGCGGCCCGCCGGTTGGGTCACTCAGGCGCTGGTCGACGGTGAAGGAGAACGAGGGTTGCTGAGTATCAGTTGGCACCAACCCATTTTGCCAGCAATTACCGGGCTGACTTGCTCCTGTGCTTGAGGGTGGAGGTGACCAGCGGGTCGGCATTCGGGTAGTGGTCGCGCCGCACGGCCTCCCAGCCGTCCCAGACCTCGTGCAGGGCTTTGGCTCCCAACTCGTACGTCGAGGCGATCACCAGGTCCGAGGGTTCGTCACGGACGCCTTCGGTCAGCGGCTGCTCGGCGAGGATCAGGAGCCCGTCACCGTGTTCGGCGTACTGGGCGACGGTGAGCCCGAGCTGGCGTTCGGTCCTGAACCACACCTTGCCGGTGAGCTCCTGCCCGCTGGGCAGAGTCAGGGCGTAGGAGTCCCCGGGGTCGCCGACCGCGGTGGCCCCCACTTGTTGCACCAGGGCGCGCCCGTCAGCGGGGGTGCCGGAGAAGAAGGCTGTGTGTCGGTTGGTGTTGGGGCGGCGTTCCAACGCGAACCGCAACTGCTGAAGGAATGAGATCCATCCCTCGGTGATGTCCTCATGCCAGTCCGACAGGTCCGACCCGGGCTCCGGCTGGCCCCGTTCAAGCGTGACCTCAGTGCCGTCGGGGCCGGGCGTCAACCGGAAGGTGTCGCCGTCCTCCAGGGCCAGCGAGAGGTGGTCGGAGCCTTCAGCGACACCGGGGGAGAAGTAGATGAGTCGGATTTCCTCGGCCAGGCCGTCGTAATCCCAGCCGTGCCATTGAGCGACCTTCGCCGGTTCGCGGAGCATCACCCAGATCTGGCGGGCATCGGCGTTGATGTGGACACTCAGCGGGTTGGCACCGCCACCGGAATGGGTGTCGGTGCCCGCTGCGGGGGCTGATGAGTGATTCATGGCGTCACTCTACTCCCGCGGGTGTTACCGCTCCAGAGCGAAAAATTCCCTACAGCGCGCGGATTGCGACGAGTTCGTTGTGGATCCGTCGGGCCAGCTCCTCGGCGGTCAATGTCTCGGACCCGCCGTGCGATCGCAGGTACAGGAGGGCGGTGAGGCGCACCACCCGCCAGTCCTTCTCGGCCCTCGTATCGCCGGCCGCTGCTGCCCGGTTGATCTCCGGATCGTAGAGGTTGGGTGCGTTGAGCTGGCGCTGCCGGACAGCCGCCGCGAGCTTGGCCTTGAGCGGATCGGTTTCGGCGTCGTCGGCAGTCCGGAGCGACGCCGAGTAGGTCTCCGCGCGGTCGGTGTCGCCGTCGTCGAAGGCCAGATACGACGCGAGTGCCAGCGCGCCCTCAATCCACTTCCAGCGACCGAAGTTTCCGTCGAAGGGCAGCGGGGTGAGCAGATCGCAGACCCGCCGGGCGTTGGCGACGTCGGCAAAATCCACCAGGAGGCTCAACGCGAGGTCGTGCACATCCTGCAGGTTGCTTCCCGATTTGAAGTTCATGCCGCGGGTGAGGCGTTCGGCGATGCCCTGAAGGTGCTCGCTTTCGGGATGGACCGACACGACATGCGCGATCACCGCCTCGGGGGTCCCGTCCTGGGCGGGGATGGACCCGGCGGCGACCTCACGGTCGTCGACAGCAACCTGGACCTGTGACCCCGTGGCGATCCGCAGGGTGTCTCCGGAATCGAGCGTCGCGACGACGACGGCGGGAGTCCCGTAGTCATCCGTCTCGATGTCGGTATCGACCACCTCGGCGGCGTCCGTGCCGTCGGGGCCAATGATGTGGTGACCGGCGGCGACGGCCTCGGCGTTAAGCCGACGCACCCGCGTCGGCTTCCGGGATTCGTTCACCGCTTAGCGTCCCCAACCGGCGTAGGCCAGTGCCTGGCGGAGCAGTCCGCCGCGTCCGCCGGAGAACTCGGACTGCACGCCTGGGCTCAACGCCTCATCGGGTGTCATCCAGGAGAGTTCAAGGGCGTCCTGCCGGGGCTGGCATTCCCCGGTGACGGGAATCAGGTAGGCGAGGGCGACGGCGTGCTGTCGGTCGTCGGTCATCCCGGTTTCGGACGGCGACGGGAAATACTCGGCGACGGTAAAGGGGACCGGGCAGGGTGGCAGCTGGGGGAGGGCGAACGGTCCCAGGTCCTTCTCCAGGTGGCGGACCAGCGCCGCGCGGATGGTTTCCCGATACATGACCCTGCCGGACACGAACGTCCTGACCATCTCGCCCTGGTCGTTCGCCTGCAGCAGCAACCCCACCTCGGTCACGTAGCCGAGTGAGTCGCAGCGCACCGGAACGGCCTCCACATACACCATGGGTAGGCGGCGGCGGGCTTCGTAGAGGTCATCTTCCGAAAGCCACCCGGGATTGGGGTCTGGTGTGCGAACGTTCATACCTTTGTTTTATAGCAGACACGGGCACGACGGCGGACGGCGCGCTGCGCTTCGGCCATTGGCTGAATCTGATGACACGACCGTTAACCCCCGCAACCGGGTGCCGTTGGGTGCTGACGGGACAATCGCCGGGTCAGCCGGAGGGTAATCGCCTTAGCCCCGTGACCCCGCCCGTGACTCCGCCCGTGACCCAGCCCCGTGGCCCCGCCCGTGACCCAGCCCCGTGGCCCCGCCTCGGCCTCAGGAGTTGGTTCAGCGCCGAGCCTCGCGCCCGGGGTCAACCTCTGGCCGTTTGGCAATACGGACCGGCCGGCCAGCGCCGAGGTCCACGGTCAGGTGGCGGTCGGCGTCGGTGACTCGTCCGGCAAAGCCGGCCGCCTCGACCCGTTCACCCAGCACAGTCAGGTCTCCCGCGTATTCAAAGCCCACCTCGAACTCCTGGCGCGGTGCCCGCCGTACAGCCACCACCCCACCATTCTTCGCCAGAAAGTCCACGGGCCCGTGACCCGGAAGATCGCTGGCGTCTCCGGCGTCCGGGGTGGCGGCCCGTACCCGGGCGCCCATGTTGGCGAGCACCCCGGCCGCGCCCGCAGTGTCCGGCGTGCGCCAGATCGTCACCACGGTCAGGGCCGGGTCGGGGCCGGTGGGAAGCTGCCGCTCGCCGAGCCCGGCATGGAAGGTGAGCGGGGGTGCCGATACCCGGACCCTTGGGACGCCGTCGGGATCGTTGACGACCTCCGCCGCGGTGCCGCTCACGCGGGTACGCTGGGCGAAAACTTCGAGGTCCCCCACCTCGAACCCCAGGGTCGTCGACGCCCCGCCAGGCCCGGACGGGCAGAGCGTGATCCGCCCGCCGCCGGCATCGAGCACCATCCACCCGTTTCCCTGGGCGGCCCGGGCCAGCCCGAGAGCGACAAGCACGGCGCCCAGCCGCCCGGGATCAGGTGTGTGGAGCAGAGGGTGGACCCGCAGCATCGGTTGTTCTCCAGGTTCGGGGTAGGGACTCGACGGAGCTCAGGGGATTACAGTAGCCCCATGAAGGCCGAACTGCCCGAACTGTTGGTCCCCGATGCTGACGCGTGGAAGGCCTGGCTGGAAGCCAACCACTCCACCTCTGGCGGTGTCTGGCTGATCCTGCACAAGAAGGGCGGGTTCGTCACCGAGTTGACCTACGCTGCCGCCCTCGATGAGGCGCTCTGCGTGGGGTGGATCGATGGCCAGGCGCGCCGGCGAGGCGACGAAAGCTCCCTCCAGCGGTTCACGCCCCGCGGCCCACGCAGTATCTGGTCGCTGCGCAACATCGGGTACATCGAGCGGTTGACTGCGGAGGGGCGGATGAGGGCGGCCGGGCTCGACGCCGTCGCCGCGGCGAAAGCGGACGGCAGGTGGGAGCGGGCCTACGCCGGGCCGGCGTCGGCGGAAGTTCCCGCCGCCCTGGCAGAGGCCATCGCCGCCGACCCCAACGCACAGGCGATGTTCAACGTTCTGACCTCCCAGAACCGGTACGCGATGATCTTCCGGCTCAGTCAGCTCAAGACCGAGGCGGCCAGGGAACGGAATATCGCCAGATTCGTGGCGATGCTGGCCCGCAGCGAGACGCTCTATCCGCAGCGGAAGCTCCCTTAGAGCCCCGCCAGACCGCATCGGAATAATTACGTCACATTTTCGTGACTAATTCGACGGCGAACCGGTGTAAGGTGATCCTTAGTTCATATCCAAAGTTCACCCCTGGAGACCACCCCATGCACAATCGATTTGCCGCCGTCGCGGCCGGTGCCACCATCCTCGCCCTCGTCGGGTGCGGAACGACCACCGAGCCCGCCGCCGAATCCGACACCTCACCCGCCGCCACCGAGCTGGAGAGCGACAACACGTTCACCCTCTACTCGGGACGGGACGAGGACCTGATCCAGCCACTCATCGATCAGTTCGAGGAAAGCAGCGGCATCGAGGTGGACGTGCGCTACGGCAACACCGCCGAACTGGGTGCACTCCTGCTGGAGGAGGGGGAACAGACCCCCGCCCAGGTGTTCCTCTCCCAGGACGCCGGTGCGCTCGGCGCCCTCAGTAGCGCGGGGCTGTTCACCACCCTGCCTGAGGACGTCACCGCAACCGTCCCCGACGGATTCACCTCCACCGACGACAGCTGGGTGGGAATCACTGGCCGTGCCCGCGTCATCGTGTACGACGGCGAGACGCTGGAAGCCGACGAGGTCCCGGCCACCGTGGATGAGCTGACCGACCCCGACTGGTCTGGCCGGGTTGGCTTCGCGCCCTCCAACGCCAGCTTCCAGGCCTTCGTCACGGCCTACCGGGTATTGAAGGGCGAGGAAGCCGCGGATGAGTGGGTAGCGGCGTTGGCCGCCAACGAACCGCAGATCTTTGAGAACAACGGCGCCGTCCTGACCGCCGTGAACGAGGGAGTGGTCGAGACCGGGCTGATCAACCACTACTACTGGTTCCGCCAGGCCACCGAAACCGGGGAGGAGAACATGCGCGCCCAGCTGTCCTACCCTGAGGCTGGCGACCCCGGATCGATTGTCAATGTCACCGGCGCGGGGATCCTCTCCAACGCCGGCCAGGACGCCGACGCTCTGGAGTTTGTCGAATTCCTCGTGTCCGCCGACGCCCAGCAGTACTTCGTCGAGGAGACCTTCGAGTACCCGCTGGCCGAAGGGGTCGAGGCTCCCGAGGGGCTGCCCGCCCTGGATTCGCTGGTCAACCCGGATCTGGACCTGTCGGACCTCGAATCGCTTGAGCAGACCCAGGAGTTACTGAGCAAGCACGGCCTGATCTGAACCTGATCAACTATTGGTAGCAGGTGACCCACGAATGACCCTCACCCGAACGGAACGTGCCAGCGCTAAGCCGGCGCGTTCCGTTCGTGTGCCCAGGTCGGCTCCACCGGTCTGGCTGGTGGTGCTGGCGGGAGTGTGCGCGGCGACGGCCGCCATCCCCCTGGTCTACCTGGTGGCGCGGTCCACCGACGCCGGGTTCGCAAACCTGGCCGACACCCTGCTGCGGGCACGGGTCCTGCAGCTCACCCTGAACTCGGTGCTGTTGGCGGCGGCAGTGACGCTCACCTGCCTGGTGGTCGGAACGGCCTCGGCCTGGGTGCTCACGCGGGTGCGCATCCCGGCGCCGCGCTCCATGCTCCTGATCTCCGCGCTGCCGCTCGCCGTCCCGTCCTACCTTGCGGCCTACGGGTGGCTGGTCTGGCTCCCGACCCTGGACGGGTTCTTCGCGAGCTGGATGATCATGACCGCGGTCTGCACCCCGTACGTAACCCTGCCGGTCGCCGCCGCCCTCCGCGGGACGTCGGGGGATCTCGAAGCGGTGGCCCGCACCCTGGGGCGTGGGCCCTGGGGCGCTTTCCGTGCCGCCACCTGGCCCCGGGCACGACCCGCCGCGGCGGCCGGTGCCCTACTGGTCGCCCTGTACACCCTTTCCGACTTTGGGCTGGTCTCCATGCTGAGGTATCAGACCCTGACCTGGGGCATCAACTCGGCATACGGGGCGAGCTTCGACCGGAACCAGGCAGCACTGCTCGCGCTGATGCTGGTCGTCCTGGCTCTCACGGTGGTCGCCGGAGAGAAGAGGTTCCGGGGCCAGGTCACGGCGGGGGCCGGGCGGGGAAGGATCGCGCTCGTCCGTCCCGGACGGTGGCTGCCCGTCGCGATGGCCCTGGTGCTCAGTGCTGCGTTAGTGAGCGTCGTCGTCCCCGTGGGCGGTCTGATGAGCCGGCTCCTGGAAGCCCAGACGCTCCGGGAGATCGACACCGTACGCCTCGTCGAGGCCATCGGGGCAACCCTGGGCCTCGCGGTCGCCGGTGCGCTTGCCGCGGTGGTGCTGGCCCTGCCGATCGCAGTGCTGGCCGCCCGCTACCGGGGACGCCTGGTCGCCGCGGTGGAGGCGGTGGGGTTCCTGGGGCACGCTCTGCCCGGAATCGTGGTGGGGCTGGCCCTGGTGTTCTTCGCGCTCGCCGCCGTCCCCGCCCTGTACCAGACGGTGGTGGTCCTCGTCTTTGGCTACGCCGTCCTGTTCATGCCGAAGGCGATCGGGACCATGCGCAGCGGGATCGCCGCCGTGCCCGGAAATCTGGTGGACGTGTCCCGGATGCTGGGCCTGTCACCATTGCAATCATGGTGGCGGGTGACCGCCCGGCTGGCGCTACCCGGGATCGGCGTCAGCGCGCTGCTGGTGGCCATCTCGGTCATGAAAGAATTACCTGCGACGTTGCTGCTGCGGCCCACGGGAACTGCCACCCTCGCCACCGAACTCTGGTCCCGCACCACGGTGTTCGAATACGGGGCGGCCGCACCCTATGCTGCCACCCTGGTGCTGCTCGCCGCCGTCCCCGCGGTGGTGCTGTCCGGATTTCGGGGCGTCGCGAAGGAGGATCTGTGAGCTGGGTAACCATTGACGGGTTGAGGGTGACCTACGGGAGTGCCGCCGTGCTCGACGGTGTGAACCTGCAGATCCCGCGGGGCGCGCTGACCGCCGTGCTGGGTCCGAGCGGCTGTGGCAAGACCACGCTGCTGCGGGCCATCGCCGGGCTGCTCCCAGCCGCAGGCGGCACCATCCGCGTCGGAGATAAGCTGCTCTCCTCCGCGACCGTCCAGTTGGCCCCCGAAAAGCGCGGTGTCGGCTGGGTCCCGCAGGATGCGTCGCTGTTCCCTCATTTGTCGGTGGGGGAGAACATCGGTTTTGGCCTCAAGCGGGGCCCTGGACGGGCAGGCCGGATCACGGATCTCGCCGCAATGGTGGGCTTGGCTGATTTCGTCGATCGCGCGCCGTCCCAGCTGTCGGGTGGTCAGGCGCAGCGGGTGGCCCTCGCCCGGTCGTTGGCTCCGCGCCCCGACCTGATTCTCCTCGATGAGCCCTTCGCCGCGCTGGACCCCCAGTTGCGTTCGACGTTGCGGCGTGAGGTCTCCGACCTGTTGCGCGGGCAAAGCAACACCAGCCTGCTGGTCACCCACGACCAGGAAGAGGCACTCTCGCTCGCCGACTACGTCGCAGTGATGCGCGACGGCCGGATCCTGCAGTGGGGCACCCCGTGGGAAGTTTACGAACGCCCGGTCAGCCGCTGGGTGGCGGCTTTCGTAGGCGACACCGTGGAACTTGATGGACACTGGGCCGATGGGCAGGTGCAGTGCGTGCTCGGGCGGGTGGATGCAGAGACCGCAGACGGCACAGCACCGGTGGACGGGGCGGCGGTTTCCCTGATGCTGCGGCCGGAATGGCTGCAGGTCACATCCGGAGGGTCCGATGCCACAGTCACTTCGGTCGCCTATGCCGGCCATGACGCACTGGTAAGCCTGGAGCTCCTGTCAGGGGCGACGGTGCGGGCACGGGTTGCAGCACCTGGCCTGCCGCGGCGGGGTGAGAGGGTGTCGATCGGTATCAAACACCGCGCGCTCGCCTACCCTCGCTCATCCGCCGCCGCGCGGGTGGAGCCGGCGGCCACCCGGTAGCCAGCTTCCAGGATCATCCACGCCTGCAGTTGTGTGGAGAGCTGGGCTCCCCCGGGTGCGGCGGCCTCTCCCGTTCCGGCCGGGAAGGTCAACAGGTCGGGGGCTCCGCCGGGACGAACCCCCCTGAAGCGATGAAAACGACGAGGCGATGGCGCTGTCTCGGCAGTCCGTCCGGCCCAGAGATTCTCGGACGTCGCCGTCACCAGGGTCTCGGCGGTCCGCCGGGCGGAATCCGGGAGTAGGGGGTTGAGCGCGGCGAAGGCCAGATACCGGACGAGGATGCCGGTGAATAGTCCGCCGTCCCCGGCCCCATGGGTCAGCAGGACACCCTCCGTGCCGAGTTGGCTGTCAACAGCGGAGACCAGGTCCGCGGCCGTGGCAAGGTTGGCTGTTCCTCCCAGTTCCAGTAGCGCTCCCAGCACCGGACCCTGGTTGTAGGTGTAGACGGTCGGGACCAGCGTCGCCCGTCCAGCCTTCACCCTGATCCCATCCAGGTACAGCCCGGTCTGGCCGTCCCGCAAACGCTCACCGAGCCAGTCCACAAGTTCCTGCCCCCGCTCCGGTTGTCCGCGACGGGCGAAGAATAGTGCGGCGGGTCCGGTGGCCGGGGTGTTCTTGAAATCGCGGGAAGTATTCCAGTAGAGGCCGCCGCCCAGGTCAGCTGTGTGAGCGGAGCGCAGCGCCCGGTCGAGGGGTGCCAGGGCCCGCCCTCCTCCGTCCCGGACCTGACCCATCCGGTCGACGGCGAGGGCCAGCCAGGCCATGTCGTCGTAGTAGGCGTTGGTCCACCGCAGACCATTGCGCAGGTGGATTCCCCGTAGCAGCCGCAATGCGGTGAGCGCAGACCGGGCCGCCGCGGAAGAGCTTCCCCGGTCCGCCTCGCGCAGCGTCTCGTCCACCAGGACGTCAAGGTACTGTGCCTGCCACCAGTAATGCCAGGGGGAGCGAGTTCGCTCCCGGGGGTGCTGCACGGCACCAAGGTGGGTAAACGGCAGCCCGAACAGGCGGTGGCCGAACCGGGACCTGACGGACTCCGCCGCAGCCCGCGCACGATGATCAGCCGTACGGATGGGGTCATCCTGGCGCGAAGTGAGCATAATTCCACCCTAGCCGGACGGCCCGGCGCCGGTATTGAGCACTCTGCCAACCCCAGCGGACCGCGGGTGCAGTATGGGCTGGGTCACAGTAGTGTTTGGTTGGCATCAGGTTCGTCCTGCGCACCAGATACTGACAGAACGCCCAACGCCGCCAGAAGCTTGAGGAGACACCATGGACATCACCAACACTGTTGCCCTGATCACCGGGGGCGCTTCCGGGCTGGGCCAGGCGACTGCCAGGAAACTTTATGGCGAGGGCGCCACCGTGGTCCTGGTCGACCTGCCCCACTCGTCAGGTTTAGAGGCAGCCGCCGAGCTGGGTGAGCGGGCCGTGTTTGCCCCCGCAGACGTGACCGATCCGGCGCAAGTCCAGGCCGCCGTCGACACCGCCGTCGCGCTGGGCCCCCTCCGCACCGTCGTCAACTGTGCGGGGATCGCCACCCCCGGCAAGGTACTCGGACGCGACGGTGTGCTTCCACTGGAGGATTTCGCCAGGGTCATCAACATCAACCTGATCGGAACCTTCAACGTCATCCGGTTGTCTGCGGCGGCGATCGCGGCGACCGAGCCGGTCAGCCCTCCCGAAGGGTCCCCCGAGCGGGGGGTCATTGTGAACACTGCTTCGGTGGCGGCGTTCGATGGTCAGATCGGTCAGCCAGCGTACGCCGCCTCCAAGGGCGCGGTGGCGGCGATGACCCTGCCGATCGCCCGGGAGCTCGCCCGCTCCCTGATCAGGGTGGTCACCATCGCACCGGGGATCTTCGAAACCCCGATGATGGCGGGCCTGCCCCAGGAGGCCCAAGACTCCCTGGGAGCCCAGGTGCCGCACCCGTCCCGGCTCGGCCGCCCCCATGAATACGCGGCCCTCGTTTCACACATTCTGCAGAACCAGATGCTGAACGGCGAAACCATTCGCCTCGACGGCGCCATCCGCATGGCGCCAAAATAGCTGCCCCCGCAGCCCACGAAAGGAACAGCTCAATGGAGAGCACCCTCCCCACCGCCGACTTCATGGGCTTCGAGTCCCTGCTCAGCCCGACGGAAAGCGCCAAACTCGCCGATGTCCGTGACTTCCTCGACAAAGAGGTGTCGCCGAACGCGGAAGGCTGGTGGAACCGGGCCGAATTCCCCATCGAGGTGCTACCCAAGCTCGCCGCCCTGAACCTCAGTACCCCGGTGCAGCAAGGGTATAGCTACCTTTTCGGCGGCATGGTGATCGCCGAAATGACGCGGGCCGACACGTCCCTGGCAACCTTCTTCATGGTCCACCACGACCTCTTCGTCGAGGCCCTGCACGAGTTCGGATCCGAGGACCAGAAGGCCCGGCTACTGCAGGACGCCATGGATCTGAAGATCACCGGCGCGTTCGCCCTCACCGAGCCGCTGCACGGATCCGATGTGGCCGGCGGGCTGGCAACCACTGCAACCCGCGACGGTGACACCTGGGTCCTCAATGGGGCCAAACGGTGGATCGGCAACGGAACATTCTGCGACTACATGCTGCTCTGGGCACGGGACACCGCCGACGGAAGCATCAGGGGGTTCATCCTCGATGCTTCCCTGCCGGGGGTAAGCCGCACCCGGATCGAGAACAAGATCGCACTGCGTACCGTCCAGAACGCTGACATTGTGCTCGACGGTGTGCGCGTGCCCGAGGCGGACCGTTTCGCGGGCATCAACACCTTCGCCGACACCCGGAAGCTCCTCCTCGGTTCCCGGATCCTGGTGGGCTGGCAGGCGGTGGGCCAGCAGCTTGCTGCCTTCGACGTCGCCCGCCGGTACGCGGTGGAACGGCACCAGTTCGGCCGCCCGATCGCAGGGTTCCAGCTGGTGCAGGACCAGCTGGTGCGGATGCTCGGCAACACGACAGCGAGCCTGGGAATGATGGCGCGGGTGGCGCAGCTGCAGGAGGATGGCGGCGGTGACATGCCGCAGGCGGCTCTCGCCAAGGCATACACCACGGCACGGATGCGTGAAACCGTGGCGCTGGGGCGGGGGATTCTCGGCGGTAATGGCATTACCACCGAGTTCCGGATGGCCAAGATCTTCGCTGACGCCGAGGCCATCTACACCTACGAGGGCTCCTACGAGATCAACACCCTGATCGTCGGGCGTGCCATCACCGGGCTCTCCGCAATCAACTAGGCCGCGCAACGCCGGTACGTCCCGCGGGCGCGGGGTATATCGTGGGGCTACCTGCGAGGTCGGAGCCCCGCCAGTCACGCCCACTCCCTTGAGACGAGGTGCCGATCAAGCGTTTCCGCATCGGCCACTACCTGAAGACGAGCCTCTGGACCATCCCGCTGCTCTTCATTCTTGGTGGGGTCGCGATATCTCTCATCACCACGTCGATCGATGACGGAACACTGATTCCCGAGAGCGTGACCGGTGACGCTAACGCTGCTATGCAGATCCTCTATCTGATCGCCTTTGCCATGCTCACCATGACCGGGCTGGTGTTGTCACTGGTGGTGGTGGTGGTCCAGCTCGCCATGGGAGTCTTCTCCCCTCGCATCGTCAGACAGATCCTCCAGGACCGGCCAAGCCAGTGCGCCATCGGGCTGTTCGCTGGGACGTTCGCCCACTCGATTCTGTCCATGCGCTCGGTGAAGACCACCGCAGACGGCGGGACCGTGCCCGGTCTGGCGGTTGTCGTGGCAATGGTCCTGGTCTTGGGTTGCATCGGCACCCTGGTCTGGTATTTGAACCATATCGGGCAGTCGCTGCGGACCGCGGCCCTGGTCGGGTGGGTGGCCAGAGGCACCATGAAAACCCTCGACCATGTCTACCCGGACCCTGGCACTGAAACGGACCTTGATCCAGAACTGATTGTTACTCCGAGCGCCGGAGTGATGTTCGCCGTGGACCACAAGAAACTCGTCACCCTCGCTGGCCGCGCCGGATGCCAACTCGAGCTGCTGTGGGCGGTCGGGGACTACATTCCCACGGGTTCCGCTCTCTTCCGGATTGTCGGTGACCAGGGTGCACTCTCGCGGCCCGGCGTCGTGAGGGCGGTGGCGATCGGCCCGGAACGCACCATGAACCAGGATGTTGCCTACGGCCTCCGAATGCTCGTGGACATCGCCATTCGTTCGCTGTCCTCGGGGCCTTTCGAAGACCCCACCACAGCGGTTCAGGCCATCGATCGGATCCACGACATCCTGCGGCAAGTCAGCCGCCGCCCGTTGCATTCAGGGCATTACGACGACGACGGCGGTACCCTCCGGCTGACGGTCCCCACCATGCTGTGGGACGGTTACGTGCGGCTCGGGTTCGACGAAATCCGGATCGCCGGGTCGGGCTCCCCCCAGGTGGCCAGACGGCTGCGGCTGGCCCTGGACGACCTGATGGAGGTGACCCCCGCCGACCGGCAGCAGCCGTTGAAGTACCAGCGGGAGCTGCTTGATGGCAGCGCACGCGCCGCAGCCTCGTCGAAGGCGGACGGAAAAGCGGCACTGGTACCCGACGCGTCCGGAATCGGTTCCGCGGCAGACCTCGTGACCGCTCCCCACGAAGATCGCCGCTGAAGCAGGCCGGAACAGGCCGGACCACGCCTGGAGGGCCCGACGGTGGCAGACTTTGGGGATGCCCTCCTTCCGCGCGCAACTCGACATCCTGGGTCTTCTCCCAGGGCACGCACCCGAAGTTGTCATGGAGTCAGCGGAGGAGGCCCTTGGCGCCGCCCACCTGGTGGAGGCCAAGCAACTCGATGTGGTGGCGGGGGTCCCCCGGATCACCCTGCGTTTCCTGGTGGAGGAAACCGACTACGAGACCGGCGCCAAACAGGCCGTGCAGGCTGCGGTGAAGATGCGCCATGCCGTCGAACA
This sequence comes from Arthrobacter sp. CAN_A212, assembly GCF_015752345.1. Taxonomy (NCBI): domain Bacteria; kingdom Bacillati; phylum Actinomycetota; class Actinomycetes; order Micrococcales; family Micrococcaceae; genus Arthrobacter; species Arthrobacter sp. CAN_A212. Next base: position 29,729 of record NZ_JADOUT010000006.1, read on the forward strand.
GGTCGCTACTGTCGGGCCGTTGCGGGTTCTCCGTCGTCGAAGAAATCGATGGGAGGGACTGTAGCCATCTGGCGCGCCCGCAGCTCGCGCCGGTAGGCATGGTCCACCCGGTGGCGCCGCGACCCGGCGGAAATGATCAGCAGGAAAGCCCCCAGCCCGGCGGCGAACGCGACCGGGATGGACTGGGGGTCACCGAGCAGCCGCTCGGGAACAATCAGGACCAGACCCCAGACGACGGCCAGCGCGACGGCGATCCGGCCCCGATCGGTCATGCAGACGGCCATCGCGGCGAGGGTCAGCAGGATTACCCCGATGAGCGCCCACCGCTGAGCGCCGAATTCCAACCAGTCAACGCCGAGGGTGGTCAGCACCGCAGCGGTATGCACGGTCGCGGTGACGCCGGTCCAGCCGAGGAAGAGGCCCAGCGGTATGTCCACGAGGAGGCCTTCCGGCCGGGTCTGCGCCGGGTAGTGGTTGAGCCAGCGTAGGGAAGCCAGCAACATGGCCAGGAGCAGGAAGATCAGCACCAGGCTCAGCGCGGGCATGCCCCGCTGGACGGCCACCGCCCAGCCGAGCGTCACCAGGAGGGCAACCACCACTGCCCAGCCGAGCCCCCGGTGCCGGGGGCTCCGCTGGTGGGCGGGCAGCCACTGGTGGATGGTGTACCCGATCAGACTCACACCGATCAGCAGCCACGCATAGGCTGCCGGGGCGGCCGGCGAGACCAGGGTGGCGGCAGGATCAAAGGTCCCCAAAGAGGCCTCACGGAGGTCCGGTCCACCGAAGGCGCCAGCTACCTCGGCCGTCCCCAGGACGGCGCCGATCGTCACCACGGTGACGACAATCCGCCGTACCAGATCCGGGTCCCAGGAGCCAATGTGTCGAATCACCGACGACCCACCCGCCGCCGCGCGGGAAGCCGTCACCCGGACCGCCGCCGTCGTCGACCCGGTGGATTTCTTGCCGGCAGGCTTCGGCGCTGGAGGTGCTCCCGGCTTCGTTCCGGCCGGCGAGGTGCGGGCTGACGTGGCGGGTGGTGGTCCCGGGTAGGAGCTGCCGGGTCCGGCGTCGTCGGAAGGAGCCACGGCGCCGGTATTTTTCGGACGCGCGGCACGGAGCCGCTCCAGCACCGGAGAAGGCGCCTCCGCTGGTGCCTCGGATCCGCTGGAATCTGGGGTCCCTGCAGGCAACCTAGTCGGTTTGGCTGGCAGCCGGGGGGTGGGCGGCGTCGGGGTGCTCATCGGTTGTCTTACCCTTCCGGCGTTGCTTGAGCGCGAGGAATGCAGCAATTACAAGTCCCACCAGAGTACCTATCCCCATTCCGAGGAGGGCACTCACCCACAACGGGAAGCCCGTGGTGGCATCGGTGACATACCCCAACATCACCAACCAGCAGGACCATAGAATACCTCCGACGGCGGCGCACGCGAGAAACGGCCGCAGCGGAAGGTCGGCGATCCCGGCCGCTGCCACGCCCGCGGTCCGGCCCGCGGGAAGGAATCTGAGGGCGATGAGACCGGCGTAGGTGGGAGACTTGCCCGCCTTCTCCACTGCCGTGCGGATGCTGCGGTGAATGGCGCGACCCCACCTGAATTTGTCCAGCCACGAGGTCAACCGGTTGCGGAAGAGCAGATACAGGATGATGTCGCCCAGCCAGCTCCCCAACGTGGCTGTCAGCAGGGCGATGGGGAGGAGCAGCGTCCCCTCGGAGGCCATGGTGCCCGAGGCGATCACCAGGAACTCTGAGGGCACAGCGGGGATGAACACGTCGACGACGACGACTATGAAGGTCAGGGGATGGAACAGCGGCGACCATGCTCCGAGATCGGTGAGATCCACTTTTCCAATCTACAGGGGACCGGTGGGGTGAGGTCTAGGGGGTGGAACGGCTCCTAGCCGAAGTCCTGCAGGCTCAACCGGCTGTCGAAGCGCCGTTCGGCGCCGCTGAGCGGGTCGGTGAAAGCGATACTTTTGGCAACGAGTTGCAGTGGCTTGCTGTAGTCGTCGGGGGCCTGGGGGAGCAGCACCGGGTAGAAGGGGTCGTTCAGGATCCCCAGTCCAAGACCGGCCATGTGCAGGCGCAACTGGTGGGTCTTCCCGGTGTGGGGGGTGAGGCGGTAGCGGCCCCGGCCATTGCGTTCCTCCACCAGGTGCACCAGGGTTTCGGTGTTGGGTTCCCCGTCCACCTCCTGGGCGAGGAGGTACGTGCGGCTCTTGACGATGCGGCTGCGGACCACCCGCGGCTGCGCCATTAGGTCCAGGCTGGGGTCCACGGGGGCGGCAGCCTCATACTCCTTGGAGATGAGCCGGTTCTCGAAGAGTAACTGATAGTTTCCGCGGGTTGCCGGGTTGGTGGAGAAGAGCAGAATGCCGGCCGTCAGCCGGTCGAGCCGGTGCATGGGGATCAGGTCGGGCAGGTCCAGTAGGACGCGGAGCCGGACCAGCGCGGATTCCGCGACGTACCGGCCGCCCGGCGTGGTGGGCAGGAAATGCGGCTTGTCGACCACCAGCAGGTTTTCGTCCTGGTGCAGGATGCCCACCTCGACCGGGAGCCGCTCCTCGACCGGCAACTCCCGGTAATACCAGACGAAGGTGTGCTCGGTGAGGGGCGTGGTCCGGGTGAGCCGCTCCCCGTTCAGGGCAACCACCTCACCGCGATCGAACCGGGTGGCGATGCCTTCGGGATCGACGTGGTCCCAGCGGTCCAGAATGTAGTCGAGCGCAGTCCCCCAGGGGCCCTCAGAGGGCAGGCGCAACCGGGTGGCGTTGACACCGTTGCGGACGGGGAGGGGGGATTGCATCACCTATCTAGGGTACGCGTGTGCGGTCCCCGGGCTGCCCGGTCTTAGTTGCACCCCACAATCCGGTACAGCGACGCCTCCCCTTCGCGGTCCACCAGCTCAAAGCCGCCCGCCAGGGAGAGGTCAGTCAGGCCGGCGAAGGGAACCACCTGCCCGCCGTGCACGGAAGCCGTCCCGAAGTCCAGCACAAACGCTGTGTTGGTGCTGCGCACCGCGTCGCAGACCGAAGGGTTCAGCCGCATTGTGTCGAGATAGCCGAAGACGGTGCGGGCCTCCTCGGTGGCGGGATTGGTGCCGTAGGGGAGCAGCGACTGCCGGCCGGCGAAGGCGTAGGACAGCGAGGCGCCGGTCAAGGGGTTACCCGCGATCACCGCATCGGCTGGGACCTGCTCCGGGAGCCGTTCCAGCAGCGTCAGCTCATCGATGGTCAGCAGCCGGGAATCCTCGGTGTACCGGTAATGGAAGGCTGCCTCACTGACTGCGCGCTGTACCGCGAAGAGCGGTGCGACCGCCAGGCCGATCACCACGAGGACCGCCGACGCCGCCGGGAGGAACCACGCGGGCTCGGGGCTGCCCCGCCGGGCGCGTAGGCTCTGCAGACCCAGGATCAGTGTCTGGGCCAGTGCGACCCCGCCGATACTGGCCACCAGGATCCCCGCCGGCGCGAGCATGGCACTGATCCGGAAGTAATCGTTGTACCAGACGCCCGCGACAATCCACCGCAGTGTGGGGGCTTCCTGCCAGCTGCCGAGCACGAACAGTGCGCCAGCCACGAGGTACATGGCGATGACCCAACGATGGCTGCGCAGGTAGAGGACGACGGCGGCACCCACCGCGGTGAGCACCGTGACCAAAAGTGCCACCGGTCGTCCCAACGGGCCGTGGAACAGCACCTCCGAGACGGCTCCTCCAGCGTCGCCCATCTGTGCCCAGTTCTCGGCGCTGCTCCGTGCGGGCCGCACCGTCATCCACAGCACGGCGGTGAGCACCAAAAATGCCGCAGCCCCGGACGCCGCGGCCAGCCGACGTCGGCCGCTGCTGTTCCGGATCCGGGCGAACGCCACCGAAAGAACGGCCGGGGCAGCCAGCGCGAGGAGCCCCAGCAGGGACGAGGGGTGTGCCAGCAGCAGTCCCGGGAGGAGGCCCAGGAGCAGCAGGGCACTCCCGGAACGGGTGAGGGACACCTCGGTACCCGCGCGGATCAGCTGGATCACGAGTCCCAGCGCGGCGGGAAGGATGGCGATGGACAGCATGAACGGGTAGACCACGCCGAACTCGAGGAGCAGGTAGGGAAAGGAGCTGTAGGCGGTGGAGAGCACGCCTGCAACCAGGAGGGGAAGCGCGCGTTCACCGGTGAGACGGCTGACCAGGAACAGGCAACCGACGCTCCAGATGCCGGTGATCAGCACCAGGTTGGTCACATTGATTGCGGCGGTGAGGGGGATGCCGGCGGTGGCGATCACCAGGGAGACCACGGCGTGCCATCCCGCAGGGTAGAACGTGCCCTCCCGGGTTCCCAGGTACCCCAGGGTCAACGACGACGAATTGGCCGTTTCGGTGATGTACCGCAGGGCATTGAGGTGGAAGATGTTGTCGTGGGACTGGGCGATGTTTTCGGGTGCGCCGAACATCCAGAACATCACCGCAGCTACCGGCACCGCAGCAACGGCCCACGCGGTGAACACCAGCCACCAGCGGGCGGGCGGCTCGGCAGGCACGGGGGGACCATGAATCAGGTGCCCGAACTGTCGGCGCAGGAACCAGAGCGCTCCGGCGACAACCGCTGTGACGGCCAGCACCGGCGGTAGTGACCAGCCCACGCCGGCGAAGGCTGCGACCTCGGCGGACAGCACTACTGCGGTGATGCTGAAAGGCCCGGCGAGGGCCAGCAGGGTCAGCCGTCGCAGACCCAGCGCGGCACCCCAGGCCAGGCCGGGTCCAAACACGACGGCGAGTGCCACCACGAACGCCGGGAGGGTCGCTGCCCAGCTCATAGGCCCCCTCGGGTGATGGTCGGTGAACTCATCCGGCGGCCGCCGTGCTGGCGGGCTGGCAGTATGGGCAGTAATACAGGTCGCGCAGTTCCAGTTCGTTGTCCCCGAGCTGTTCCAGTGTGACCCGGGTGCCGCAGCGCAGGCAACCGCGGTGTTCCCTGCCGTACACCCACAGGGTGTTCCCCCTCAGATTCCCGGTGGTCGCCCGGGTGGACCGTGCCTTGTTGGCCTCCAGAAGTTTCTTCGCCAGCGCCACCATCCGGGGGAGGTCCCTGACTCCCGCCACCGGGGTCAGCGGGTGGACCCCGGCGAGGAAACACAGCTCACACCGATACACGTTCCCGATCCCCGCCAGGTTCCGCTGGTCCAGCAGGGCCAGCCCGATGGGGCGGTCCGGCTGGGTGCGGAGCCGGCGCAGCGCCTCCTCGGGATACCAGTCCGGGCCCAGCAGGTCCGGACCCAGATACCCCACAGCTTCTTCCTCGGCGGAGCGGGGGAGAACCTTCAGGAAACCCAGTTCAAAACCGACCGCTGCGGAGTCGGGGGTCTCCAGGATGCAGCGCGCCTTGAACGCCGGACGGCGCCACTTGGCCCCCTTGGCGTAGATATGCCACAGGCCCTCCATCTTCAGGTGCGAGTGGATGGTCCACCCGTCCTCGCCGCCCACCCGGATCAGCAGGTGCTTGCCCCTGGCCACCACGTTCTGCACCGTTTCGCCGGTGAAGTCCACCGTCGCGAACTTCGGGACCCGGATATCGCACCGGGTCAGTGTGCGGCCCGCGAGGGCCGCGTTCAGCTCGCGTGCCGCCCGCCAGACGGTATCCCCCTCAGGCACGAATCCTCAGTCCCCGCGGGGTGGAGTAGAAACCCGCAGCGGTGAGCGCGCGGCCCACCTCCGAGTCCAGCACCGGTTCCCCGTTGACCTTCTCGATTGCCATCTTCTCGGCCGCGCCGCGGCGGATGATGGCAACCAGGGCACCGGCCGCGGCGTGCAGCGCTGCCGAATCCTCGGTGAACGCCAGCACCGTCTTCCCGCCCCGCTCGACATACAGGGCCAGGCGCCCGTCCTGCAGAATCACCAGCGCGCCAGCTTTCCGGCCCGGACGGTGCCCGCCATCGGAGGAGGGCCACGCCAGAGCCGCCCCGTAGGGATTGGCCGGGTCCGTTGCCGCGAGGGCGATCGAGGACCGCACGACGCCGGGGTCCTCACCCGGGCGCCGTTCCTGCTGGGCGTCGGCGCCGAACGAGCGGAGCCGGTCAACGGTTGCGGGAACCGCGAACTGGGCGGCGCCGAGGTGTTCGATGAAATACCCGCGCCGGCACCGGCCCATCTCTTCGAGCCGGGCCAGGACTTTGTATTGCAGGCCGAAGCCGCCGGGGGTACCCTCGCTACCCACCGAGCCGCGGGTCACAACCCCGTACCGGTCCAGGAGGAGCTCGGCGGTGGCGTGCGCGTGGACGGTGGTCTCCGCTTCCACGGGTGGCAGCATGGTCCACCGTCCGGCCGCCATCGGCGGGGTGCTGCGCTGGTAGCCGCGGGCGCCGTCGTCGGCCCCTGACATCCGCAGGGAGGAACCGGTCAGCGATGCCCCGGGGGCACGACCGAGCCGTCCCAGACGGGAGGATCGCGCGCGGGGTGGGGCGGCACGCTGTTTGTGGGCGGTCTTGCCGCCGGCGAGCAGGCTGCGCACCGGAGTGAAGGTGTCGTTGCTGATCCGCCCGGCCCACACCAGTTCCCACAGGGCGTTGACCACCTCGGTGTCATTCAGGGGCGCTGTGGAGTCCAGGGACTCCACGAGCTGCCGGAAGAAATACGCGCCGCCCCGGTTCAGCAGCTCGAGCAGGTTCAGTTGCAGGGCGGAGGGGTCGAACACGGGGTCGGGGCGGAGGGTGAGCGGCGCGTTTTCCGCGAGGTGCAGAGCAATCCACCCGTCGTTGCCGGGCAGGGAACCGTCACCGGACCAGACCACCTCCCCGGTAGCCGTCAGCTCGTCAAGCATCGCCGGCGTGTAGTTGGCCACCCGGGACCCGAGGATCAGCGGTTCCCAGGCGGACGCGGGGATAGGCACCCCTGAAAGCTGGTCGACGACGGTGGCTACACCGTCAAGTCCGCGCAGGGTGGACCCGACATGCTGCCAGGCGGGAAGGAACCTTCCGTAGGCGGCGGGATCCACCGGTTCCACTTCCTGCCGGAGCGCGGCCAGGGAGCGGCGGCGGAGCCTGCGGAGCACCTCGACGTCGCACCATTCGCTGGGGGCCGCGGTGTGGGTGGTCTCCGAGGTGCTCTCCGGGAGGGAGGCAACCGGGCGGAACTCGCCCTCCACTACCCTGCCGTCGGCGGCGAGGCGTTGCAGGGCGGTCAGCACCACGGCAACACCCAGGCCCAGGCGCTGCGCCGTTTCGACGACCGTGAACGGCCCGTGGGTGCGAGCGTAGCGCCCCACCAGGTCCCCAAGGGGATCCGCGACAGGTTCAATGAACGCGAGCGGAATCCCCATCGGCAACGGGACGCCGAGCGCGTCGCGCAGCCTGGCGGCATCCTCGACCGCGGACCAGCGTTCCTCACCGGCGACGAACACCTGCAGCGCACGGTTGGCCTGCACCAGTTGTGTGAGCAACGGGCCCACCAGGTCGATGGCCGGGGTGTCGCCGGATTCTTCGGGAGTTTCGAAGCGCTCGGCCACCTCGCGGGTGGTCAGGGGCCCGAGGAGTCTGAGCAGGTCTGCCACCCCTTCAAGCCCACGCACCAGGCGGTCCGGGGCGAGACGCTGCAGTTCGCTTTCCGTGGAGGCGATCACCCCCGGGTCCAGGAGCTCACGCAGTTCGGCCCGTCCCAGAAGCTCGTTGAGCAGGGTGGGGTCCAGGGAGAGGGCGGCTGCCCGCCGTTCGGCCAGGGGCGAGTCCCCCTCGTAGAGGAACGACGCCACGTAGCCGAACAGCATGGAGCGGGCGAAGGGCGACGGCTGGGAGGTGGTGGTCTCCACGATCCGCAGTTCCCGGCGTTCAATGCTCGCGGCAATGTCCTTCAGGGCGGGTAGGTCGTAGACGTCCTGCAGGCATTCTCGGACCGTTTCGAGCACGATCGGGAACGTAGGGTACTTCCGGGCGACGTCGAGCAATTGTGCGGAACGCTGCCGCTGCTGCCAGAGCGGGGACCGTTTCCCCGGGTTCTGGCGGGGCAGCAGGAGGGCGCGGGCCGCACACTCGCGGAACCGTGAAGCGAAGAGGGCCGAGCCGCCCACCTCGGTGGTCACAATCCCGTCCAGCTCCTCGGCGTCGAACAGGAACAGCTCCGCCCCCGGCGGCTCGTCCTCCATCAGGGGTACCCGCAGCACGATCCCGTCGTCGGAGGCCATCGCCGAGCCGTCCATGCCGTACCGCTGCTCGAGGCGTGCCCCGACGGCGAGCGCCCAGGGGGCATGCACCGGCATGCCGAACGGGCTATGCAGAATGACCCGCCAGTCGCCGAGCTCGTCGTGGAATCGTTCGACCACCAGGGTTCGGTCGTTGGGCACGATTTCGGTGGCCGCCCGCTGTTCGGAGAGGTAGGTCAGGAGGTTGCCCGAGGCCCAGTCGTCCAGGCCGATCGCCTTGCACCGTGCCTGCGCGTCCTCGGGGGAGGCGAGGGACGTTTCTCGGACGAACGCGCCGACCGCGCGGCCCAGTTCCACGGGGCGGCCGAGAGAATCGCCTTTCCAGAACGGCAGCCTGCCCGGCTGTCCGAAGGCGGGGGAGACGAGCACCCGGTCGTGGGTGATGTCCTCGATCCGCCAACTGGTGGCGCCCAGGGCGAACACATCGCCCACCCGGGACTCGTAGACCATCTCCTCGTCGAGTTCACCGACCCGCCGTCCACCCTGTTTGCCGCCGGTCCCGGGTTCGGCGGAGCCCACCAGGAAGACGCCGAACAGGCCGCGGTCGGGAATGGTCCCGCCGGAGGTGACAGCCAGGCGCTGGGCGCCAGGTCTGCCGGTGATGGTGCCCTCCACCCGGTCCCAGATGATCCGCGGCCGCAGCTCGGCGAACTCGTCCGAGGGGTACCGGCCGGCGAGCAGGTCGAGGGTCGCGTCGAACGCCGAGCGGGGCAGGGTGGCAAACGGTGCGGAGCGGCGGACGACGTCGAACCATTCCTCCACGTCGATGGTGCCCAGGGCTGCGGCCGCCACCGTCTGCTGCGCCAGGATGTCCAGGGGGTTCGCGGGGATGTAGAGGGGCTCGATCTTCCCGGCGAGCATCCGCTCCACGGTGACCGCAGTGTTCACCAGGTCGCCGCGGTGCTTGGGGAAGAGGACACCCTGGGATACCTCACCCACCTGGTGCCCTGCGCGGCCCACCCGTTGCAGACCGCTGGCCACTGAGTAGGGCGACTCGACCTGGACCACCAGGTCAACGGCACCCATGTCGATGCCCAGCTCCAGCGACGACGTTGCCACCACGCAGCGCAACCGGCCGGATTTGAGGTCATCCTCGATCAGCGCCCGCTGGTCTTTGGACACCGACCCGTGGTGGGCCCGCGCCAGGAGCGGCTCAGTGCCGTCGGTCTGGCCGGCCTGGCCCATTAGCTGGGCGGGGGGCGCCTGCTCAGTCCGCTGCCCCGCGGGCCGTCCGGCGGCTGGGTCCGATTCGTCCGGTCCCGCAGCCCGCAGGGCTGCCGCTTCCAGCCGCTCGGCATGGATCTCGTTGAGGCGGGCGGTCAGCCGTTCGGCCAGCCGGCGGGAGTTGGCGAACACGATCGTCGAGCGGTTCGCCTGAATCAGGTCGACTATCTTCTCCTCGACGTGGGGCCAGATGCTTCCCTGCGGGACGGCCTCTGCGCCGTAGGCGTCGTCGTTGTCAGCCTCATTGCCCCCGTTTTGCGTCGGCGGCCCGCCCAGCTCGGTCATGTCCTCCACCGGCACCGTGACGGTGAGGTCCCACTGCTTTTTCGAGGGCGGGGCGACGATCTCCACCGGTGCATTGCCGCCCAGGAAGCGGGCCACCGTTTCCTTCGGTTCCACGGTGGCGGATAGCCCGATCCGCTGCACCGGCTTCTCCAGCAGCGCATCCAGCCGGGCCAGTGACACCGCAAGGTGTGCACCGCGCTTGGATCCCGCCACCGCGTGGACCTCATCGACGATGACGGTGTCGACGTCGGTGAGGGTTTCCCGCGCCTTGGACGTCAGCATCAGGAACAACGATTCCGGGGTGGTGATCAGGATGTCCGGGGGCCGGGTCAGCAGGGCCCGCCGGTCCGCCTGCGAGGTGTCGCCGGACCGCACCCCCACCGTGATGGACGGCGCGGGCAACCCCAACCGTTTGGCCGTCTGGGTGATCCCGATCATGGGGGCACGCAGATTGCGTTCGACGTCGACGCCGAGGGCCTTCAACGGCGAAATATAGAGGACCTTGGTGCCGCGCTTCTTCGCCGGCACGCCCTTGGTCGCCGGTTTGTCCGTGGCCGGTGTCCCCTTGGCTGGCGGCCCGGAGTCGTCGGTGCCGGCGGCGATGAACTTGTCCAGTGCCCACAGGAACGCCGCCAGGGTTTTGCCGGAGCCGGTGGGTGCGATCACCAGGGCGTTCGACCCCGCCGAGATAGCGTTCCAGGCCCCCTCCTGCGCGGAGGTGGGCGCGGCAAAGGCCCCGGCGAACCACTGATGGGTCGCGGGGGTGAACTTGTTCAGCACCGAGGTCACCGGTTTATCATCTCGCAGCCTGCTGACATTTTGTGACGCAGCGGGCGTAGGCTCCCGCGCCGCGGGCAAATGCGGGGTAGCTTTCAAGGTAGGACGCCCTGCTGCAGGAGGAAAGGCTCATACATGAGTGGCCAGGTAGGCAACAACTGGGTCCCATTGGCCGGAGTATCGGTGCTCTTTGTGGGTGGTGCTGTCGCGAGCTTGCTCGCGGGTGACAGCACCGGGGCCGTGGCCGCCTACTTCGTCGTTGCGACCCTGGTACTGATCCTCGTCGCCGGGCCGTGGCTGGTGCGCAACCCGCCGGCGATCAACGCGAACACGGGCACCTACCTGGTGCTGGCCGTCGCGTTGGAGCTGGGAGCCCTGCTCGGCGGATCAATCGGGGTGCTGCGTGGTCTTGGCGGGTGGATCGTGCTGGGCCTGGGCCTGGTGGCCTACGGCCTGCTGGAACGCGGCCGGGTCATGGTGACGGCCGGGGTTTTCGCCGTCGTTGCCGGCGTCGTGGCCGTCGTGGCGCACCAGACCTGGCTGACGCTGGCCCTCCAGTTGCTCACCGCCGCTGTCTTCGCCCTCGCGGCGGGGCGGCTGCGGCACCTGTTGCTGTCCCAGCGACACGCTACCGAGTCCGTCCCGGTTGCTGCCGCGGGCTAGCCCACCCAGCACCGACCTGCCCGTGCCGGCCGACTACTTTCGGAACGGCGCCCGCGGCATTGCTAACCTGCTGCATTCCTACATGGCAGCCATCGGGCCGATGGTCATCAGGACGATGTCCTCGGCTGCGCAACCAACCGATTCCTGGAGCGCGATCAGGGAATCTGTGGCGCCCGGCGGATAGATGCGCACACCGGTGGTGTCGGTGAGGTCGCAGGCGTCCCCGTAGTTCTGGGCATTCGTCTGCAAGAGGGTAGAGATTGCCGATTGGCCCGGCTCCAGGACCACGGTGGGGACCTCGACGCCGGGTTCCCGGTCAGCGGGGGCGCCCACCTGTGCCTCAGCCGCATCCACGTAGGACACGCCCGGGTAGCCGGTCATGGTGCATTCCGCGTCCGAGGTGTTCGAGAGGATGAGGGTGCGCTCCACCGTCCCGGCGCCGCCCGCACCCATGGGGGTCTCCACCACCGCGGAGAGATCTGCCGCGGCGCACATCCCGGCCTCGGCCGGCTCGGTAGCAGACGGCCCCTCGGAGGCTTCCGCGGTGGGGGTGGCAGAGGTCGCCGGTCCGGGAGAGGCCGACTCGCTTTGTGCTTCGGTGGGCTCTTCCGCCGGCTCTTCAGAGGACTCGGCCGAGGTGCTGACCTCGGCCGCGGGCGCAGTGGTGTCCTGGACGGCGGGGTCTGATGTTCCACAGCCCGCGAGTAAAGCGATGGTGCTCAGGGCCGCGAGGACGGCAGCGGCTTTGGACGAAGTCCGTGTGTGGATACCCATTGACTCACCATCGCCGTTGATCGCCCCTGCGTCAATCGGCCGCGGTACTTCGCAGCCGATTGACGCAGGGATCGTTACGGACAGTTACTTGGTGCTGCGGGTCCGGACCAGGGCCAGTACGCCAGCGACCAGGCCGAGCAGCCCGGCGGCGAGAGCCACCCAGAGGACCGGCTGGTTGGTGGTGGACTCGGTGGCGGAGGCCTGCTCGGCGTCAGCAGCCTCGGCCTCGTCGGCCGCTTCCGTGCTGTGATGTCCGCCCTCTTCGGTCTCGGCCGTGGTGACGAAGGACGGAGCGGGGCTCTCGGGCTCCTCCGCGCCTTCCTCGGCGACCTCATCCCAGCTGGACACACTGCCATCAGAGTAGGTCTGGATGGCAGGCAGCGTCACGGTGGTTCCTTCCTCCGGGAGTCGCCCGACCGACAGGGAGAAGATCTGGTATTCGTCGGCCGTGAGCTGGTCTTCCTCACTGTCCGCCGTCCAGATCACCGACAACACACCCTCGGTGACGGTGGCGCCATCGATTTCCACGGGCTCCGGAAGTTCGCCACGGACTACTTCGGCGGTCCAGCCCTCGACTGGCTTTGCCCGGACCGAGGTGAAGGGTGAATCGGTCGGCAACTGGACCTCAATTTTCTCGGTCAGTGCGGTGTCCGACTCGCTGGGCACCGAAAAGTTGAGCTGCGTGTAACCGCCGGCAGTCGTGCTGGCCGGGCTGACGTTCACGTGTGCTGACGCTGGGCCGAGGCCTAGCGCCATGAGGCCGGCAGTGGTGACGGCGAGCGCGGAGGTGGTGACAGTTCGGCGTGCTGAAGTCTTCATGGAATTGCCTTTCTGGATGCTGTCCGGGCGCATGGCGCTCTCAGGCAGCGAAAAATGGGTGGGGTGATGTGTGCACCCCGGCCGTCCGGTGGATCAGGCGGGGGAAAGAGCTGGGACGGTCCTCAACGGTGGGCCACGCAGCGGCGGAACGTCCCGGAAGGCTCGGGCGGACCGGCGGACGGGGGCGGGCGGAAATAGCGGGATCCGCGGTGCTGGGACGGGGCCGACGACGTCGGGCAGCCTCAACAGTGGGACAAGCCAGGACGCTGCCAGCCGTGCCGCGGACTCGCCCCGTTGCAGCATGAACCCGGTGGCGACGACGGCCAGCGCATGGAGGGCGAGCATCCACACGTCGGTGTGGGCGGAGGCCGCATGGGCGTGCGCGCTGTTGGGGAGGCAGCTGACTGACTGGACGGCGTAGTGCCGGGCCGGTGCGGCGACGCAGGCTGAAGTGGTGGAGGCGAGACTGAAGGCAGTGTGCAGGAGCCACTGACCCAGCCCGAGAACCAGAAGGAGGGCGGGTAGCGATAGAGCCTTTTTGGCGATGACAGTCACTGCTAAGAGCGTTGCCGAACCCAGCACGGCAACGATCAACGGGGCGGGGAGATGTCCCCCACCGATCACGTGCGCCCCGGCAGCAAGGGAGAGGACAACCACTGACGTCGCCAGAGAACGGGCCAGGCGGGAGAAAGGCGATGCGCCGTTCATAGTTCCCCCTGGATCAAGTGGTTGTCCGCACTTTTACTGCAGCTGTTGGGCTACCCGCCCCACCTAAGAGTATTCGACGCGGTGGGGTGCTCGGCTTGGTGGAACGGGGCTACTCGTGGTGGTAGGGCCGACCGCCGGCAATCTCCTGCGCACGGTAGAGCTGCTCGGCGAGGATCAACCGCACCAGCTGGTGGGGAAACACAAGGGGGGAGAGGGACCACACCAGATTGGCCCGGGCATGCACCGACGGGTCCACGCCATAGGCTCCGCCAATAATCATGACCACCGTGCGGGCGTTATCAATGGGTTGCTGCAGGGTGCGGGCCAAGCCCGGCGAGTCCAGGGCTTTGCCCCGTTCGTCGAGCAGGATCACAAAGTCATCGACCGTGAGTTTCGCCAGCAGCCGCTCGGACTCTTCCCGGCGGGCTGCATCGTTTTCCCGCGACGAATGAGCGATCAGCTGCCAGCCCAGGTCGAACGGCTTCTTGAGGCGCTTCTCGTACCGCGCGATGCCGTCGCTGACCCACGCCTCGTGCTTCTTGCCGACCGCCAGAATCTTTAGTGCCACAGCCCACACGATACAAGGAGGGGCCCGCCGGTGGAGAATGAGGTGATGGCCCACCGACAGCGCGAAACGGCTCGCGTACCGGAAGACAAGACCTGCGTATCCTGCGGGCGACGGATTCAATGGCGGGCCAAGTGGACCTCGAACTGGGACGAGGTCCGCTATTGCTCCGCCGACTGCCGACGCCGCGGGGTGACCCAGATTGATCAGGAGCTGGAAGCCCGGATCCTCACCCTGTTGAGGGCGGCATCGAGCATCGGCTCGGCGGACGCCGCGCACGCGGTGGGTGGTGACGGCTGGCGGGACCTTGTCGAGCCCGCGCGGCGAGCAGCCCGGCGGCTGGTGAGCACTGGCCAGATCCAGATCGTCCAGAACGGGTCAGTGGTCGATCCGTCCACTGCGAAAGGGCCCTTCCGTATCCGTAGGACGCGGTAATTACGCCTGAATTCACGTCAGACATCGAAACCTGTCGATGCCATACAGTATTGTGGCTCCCACGAGGACCACTCACATCACGGGCTTGAAACTAGGGGCGACACATGACGAATCATTCCGACGAGCGTGCGGACCGCGTGCTTCCTGCTGTGCTGTTTGTGTGCGTCAAGAACGGCGGTAAGTCCCAAATGGCTGCCGGCCTGATGAAGCATGAGGCGGGCGTCCAGGTCCTCGTCTCATCGGCCGGTATCAAGCCGGGTGCGGCAATCAACGCCCTCTCGACCGAGGTCCTGATTGATCTGGGTATCGATATCAGTGGCGAAAAACCCACGCTGCTTACCGAAGACAACATGCGTGCCGCGGGACTTGTCGTGGTGTTGGGGACCGAAGCCCAGGTGCCTGCCGTTGACGGGGTTGCAGTGGAGGTGTGGGACACCGACGAGCCCTCACTGCGGGGAATCGAAGGCCGCGACCGGATGGAGTTGGTCCGTGATGACATCCACGCCAGGGTCCGGGATCTCAGGGACCGCCTGCTCCCAGCGGACTAGTACCGGGCCAAACAGGGCGGTCTGTGGGCGGTAGCTGGCCGAGCGGCGTCGTACTCGGTGGGATCCGGTGCCGGCATCATCGATCAGTTAAAGCGAAAGGCCCTCGAATCTCCGGTAAACCAGGAGATCGAGGGCCTTTCTGAGTGGCGGTGACGGTGGGATTTGAACCCACGTTGGCTTTCACCAAACAACATTTCGAGTGTTGCACCTTCGGCCGCTCGGACACGTCACCAACGCGTCCACACTACCGGCTGGCGGGCCCAAGCCCCAAAACGGCTAGAGGTCGACGACCTCGTTCTTGCCTGGATCGGCGCGCTCGCCGGTGATCAGGCCCTTGGCGATCTTGAATGCCGAGACGATCTTCGGGGAGTCGAGGGTCCAGTATTCGGCGGTGTCGGCGTCGACCTTGATCAGGGCAACCGATGTGTCGTCCTTGCCGTTCTCGAACCATGGCTCCACCGACGCGCTCCACAGCTCGTCGATCTTCGCTCGGTCCTTTGTCACAGAGGCTGTGCCGGTGATCGAGACGTAGCCCTTGCCGCTGCTGACCGAGACGTTTACCTGAGGGTTGGTGCGAATCTCGGCGGTCTTTGGTGATGGGTCCTCGGTGAAGAACCACAGATCGCCGTCGAACTCGGTTTTCTGTACGGCGAGTGGGCGGCTGACCAGCTGGCCCTCACCGTTGATAGTGGTGAGGATCGCGATGTCCGCGTCCTTCAAGACCTTGTGAAGTTCTTTCATGCCATCCTGCTGCGCGTTCATCAAGTGCTCCTTAAACTGTGCGGCTGTACCGGATTTAGTCAGCCTACGCACTACCTTTGTTCAGCGACACCGACTCAGCGGGGAGCGAAATTGATTACCGGCTCGGCGGCCTACCGTTCCCGGCGGTGGGCAGCGAAAAAGCTGCGCAGCAGCTCGGCACATTCATTCTCACGCACCCCAGGGATGACCTCGGTCCAGTGGTTGAGCCGCCGTTCGCGGAGGACGTCGAAAACCGACCCGGACGCCCCGGCCTTGGGATCCCAGGCCCCGAACACCACGCGGGGAATACGTGCCAACACGGACGCCCCGGCGCACATGGCGCATGGCTCCAGCGTGACCACCAGGGTGCAGTCATCCAGCCGCCAACTGCCTGTGGCCGCCGCCGCACGCCGCAGGGCCAGCACCTCCGCATGGGCGGTCGGGTCGCCGGACGCCTCCCGCTCGTTCCAGCCGGTGCCCAGTACCGTTCCGTCAGGGCCGACGACGACGGCGCCGATCGGCACGTCAGCCGTCTGTTCGGCCCGCCGCGCAGCGTCAAGGGCGAGGCCCATCCACAGGGAATGGAGTGGGCTGGCTCCGGGGGAGGTTCGAGGCATGTCCCCAATGATACTTTTGAGCTATGCGCGTACTGGTTGTAGATCATCCCCTTGTAGCCCACAAACTCACAGTCCTCCGGGACAAGGACACGGCTTCACCGGTGTTCCGGCAGCTGACGGAGGAGCTGGTCACGTTGCTCGCCTACGAGGCGACCCGCAACGTCCGGGTGGAACCCGTCGAGATTGAAACCCCCGTGACAACAGCCATCGGAACCGGACTCGTGAAGCCCACTCCACTGGTGGTCCCGATTCTCCGCGCTGGCCTGGGCATGCTGGAGGGAATGACCCGTCTGGTCCCCACCGCCGAAGTGGGCTTCCTGGGCATGGCCCGCAACGAGGAAACCCTGGAGGCCATCACCTACGCCGAACGGCTGCCCGATGACCTGACCGGGAGGCAGGTCTTTGTTCTTGATCCGATGCTGGCCACCGGCGGCACCCTGCGTGAAGCCATCAAGTTCCTCTTCAAGCGCGGCGCGGCCGATGTCACCTGCATCTGCCTGCTGGCTGCACCGGAAGGACTTGCAGCCCTGCAGGCAGAACTCGAGGACGCGAAAGTCACCATCGTTCTGGCCTCCATTGACGAGAAGCTTAACGAAAACGCCTACATCGTGCCGGGCCTCGGCGACGCTGGCGACCGCCTGTACGGCGTGGTCGGCTAGCTCTTCCCAACGGAGCTCCTCGCCCGGGTTGGGTCGGCAGTGTGTCTCCCAACCGCGGTGGGAGTGATCATCCCTCGCGCGAGCGCTGGCCACTCTGGACGAATATCGCGTTTCTGGACGTAGGTGTGGACAAAAGTGATACTCGCAGCAGGCTTAGGGTTGCCCACGAACAGTTTGTCCAGCCCGAATGTGGGCAGCAGTATGCCCAATAATGCTTTGTTACTTGCGCGTAAAGGAATGTGACGTGCAATAATCGGTAACGTGTTTACCCACTCATCGGCATCTCCAGCCGCATTCTCCACAGCAGGCGCCAAGCCTGCCCGTGGGGCGCGCTGGTGTCGAATGCACGCGTAACGGCTCACCCCCACCCGTACGCACTCCTAGTCCAACGGCGGGCTCCATTGAAGCCATCTCGACCGGGCACACCCCCGCATTCGTGCCGTGATGACGGCCATTCACGTAGAGGCAAGCAATATGTCAGTAGCATCTGGATACGTCCACATCTCACTTCGCAACGCTCAGAATCGCGGCACGCTCCAGGCCCGCTCCTACCAGCCGCGGCCGTCCTTTGTTCCCTATGGTGAACTGCCCGCGCAGGACCCGCCGACGCCAAAATATCGGCCCCTGCAGGCGGTGCCGGGCTCAGCCGACGGCTCACACACTGACACGGCACCCACCCCTGTCGTCACCCCGAACGGGATCCCCGGACCGCAATCGGTCAGCGGAGACACCACCGCCCGCGGCTTTGTCCTGTATGTGGCACTCGACGAGGAGACCGCCGCCGCGAACGGAACAACCCTGACCAGGCTGGCCCAGGATGTCCGGGCCCACGTCCGCTCCCTTGTACCGCAGGCCCAGAGTCACGCCGCAGTGGCGCTTGCCCCGGCGGATGCCGTCGGCAGCGATATCGACGTCGTCAGGCAGGCCCTCGGCGATCCGACAGTCACCCGCCGGGCACCTGCGGCCCCCGCCCAGCCGGCCGCGTCGCGTCCGACCGGGGTGCTGATCGATCTGTCCCGCCGTGAGGTCCATCTCGATGGCGACACTCTGAACCTGACTTTCAAAGAGTTCGAGCTCCTCAACTACCTCGTCGAAAATGCGACGCGGACGGTTGGTCGCGAGGAACTCCTTAGCGGGCTGTGGCGCAACGCCGAGGAAGTACCCAACGAGCGAACGATCGACGTCCACATCCGGAGACTGCGTTCCAAGCTCGGCCGACTAGCCAATACGGTTCGGACGGTTCGCGGCCAGGGCTACCGGTTTTACGAGCATCCCGAAGTAATCGTCTGGGCTGCCCCCGAATACTCCATTTAGACCGTCAGAGGTTTTGGCTCCGTGGAGGGGTTCCCAACCCGTGGCGTAAATGGTAGCCTTCGGAAATCTTGTCATTGGGACGACTGTTGGGAGTCTGTCGTCCACGTAGATGAGATGAGCCGGGTAACCAGTGGCTGCAGAAGCGGAAGATTTCACCATTCCCTGCGCCCGGTGGGCGTGGGGCGGTGTTTAAAGAGGCGGTAGTAGCTGCCAGTTCCCTGTTAAGAAAACGCCACATTGGGGACATGTATGAGTGGGGACAGCACCCGAGGCCAGCTGATGACACAGTTGGAGGATTTCCTCCAGCATGGAGTCTCCGTGGTCGTCGAGGGACAATTCGGGTCAGGAAAGACCGAGTCTTTACGGGCGGCATCCCTTTCGCTCGAATCCGACAGCCATATCGTCCGTCTTCGAGGGACGCCCCGGGGCAGCGGAACCGCATACCTCGCACTGGGAGAACTCATCCGGGTGCCTGCGGGCTCGACCCTCCACCCGGCGACCGTTTTCGCCCAGCTCTCGGCCAGGCTGCGGGACTTGGCCACTGACCGGCCGGTCATCCTGCTGATCGACAATTTCGATTTCCTGGACCCCGAGAGCCGAGCCCTGTGCACCATGGTGCTGGGAATGTCATCGGTCACACTTCTCGTGTCCTGCAACCGGGTAGACGACAGCCCGGAATTGCGGGCAGCAGTCAATAGCCGGTCCATCGAGCTCCTGACCCTCACGCCCTTGTCGGTGGACGAGGGCAGGGACGTGATTACACGTGTCCTGGGTGGACCGGTCTCCACCTCGGTGGCGAACTCCCTACACGCGCATTCCCGGGGGAACGCCCGGATTCTGGCCATGCTCTGCGCCCACGCACGGGAAAACGGCAACATCGCCCTGGTCGACGGGCGATGGCGGACTACCCCGCACTACTCCGAACCTTTCACCAGCGGATCCCTCCGCAGCGGTCTGGCTGTGCTGCAGTCACGGCTCAATAGTGCTGAGCGGGCTGCGCTGGAGATCCTCGCCGCCGCCGGGTCCGTCCACATCGACGTCCTTGCCCAGCACTGCGACATGGGGGCACTGGAACGACTGCAACGCGAGGGCATGGTCGAGGCGCGCGACGGTGGAAACACGTATTGGCTGCATAGCAAAGGCCTCGCCCACATCCTGCGGCAAACCCTGGGCACAGCCAGGAGCCGTGAGGTTTGGTCAACAATTGTCGAGCCCGGGATGGCGCAGCGAGGGGTGCGGCCGCCCGGTGCCAACATCGTCTGGGCATTGCAGCGCGGTATTGAGGTGAATGACTCGGCACTGCTGGCCGCAGCCGACGACGCACTGCGGGCCTACTCGCCACGAATAGCGCTCGACCTCGCCTCAGCGGTCGCAGCGCAAACCGGATTGGCCCAGCGGGTCCAGGCCGAAGCGCACTGGTTCCTTGGACAGTCCGAGGAGGGCAGGAAAGCCCTGCCTGCAGTTGCCGCTGACGTTGCAGGGGCACCCGGAGCGGTAGTAGGCGAAGCCGACGTCGGACGACTCTTGCAGTCCGTCTTTGCTGCCCGTGAGGCTTCGCTGGAAGAGGTCGGGGGCGACACCGTGGCGCAGTTGCTGGTCCTGCGGCGCACCGGCGACTATCGGGCAGTGCTTGATCTCTTTCGCTCGATTACCCTCCCTGCGTGGCCCGACGCCCGCTACCTGGTGACCATGGTCGCCGCCGAAGCCCATGCGGTATGCGGGGACTCGGCCCGTGCCCGCATGCTCACTATTGAATGCGGGCTGGTGTACCGCAGCGTGCGCTCCGCGGTGGTGCGGGAGATTGGTGAGACCGCCCACTACCGGGTGCTGTTCCTCAACGGCGAGTGGCGCGGTCTCACCGACATCCTCAGCCAGAATGTACTCCGGCGCCCAGGTCGGCTTCTCTTCGGGGAACAGTCCACGCTCCTGCTGCCAAGCCTGGTTTCCCGGGAACCACGTGACGCGGTGATCGGTGGGGAGCGTGGCGTGCGGATTCCTACCGACACGTTTGGCTGGTTCGCAGCCCGATGCGCCGACCTCTTCGGAGAACCGGACGACCATGGACAGGTCGCCGCCGGGTTCAAGGAACTTGCTGGACATGGGAGGCTGGCGGGGCTGCTGGGCCTGCAGCTCTTCGCGCTCGGATCCATGGTGTTAACACAGGGCCAGCACAACGCGGACGCCACTCCCGACCACGGCTTCAACGAGTTGGATCTCAAGCGTCTTGAACGGTGTGCCCGATCCACCACGGGGCCTCTCGCCCGCCAGCTGGGCCTGCTCGCCGATGGTGTGCTGTCAGGAGAGCCGATCACCCTCGTCAGGGCCGCGCAAGCAGCAGCCCGGCAAGGCAACACCGCGTTGTCGGGGGTGGCCGCCACTCTGGCGTCCCGCGCAGCGGGCAGGGTCAGGCAGCCTGACGTCCAACGGGCAGCCCAGGAGCTGGTCCCCGGACCTGAGCTTCACCTTGACCTGCAGGCAGAGACCGAGGTGCTGACGCGCCGGGAGCGTCAGGTGGTTGATCTTGCGGTGTCCCGCAGCAAGAACTCCGAGATCGCGGCGCTGCTGGGAATTTCCCCGAGGACCGCCGAGCGTCACCTGCAGAATGCGTACCGAAAACTGGGGGTCTCGACCAGGGAGCAATTGCGGCAGGCACTGCTGCCTCTCGACGACGGTGCAGAATCGGGCGGTGCATGACCAGCCAGCCCCGCACGGATAACCTCAAACGAAGCATTCTCGACGAGGTACTTCACGCAGCGGGACGCGAGTTGGTGACCGACCGAGGAGGCGGGTTGATTCTGACCACCTCTACCGTCTTCGGCGGAGACTTCCTGCTTGCGCGCATCCTGGCATCCGCTGCCCCCGGCTGCACGGTGAACGTGCAGGGCAGCGAGCCCTTCGCGGATGTCTCGTATGCCCCGCTGGCACCCCTCCTCCTCGATTCGCCCGACATCAACTTCCAATCGGAACTTGAAGTGCTGTCCGCTGTCCGGGACCGTATCAAGCGACTGGCCGATGGGGGCAGTTGCGTGGTGGTGGTGCGTGGCCCCGAGCACCTCGATTCGTCGAGCATTGCCATCCTGACCAGGCTGGCGGAATCTCCGGAGATTGGACTGCTCATTCGAAGCGGCCCCCGTAGCCAGCTTCCCCTGGACCTCGAACTGTCGCTGGCGGACGGCTTCATCGACGAGGTCCAGATCCCGGTACTCTCCCCGGCAGACGTCCGGGAGTACTTCGGGACCATTTTGGGAGCGACGCTGCCGATGCTTTCCAGCACCCTGGTGTGCGACGTGATCGGGGGAAGCCCGGTGTTGCTGGAAATGGTCTCCCGGGATGAAGAGTTACAGCATCTGATCGAGGTCCGCGACGGTGTCTGGATACTTCCCCGGGAACTGACCCTGACCGATCGAATGGCTGAAAGGATCTTCAGCCTGATCGCCGACTACGGTCAGGAGGAAACCGATGTCCTCCTCACAGTCGCCCTCGCCCACCAGATTCCGGTGGACGTGGTCGTTGATCTGTGGGAGGTTAATGCGGTCAACGACCTGCTTCTGGAGGGTGCGCTGACCCGGGTGGAAGACGCCGGACAGATCTGGCTGCGTGCCTCCCCACCCATCCTTGGAGCGGCCATCCGGCACCGGATCGAACCGTTCCGGTCGCGGCGCCTCTGGGAGAACGTCAACCAGTACCTCAGTAACCTCTCCAATACCCCTGGCGTGATCCACCGGGTGATGTGGAAGCTGTCAGTGGGGGTGGTCGTCGAGGACCGGGAGGTTCTCATCGCCGCCACACTGGCTAACCGCCTTGACCAACCGGACACCGCCGAACTGCTGCTGCAACTGCTCCCGTCCGACTTGACCGTTGACGAGGCAGGGATCGTCGCAGCCGCCGAGGTGCAGCGGGCACGGGCCGAGTTCTATGACGGCCGGACAGATCTCGCGCTGTCCCGCATCCGCCAGCTCCTGATGGGAGACCCTGGCCCTGAGGTGCTTGCCTCGGTGGTCCACTTTGTCTTCCAGCTCAATCTTGCCACCGGGATGGGCGCCTCCACGCTGGTGCAGGCGATCCGGCGTCGGTCCGCTGCAGCGTCAACGGGGGAGACCTATGAGAGCACGCTGATGCTGCGGCTCGGCAGCGACCTGCTGCAACTCGTGGCGGGCACCATTCCGGAGGAACCGGTTGTTGAAGCGGCAGGGCTGCCCGACGATCCGGATGAGGCGATGTGCTGGCACGTCGTCGCAGGGGAGTTGCACTACCGCCGTGGGGATCTTCACGCTGCGGCCGCGGAGTTCACGCGCGCCCTCGACATCATCCTTGAGGAAGATTGTCTACGGAACTACGGCGGGTATGTGGTGGTGCGGCTGATGTTCCTGTTGGCCGGCGGTGGGTTTTGGGAGGACCTGGCGGCCCTCCAGGCCAAGCTCACGCATGGCATGGCGCCGTGGGTGAAACGGTCTATCGGTTTCTGGGAGCTGGTGGTGGGCCTGACAGAGCTTCGTCGTGGACGGCCGGTGACGGCCCTCGTCCATCTGCGGACTGCCGTGGTGGTGCTCCGGGGCAGGGACATCAAGCGGTTCAGGCCACTGGCCAACGCGCTGGC
Source organism: Arthrobacter sp. CAN_A212 (assembly GCF_015752345.1). Taxonomy (NCBI): domain Bacteria; kingdom Bacillati; phylum Actinomycetota; class Actinomycetes; order Micrococcales; family Micrococcaceae; genus Arthrobacter; species Arthrobacter sp. CAN_A212. The sequence continues at coordinate 52,624 of NZ_JADOUT010000006.1, forward strand.
CGCCTACACGGCCTGGCTGATCGGAGATCCCAGCCTTGAGGGGTACGTCGCGGAATATGACCGGCTCACTCACCTGGGGCCACCCGAACGCCTGATGCTGGCGGAGGCCTACATGGCGGTGGTCCGGGAACCACCCGATTCCCCGTTGATCCGTCAGCGCAACGCTGTGACGGCTGAGGTGGCGAATCCCCAACTCCGCACCGAACTGACCGTTCTGGGAGTGCAGGCTGGTGCGCCCGACGCCATCTCCAGGGCCATCCACTGTTCGGCAGGGCTGACTGATCCACGTGCCCAAAGCCTGAACACGGTGTTGAGCGCCCTGGCGGAAGGGGATCCGGCCCGACTCATCGAGGCAGCGGAGTTTTGCCTCGCCCATCGGCAGGAGTTGCTGGTTCCCGTCTGTCTGGGGGTGCTGCTTACCCAATCAGCTGGCTCGAACGGCAAGGTGGTCAGGAGTGCATCGAAACTGCTGGGGCAGCTCGATCCTGAACTTCAGCGGGCGCACCCACAACTGGCGGCCCTCCGCCAGGCCACCCGTCTTACCCCTCGTGAGACCGTTGTTGCCGCAGATGTCGCCGCCGGAAAAACCGCCCGCCAGATCGCGAAGGAGCAGGGAGTGTCCATCAGGACCGTGGATGGGCACGTGGAGAGTATTCTCACGAAGCTGGGTTTGTCCTCACGCAAGGACATCGGTAAGCAAGATCGCTAGGTACCCGCAGCCACATTTCAAAAACTACGTAAGCGCCACGAAAAGTCAGGTAGTACCTGCGTAGAGAAGCTCAGCCATTCACGGCATAGATTGTTTTCAGGGAAGAAATTCCCAGGTCGGTGCAGACACCAGCACTGAAGCTTAGAGCCGGAGGCGGCTAAGGGACTCCCCAACGATCCTCGCCGCCTCCGCCTCCGCCAGTGCGGAGGTCAGCATCGACCGAGCGGATAACCGACCGCTGACCCACAGATCGGGGCGGTTTCCCGGGGCGAGAGCCGGGAAGCCGCTCTTTCTGTTTTAACCCGGCGTCCTGTCAGCAACGTCAAACCCCATAGACTTCAGGCCATGGCATCCCATCACCTGAAACGACTTATGCTGCTGCGGCACGCCAAATCGGACTGGCCCCGCAACGTCGAGGATTTTGAGCGTCCCCTGAGTTCCCGCGGGCACCGGGATGCCCCGCTTCCCGGTGCGTGGATGGTGGAGCACGACGCTGTCCCGGACCTTATCCTCTGTTCCTCGGCTCTGCGGACGCGTCAGACCTGCACCTGGATTTGCCAGGAGCTGGGCGACAAGGCGCCCACCCCCAAGCTCGAGGACCGCCTCTACTCTGCGACCGCCACGGACATCCTGGCACTGATCAATCACGTGCCGGCAACGGTCACGAGCCTCCTGGTCATCACCCATATGCCGGGCGTCCAGGAGCTGGCCATGCGGTTGGCCTCAGCGGACTCCGACGAGGATGCGGTGATGGAAATGGCAACCCACTACCCCACGTCGGGGCTGTCGGTGCTCGAGCATGACCGGCGCTGGAGCGAACTGGATGGACGCGACGCGGTCATGACCGACTTCGTGGTGCGGCGGGCCTAGAGGCCATACTTCTCGAGCAGGCGCAACCAGACTTCGCTGATGGTCGGGTAGGCGGGTACCGCGTGCCAGAGCCGGTCCAGCGGGACCTCCCCCGCAATCGCTATGGTGGCGGCATGCAGCAGTTCTGCTACGTCTGGCCCGGCGAAAGTCATCCCGACGAGGACCCGGCGATCCTCATCAACGACCATCTGGGCCCACCCCTGATAGCCATCCGTGTGCAGGGCCGATCCGGCCACGGCGATTTCCAGCGACGTCTCGCTGACGGTGAGTCCGGCTTCCCGTGCCTGCTCGACGGTGCGCCCGGCCATCGCGATCTCGGGATCGGTGAACACCACCTGGGGTACGGCGTAGCGGTCAGCTGACGCCGCGTACGGGCTCCAGTCCTCGACGGTGTCGCCGAGGGTACCCGCCGCGCGTGCCGCGATTGCCGAGCCGGTGACGCGGGCCTCGTATTTGCCCTGGTGGGTCAGCAGGACCTTGCCCGCCGCATCGCCGACGGCGTACAGCCAGTCCGCGCCCTCGACCCGGCCGGACTGATCGGTCACCAGGTTCCCGGGGTCGAGGTCAAGGTCTTCCAGGCCCAGATTTGCCAGCGCCGGACGCCTGCCGGTGGAGACCAGGAGCTTCTCGGCGGTCACCGTCTTGCCTCCGCCGAGGGCGATCGTGAATGAACCGCCTGCTGGCTGCCGCACGGACTCAGTGGCTGTGTCAGTCAGGACGACGACGCCGTCGCCTTCCAGCCCCTTGCGGACCAGGGCACCAGCAGGCTGCGGGTAGTTGGAGAGCAGGCCGCTTCGGGCGATGATGGTGACCTTTGTCCCCAACCGGGCGAAGGCCTGGGCCAGTTCGGCGCCTGCGACGCCGCCGCCCAGGACTGCCAGCGACTCGGGCACCTGGGTGGCAGAGGTGGCTTCCCGTGTACCCCAGAATTCCACATCGTCCAGGCCGTCAATGGGCGGGGTGGTGGGTGTGGATCCGGTGGCAAGGACTACCGCCACGCGCGCGGTCAGGTCAGTGGCGTCGTCGTTGTTGTCCCTCACCTCGACCGATCGCTCACCCGTGAGCCGCGCCGTTCCCCGGACCAGGGTGATGCCGCTGTCCCTGACCCAGTCGGCCTGCGAGGAATCGTCCCAGTTGGAGGTGAACTCGGTGCGACGGTCCAGGACCTGTTGGGCGTCGAGGGTGCCGGTGACTGCCTCCCGCGCACCGGCGACCGAGGATGCGGCCTTCAGCGCGGTCCCGGGGCGGAGGAGGGCCTTGGACGGCATACACGCCCAGTAGGAGCATTCCCCGCCCACCAGCTCGGATTCGATCAGCGCGGCGGACAGGCCAGCCTGCACCACACGATCCGCTACATTCTCGCCGATAGCGCCGGCGCCAATCACGATTACGTCGAAGTCATGTGAGTCAGTCATGCCTTGAGCTTTTCACCGTCGGTGCCGCGGGGCAACCTCTGCGGGCTGCGGGCAAAAGAAATGCCCTCCACCTGTGGGGGAGGGCATTTCATCAAACCGTGCGCGCGAAGGGACTCGAACCCCCAACCTCCTGATCCGTAGTCAGGTGCTCTATCCATTGAGCTACGCACGCATCGCCGTTAGCTAACGTTGTGTCACTGCCGTTTTCAGGCGAACCACGCGGTTATTGGCCGTAGATAACTTTACAGCTATTGCCGACCTACGCCTAATTTGCCGGACCCCAGGGGCTGATCGAGGAGGCAGGGGCTTCCCTGGCCCGTTCGTGACTAGACCGGTCTACGTGACCTTAATCACATTAAGTGCTCTTGACACGGCCAAGTCACCGTGAATTCTAGGGAAATATCCAGGAAGACCCCGGTGGAGCCCTCGTGACGGTGCTCAGCGCCTGAGTGACATGGACCATAGCATCGTTACACCACCGACCCAACGAAGGGACATGTTATGGGCGATCCCGTACGCCAGCTGGTTGATGACCACCACCTGAACGCAACTGATCAGGGCACGCAGGCCCCTGCGCCGACCACTCACGCTGGATTGATCGCGTGGGTTCAGGAAGTTGCCGATATGGTCCAGCCTGAGCGGGTGTATTGGGTCACCGGATCCGTTGAGGAGAACAAGGCGCTCACCGACGAACTGGTGGACGCTGGAACCCTCCGGCGCCTTAACCCTGAAACGTTCCCCAATTCCTTTGCGGCCTTCTCTGATCCAGCGGACGTGGCACGGGTTGAGGAGCAGACCTTCATCTGTTCCCAGAACGAGCGTGACGCGGGGTTCACCAACAACTGGATGGACCCCGACCAGATGAAGGAGAAGCTGAGGGGACTCTTCACCGGTGCCATGCGCGGCCGCACTATGTACGTGATCCCGTTTGTGATGGGTCACCTCGATGCCGCCAACCCCAAGTTCGGTGTCGAAATCACCGACAGTGCCTACGTGGTCAGCTCCATGCGCATCATGGCCAACATCGGCACCGAGGTGCTGGCACGGATGACGGAGCTCAACGCCGAGTACGTCCCCGCGCTGCACTCCCTCGGTGCGCCCCTCGCCGAGGGTGAGACGGACGTGCCCTGGCCGTGCAACGCCGACAAGTGGATTGTCCACTTCCCGGAGGAGCGTTCCATCTGGTCGTTCGGTTCCGGATATGGCGGCAACGCCCTGCTGGGCAAGAAGTGCTACGCCCTGCGGATTGCCTCGGTGATGGCACGGGATGAGGGGTGGCTGGCGGAGCACATGCTCATCCTCAAACTCACCTCCCCGGAGAACAAGACCTACTACGTGTCGGCCGCATTCCCCTCTGCCTGCGGCAAGACCAACCTTGCCCTGCTGGACCCCACCATTGAGGGCTGGAAGGTTGAGACGCTGGGCGATGACATCACCTGGATGCGGTTCGGCGACGAAGGCGAACTGCGGGCCATCAATCCCGAAGCCGGCCTGTTCGGCGTCGCGCCCGGCACCGGCTGGCTCACGAACCCCAATGCGATGCGCGCGATCGCCAAGGGCAACTCAATCTTCACCAATGTTGCCCTGACCGATGACGGCGGCGTGTGGTGGGAAGGGATGACCGCCGAGGTGCCCGATCACCTGACCGACTGGCAGGGGAATGAATGGACGCCCGCGTCGGACAAGACAGCGGCCCACCCGAATGCCCGGTTCTGCACCCCGATCGACCAGATCGACATGCTGGCCGACGAGTTCAACCACCCGGAAGGCGTGGAAATCTCGGCCATCCTCTTCGGCGGCCGACGGAAGACCACAGTGCCCTTGGTCACCCAGTCGCGCGACTGGACCAACGGCATCTTCATGGGCTCCACCCTCTCCTCCGAGACCACCGCGGCGGCAGCAGGCGAGGTCGGCCGGGTACGCCGCGACCCGATGGCAATGCTGCCCTTCATCGGGTACGACGCCGGTGACTACCTGCGCCACTGGATCACCCTGAGCGGCAAGGCCGACCAGGACCGGTTGCCCAAGATCTTCCTGGTGAACTGGTTCCGGCGGACCGCTGACGGTGGATTCGCCTGGCCGGGCTTCGGCGAAAACTCCCGGGTGATGAAGTGGGTCATCGAACGCCTGGAAGGAACCGCCGACGCCGTCGAAACTCCCATCGGTTTCGTGCCTACCGGAGATTCGCTGGACCTCGCCGGTCTGGACATGACCCCGGAGGAGGTCGACGCCGCCGTGCGTGTTGACCCCGAGGAGTGGGCGACCGAACTGGCCGGTATCGAGGAGTGGTACTCCCGGTTCGGGGACTCCCTCCCCGCCGAGCTCCAGGATCAGCTGACCGGGCTCAAGGAGCGATTCGCTCACTGATTGGCTCGATCCCTCTGACTGACGGAAGGCACCCGGTGAAGAAATCTACCGGGTGCCTTCCGTTGTCCACGGGCTGCGGGGAGATGCCGCGGCGTCCCTTACTGGCGAACCTGCTCCAGCACCTGCTCGGTCAGCGTTTCCAGGACCTGTGGATCGACGGCTTCAGCGTTCAGCCGCAGGTAGGGCTCAGTGTTGGAGGCACGGAGATTGAACCACCATGATCCGTCATCCGCTGTAAACGTCAACCCGTCGAGTTCGTCCACCGTGACGCCGTCGTTCTCGAATTCCTCGCGCACCCGGGCAACAGCCGAGGGGACGTCGTCCAGCCGCGAATTGATCTCACCCGAGGCGAAGTAGGGCTCGTACTCGCGGCCCAGTTCGGACAGCGGCCCGGACTGCTCACCCAGTGCGGCCAGCACGTGCATGGCCGCCAGCATCCCGGTGTCGGCGTTCCAGAAATCCCTGAAGTAGTAGTGAGCGGAGTGCTCGCCGCCAAACACGGCACCCTCCTCGGCCATCACGGCCTTGATGAAGGAGTGCCCCACCCGGGTGCGGACGGGGCGTCCACCCAGGCGTTTTACCAGTTCGGGCACCGCGCGGGAGGTGATGAGGTTGTGGATGATGACGGGGGTATCTTCTCCGTCGGCCTGCGCGCGCACTATTTCCCGGCGGGCCACCATCGCGGTGACAGCGCTGGGTGAGACCGGGTTGCCCTGTTCGTCGATGACGAAGCAGCGGTCGGCGTCGCCGTCGAAGGCAATCCCAATATCCGCCTGGTTGCTGACCACTGCCGCCTGCAGGTCCCTGAGGTTCTCCGGTTCCAGCGGGTTGGCCGGGTGGTTCGGGAACGACCCGTCGAGCTCGAAGTACAGGGGGATGATCTCGAGGGGAAGTTGGGGCAGCAGCGTGTCGCCCAGAACGGCCGGTGTGGTGAGACCGCCCATCCCGTTGCCTGCATCCACCACCACCTTCAGCGGGCGCGACCCGGAGAGGTCAACCAGCGAGCGCAGGTACTCGGCGTAACCGCGGAGCGCGTCTCGGACGCCCATGGTGCCGGTGCGTTCCGCCGCTGGAATGGACCCGCTGTTCAGGTACTGCTCGGCGAGGGCCTGGATCTCTACCAGGCCGGTCTCCGAGGACACTGGAACGGCTCCGGCCCGGCACATCTTCATGCCGTTGTACTCGGCAGGATTGTGGCTCGCGGTGAAGGTTACGCCGGCTGCGTTGAGGGTGCCGCTGGCGTAGTACAGCTCATCGGTCGAGATCAGGTCCAACAGCACGACGTCGGCACCCCGGCCAGTGGCACCGCGCGCGAACGCCTGGCTGAACTCGGGCGACGACGGGCGCATGTCACCGCCCACCAGAACGGTCTGCCCCCCGAGGTCGAGCACGTCCACGAAGGCAGCGCCCACCGCTTCGACAATCTCGGTGGTGATGCTCTCGCCCACGATGCCGCGGACATCGTAGGCCTTGAAGGATGCTGAAAGATCGAAGGATTTGTTCACTGGGAGAGTCTAACTGTTGGCCTCCGCCAGACAAGGCGTGTGGAGGCGAAGACGGGTGCGGTATCCACAGCCGGTGACCCGCCCACCGAGGGTGTCAGTGGGGGCTGCAATACTAGGGCTCATGGTTGACACCACAACACTCCATGACCAAGCAGCCGAAATTCTACGGACCCTGGTAGGTCGGGACGACGCCGAGTTCCATGACGGCCAGTTCGAGGCGATCGAGGCTCTGGTGAACGGCGGGCGACGGGCGCTCGTGGTGCAGCGCACTGGCTGGGGCAAGTCAGCGGTGTATTTCGTCGCGAGTCTGCTGCTGCGATCGCGCGGCGCGGGGCCCACGCTTATCGTGTCGCCCCTGCTGGCGCTGATGCGCGACCAGGTCGCGGCGGCGGCGCGGGCCGGTGTCCGGGCCGAAGCGATCAATTCTGCGAACCAGACGGACTGGCAGGAGATCACCGCCAAGCTCGACGACAACACGGTCGACGTCCTGCTGGTATCACCGGAGCGCCTGAACAACCCGGCGTTCCGCGAACGACACCTTCCAGAGCTGATCCGGCGCACGGGCCTGCTGGTGATCGATGAGGCACACTGCATTTCCGATTGGGGACACGACTTCCGCCCGGATTACCGCCGGCTCCGGGACCTGATCACCCAGCTGCCGGCAGGAGTGCCGGTGCTGGCGACCACGGCAACCGCCAACTCGCGCGTGGTCAGCGATGTCGAGGAGCAGCTGGGCACCGATGGCACCGAGGTGTTCACGCTGCGCGGCACCCTGAAACGTGACTCCCTGCGGCTCGGCGTGCTGCGGTTGCCGAGCCCCCGGTCGCGGTTGGCCTGGTTGTTGACCCATATCGAGGAGCTGCCGGGAAGCGGGATCATTTACGCGCTGACGGTTGCGGCGGCCGAAGATACGGCGCACCTGTTGCGGGCAAACGGGCATCAGGTGCTCGCCTATACCGGCCGCACAGACCCGGCGGATCGCGAGTCGGCCGAGGCCGCCCTGAAAAGCAACGAGGTCAAGGCGCTGGTAGCCACCAGCGCACTGGGCATGGGCTTCGACAAACCGGATCTGGGTTTCGTGGTCCACCTCGGTGCGCCATCGTCCCCTGTCGCCTACTACCAGCAGGTGGGGCGCGCCGGACGTGGCACCCCCAACGCTGACGTTTTGCTCCTGCCGGGCACCGAGGACCGCGAGATCTGGGAGTACTTTGCCACCTCCTCGATGCCGTCCGAGGAAAAGGCAACCCGGGTGCTCGACGCGCTCGGCTCCGGAACGGTTTTGTCCACGCCGGCCCTCGAAGCGCAGGTCAACCTCAAACGCACCCCGCTGGAGCTGCTGCTCAAGGTGCTGGACGTGGATGGCGCCGTCCGGAAGGTGCAGGGCGGCTGGGAAAGCACCGGCACCCCGTGGCTGTATGACAGCGAACGGTATGGGCGGATCGCCCAGGCGCGGGTCGCCGAGCAGAAATCAATGCTGGACTACGAGAACACGACGGGCTGCCGGATGGAGTTCCTGGCCGCGGCCCTCGACGATCCGACGGCGGCGCCCTGCGGACGGTGCGACAACTGCGCCGGCCCCTGGTACTCGGATGAGGTGGCGCACGACGCGTCCGATAGCGCCCAGAAGGCGCTCAGCAAGGTTGGCGTCGAGGTGGACCCGCGTGGCCAGTGGCCCAGCGGGATGGACAAGCTGGGGGTGCAGGTCAAGGGCCGCATCCCCGCAAACCAGGCCAACGGGTCGGGAAGGGCGCTGGCACGGTTCACCGACCTTGGATGGGGGAGCCGCCTCCGCGAGATGCTCGCTGATACGACCCCCGATCAGCCCCTCGGCCCGCTGGCCGTTGAAGCCTGTGTCTCGGTGCTGGCCCAGTGGGGATGGGAAACCCGTCCGGTCGCCGTGGTCAGTGTGCCATCGCGGCGGCGCCCCCTGCTGGTGCAATCTCTGGCGGAAGGGCTGGCCGGAGTGGGCCGGATCCCGTACCTCGGCGCCCTGCAGACACCGCACGGTTGGCCCACCGGAGCTCCCGGCGGCAACAGCGCGTTCCGGCTGGCAGCGGTCTGGGATCGGTTCGCCGTCCCGGAGGAGGGCCGGGAATGGTTCGCGGCCAACCCTGGGCCGGTGCTGCTGGTGGACGATCTTGCCGACAGCCGCTGGACCATCACCGTGGCCGGCAAAGCGTTGCGGGACGCCGGTACACAGGAAGTTCTCCCGTTTGTTCTGGCGTTGAAGGCTTAGTCCTTCCCCGGACACACAAAAGCACCCCCAACCGAGGTTGGGGGTGCTTTCACTTTTCGCGGAGACGGGGGGATTTGAACCCCCGGTAGGCTTTAGGCCCACACTTCATTAGCAGTGAAGCCCATTCGGCCGCTCTGGCACGTCTCCAGCGGCTATTACTAGCCACCCAAGGCTACCTGTAAGAACCGGGCAAGAGCAAAACCACTGATGGCTACAGCCCGCCGGTCAGTGCCTTCCACAGAAACTCCTGCGACATGACGTGCATGCGGGCCGCCTGCCGGTTGTCTGACGCGCCCGCGTGGCCACCCTCCAAGGCCTCGTGGAACCACACATTGCCGATCTCCATCGCCTTCATCCGGGCGGCCATCTTTCGCGCCTGGACCGGCCCCACCCGGTCATCGCTGGTAGCGGTCCAGATCAGCGTGCGCGGGTAGCTGACCCCTGTCCGCAACTGGTGGTACGGGGAGAAGGTCTTCACGTACTCCCATTCCTCAGGCTTGTCTGGGTCACCGTACTCGGCAATCCAGGAGTAGCCGGCAGAGAGCTTCGTGTAGCGGCGCATGTCCAGCAGCGGCACCCCGCAGGAGATGGCGCCGAAGAGGTGCGGGTAGTGGGTGAGCATGTTACCCACCAGCAGTCCGCCGTTGCTGCGCCCAGTGCACCCGAGCAGCTCGGGGCGCGTCACCCCGCGGGACACCAGGTCTTCGGCGATAGCCGCGAAGTCCTCGTAGGCGCGGTGGCGGTTGGCATGCAACGCCGCCTGATGCCAGGCCGGGCCGTACTCACCGCCGCCGCGGATATTCGCCAGCACATACACGCCATTCCGGCCGCCGTCGGTAGTCCGCTCCAACCAGCCGCGGCCGATGACACCGGAGTAGGAGGGGAGCATCGCGTTCTCAAATCCTCCATAGCCGGACAGGAGGGTGGGATTCGTGCCGTCGAGCACCAGGTCCTTCGCCCCGACCTGGAAATACGGCACGCGGGTGCCGTCCTTGGACACTGCAAAGTGCTGCTCAACCGTGAACCGGTCGTCATCGAAGAACGACGGCGTGGCCTTCACCGGGGCATGCGTTCCGCCGATGGCGCCACGCAGCAGGGTCGACGGGGTGAGGAAACCGCTGATCACCAGCCAGTAGTCGTTTCCTGCGTCGTCCTCGTCATCCACGGCGAAGGCCTCCACCGAATGCAGCGGCGGGCACGCATCAAGGATTTCCGACCGCCAGTTGTCCGAGGGCTTCAGGACCCGAATCTCCGAGGACACATCGTTGAGGAGGTTGACCATGAGGTAGTCCCGTGTCCAGCTCCAGGACTGCAGTGAGGTCGTCGCATCGGGCTGGAACAGGGTGATCAGTGAGCGGTCGCCAGCCAGGAACGAGTCCAGTTCCACCCCGAGCAGGGACCCTGCGGCAAACACCGTGCCGTCTACGTCCCAGTCCGTCCGCGGCCGGAGAATCAGCCATTGCCGGTGAAACGAGACGTTCACGTCGTCGGGCACATCCAGCTGGACCCACCCGTCGGCGCCGCGCAGGTGGGTCCGGCTGGTGTAAAAGTCGATGGTGTCCACGGCGATGTCCCGCTCGTAACCGGGTGTCTGGTCCCGCACCACCAGGGCCATCATGTGGGTTTCAGGGATCTCGAAATCCAGTGCCGCGGTGGCCAGCGGCTGACCCCGGCGCACCGTGCGGACCGTCCGGGGGTAGGAACTGGTGGTGATGGACCCGGGACCGAAGTCGGTGGCGACGTGCAGTGCATCAGGTCCGGCCCAGCTGATCCGGCTCTTCGCGGCCGGGACGTCGAAACCGCCCGCCACGAAAGTCCGGGAGACGACGTCGAACTCGCGGTAGCGGCGCGCATCTCCACCGTCGGGGGAGAGCGCCACCAGGCAGCGCTGGTAGGGCGCTCCATCGACCGGGCGGAGGAACGAAGCCCCGCCCCATACCCATTCGGTGCCCTCGTCGGCGCTGAGTGCATCGAGTTCCAGGAGCACTTCCCACTCGGTGTGGGCTGCCGTGAAGCTATCCCAGGTGGTGCGGCGCCACAGTCCCTTGGGATGTTCGCGGTCCCGCCAGAAGTTGTAGTAGTGACCGCCCCGCTTGGAGACCAGCGGGATGCGCTCCGTCGAGTCGAGGACTTCCAGGACTTTGCGCTCCATGTCCTGGAAATCGTCGGTGACCAGCTGCTGCTCGGTGACAGCGTTCTCGGCTCGGACCCATTCAAGGGGTGAATCGCCGTAGATGTCTTCGAGCCAGATGAACTCGTCGTCGGAGGTCGGACCGGTTTGCTGGTCTGTGGTGGAGGTCATATTTCTATCCTATGCACGCCTCGCGCGGCCCCCGAACCGGGGGCGGCCCGGACGGGCGCCCTGCCCACCGCCGTCGGAGCGGATACCCTTGTCTGATGCAGACGGGTCGTAACCAACAGGTAGCTGTGGTGGGCGCCGGCCCCCGCGGCACCTCAGTGACGGAACGGCTGATCTCCCAGTGGAGCGCCCTTCCGGACGGTCAGCGGCAACGCCTCGACATCCACCTGATCGACCCGGAACTCCCCGGGCCCGGCCATGTGTGGCGCCCCGACCAGTCGAGACTGTTCCTGATGAACACCCCGTCGCTGTTCCCGTCGGTGGTGCCCGTGGGGCGTGCAGCTGACGGGCTCGTGCCTTCGGTGGTGGACCGATCGTTCAATGACTGGCGTACCGAGATGACCACCGCTCCGGCGCCGTCCCTCTCCTCGGGTGACCGTGAGGAACTGGCACGCCTAGGGGGCTCCGACTTTCCCAGCCGCGCGCTGTACGGCAGGTACCTGGAGTGGATCTACCAGCGGTTGGTGGCCCACTGCGGGGACGGCATCACCGTCACCCACCACGCCACCGACGCACTGAAACTGACGCGGGAGGCCACCGGGTTCCGGGTCGACCTGGCCGACGGTGCGGCCCTCGCCGCCGACGCCGTCGTGCTGTCTCTCGGCCACCTCCCAGCGCAACTCAACCCCGAACAGGACGCCCTGCGCGACGGCGCCGCCCGGCACAGCCTCAACTATTGGCCCCCCGCAGTCCCGGCCGATATCGACTGGAACAGGATTCCGGCGCGGAAACCTGTCCTGGTCAGGGGGCTGGGGCTGAACTTTTTCGACGTGATGATTCAGCTTTCCGAGGGGCGCGGCGGACACTTCGCTCCGGATGAGGCCGGCCAGCTGCAGTACCATCCCACCGGGCGGGAACCGCTTCTCATTGCGGCGTCCCGCCGGGGCGTTCCCTACCGGGCGAAGGCCCAGCTGGACAGTTACCTTCCCCGCAGTGTGTCGCTGCGGCATTGCACGGTGGCTGCCCTGCGGTCCTTCGCGGGCCAGGGTATCCGGCCGGGGTTCGACCATGACATTTGGCCATTGCTTCACCGGGACGTTTTGGGCACCTACTACGCCACCCTGGCCCGGGGCGCGGGTGACCGGCCGGCCGACCCTGACGCCTTCCTGGCGCGGCTCCACGCGGCCCTGGACGTCACCGGCCCGGGGTGGACCTCGGCACTCGAGATGCTTCTCGCCGAGGAGATGCCAGGAGCGCACCGGCTCGACGTCGAAGGGCTTGCACGCCCGTTTGCGGGCCGCCGGTTCGCTGATGCGCAGGAGTACCAGGACGCGGTGCTCGCCTTCCTCGACGCCGACGTCGACGAGTCGATCCGGGGTGAGGACAGTCCCCTGAAGATGGCAATCGGTGCGATGAATGCCGGCCGGACCGTCATCAAGACGGTTGTGGCCGACGGCGGATTGACCGACCAGGCCTGGATGTCCGAGCTCCGCGGCTGGTTTGAGCCCCTCGTGGAAGGCCTGGCCAGTGGTCCGCCGGCTGTGCGGATCGCACAGCTGGCCGCGCTGGCGCGTGCCGGCGTCGTCCGGTTCGTCGGCCCGAATCCCCAGTTCACCATCGACGGCGGGACGGGGCGGTTCGTGGCGTCCTCCCCGTGGGTCGACGGCGAGGAGGCTTCGACCAGTCATCTGGTGGATGCCATGATGCCGCCGAACCGTGCGGAGGACAGCCTGTCCCCGCTGCTGCGGCAGCTGCTGGAGGACGGGTTGGTCCGGGCCAGGGTGATGATGTCAGAGGACGGTGCGCCCGTCACCTCTCCCGGACTGGACGTGACCCTACCGCCCTACCGGGCGATCGATGGGGCCGGCAGGGCGCAGCCGAACCTGTACGTGATCGGGCTGCAGCTCGCCTCGGTCCAGTGGGGGACGGCCATCGCCGCCGAGGCGCATGCACCCGCCGACGCCGGGGGACGGACCCTGCGCGATGCCGACGGTATTGCAGCGGCGATCCTCGCCAACGGGAGGCAGCCAACAGGGAGCTAGCCATCAGGCTGTCAGCATCGGGTGGTGAGCTGACGGCTGGTTAAGCGCCAAGCGGCGGGCCCCCGAGGGGACCCGCCGCCTGACTGGCAGTTTGGTTGGTTCTGACTATCTACCGCAGGGGTTACCTGCCGCAGGATCCAAACGTGTCATCGAACCGGTTGACGAATGCTGCCATTGCGTCACGGGCTACCGGGGTAACCGGACGGTAGGTGCCGTCGCCCCAGCCCTCGGAGATCCCGGTGTCTTTCATCCAGGAAATTTCCTCTTCGAACATCTTGCCCTCGGGAACGTCCGAGAACGGAGCGCCACTGGGGTCGACGTATTCGATTGCTTCCTCGTTCAGGCAGATCTGCCCGGCGAAGCGCTTCAGGAACGCAGCCATCGCGTCCCTGTTGACCGGGGTGACCGGACGGAAGGTCCGGGTACCATCGGCTTCGGGCCAGCCGGTGGACAGGCCCGTGGAGTGCATCCACATGATCGCGTCGAAGTGCTCAACCCGATCGGCTTCATCAGCCGGGAAGGCGATGTCGCTGAACGGTGACTCCGCAGGCAGACGGTATTCCGGTTCGCCAGCAAGGCGGTACAGGAACGCGGCCATCGCGTCGCGGTTGATGTTCGACAGCGGGCGGTACGTGCGGGTGCCGTCTGCTTCGAGCCAACCGGTGGCGAGACCGTTTTCGGCCATCCACTCGATGTGGTCCTGGTGCTCGTTGCCTTCGATGTCCGTGAACTCGACGACCTCGACGCCGATGGGCAGGCGCACCATGGTGCCGGAGTCTGGCGCAGTCAGGCGGAAAGTCGCACCGAAAGCGTCGGCCGGAACGGTGAACGCAATCCGCGCGGCACCGTCGGTGACGGAGTAGGTGTCAATTTCCACTGGATCTCCGTCGCCGACCGAGTAGGACAGGACGATGCTGGTGTTGGTGGGGCTTCCCAGCGAGGTCAGGTCCAGCTTGGAGACGTCGAAGGCGACTTCCTGGCCGGGTGCCACGATCTCCGGAGCATCCTGGACTGCCACAGCGCGGCGGTCGAAGGTTGGAGAAAGTGGTGAGTTGGCCTCGATGTAGTCGAACCAGGCATCGCGGTCCACCAGACCTGAGTCCAGGGTGTCGCTGCCTTCGGTGAAGACAGGGAAGTCGTCTCCTCCCTGAGCCAGGAAGCTGAAGGTTCCGATCCGGTAGTCCCGGGCCGGATCCAGCGGCTCCCCATCGATGCTTACCGATGTGATGCGTGAACCCTGGGCGGCCGCGGGGTCGTAGGTGTAGGTGACGTTATCCGACAGTCCCAGGTGCGCGAACGCGGTGCGGGAACCACCCTCGCGGGGCCACTGCTGTTCGAGCAGTTGGGTGAACTGTTCCCCGGTCAGCGTGGTGGTCCACAGGTTGTTCAGGAATGGCAGCACCGCGTTGGCTTCAGCCACCGTGATGTCACCGTTCTCGTCGTAGTACAGCTCGGCGCGGAGGCCACCCGCGTTGGCTACGCCGATCTCGGCGCCGCCACGTTCGGCAGGTGCCAGCGAGGACAGCAGCGAATCGGCGACCAGGTTGCCGAGGGTGGACTCCGAGGTGCGGTCATCGCGTGAGTCACCGACGAACGCTGTGGTGATGTCGTCGGTGACCTTGCCGAGAACCACGCTACCGAGTTCCTTAGCGGTCTCCAGTGCCTGGTTGACGATGGTCTGGACCTCGGCGACCCGTGGGTACGTGGAGGCCAGAGCCGCGTCGTCGGCAGTGGTGCGGGGCACGTTGCGTGCCTCGTAGTCGACGACGTCACCTGTCGCGATATCGACGGTCAGTTCAACCTGACCAATGAATTCGCCGTAGGACCCGGTCTGTACGATCGGACGGGTTTCTCCGGCTTCACCCGGCACTGGCGCATCCGATGCGTAGAACGAGTGGGTGTGACCGTTGAAGATCGCGTCGACGAGGGGAGTGGTCTCGTTGACGATCGCCTCGAATTCGCTGCCCGGGATGATTTCCGGGAGCACTGTCGAATCTTCGCTGGAGCCATCAGCACCAGCGTGGAACTCGGCGATGATGACGTCGGCGAGGCCGCCGTCCTCAATCTCCTGTGCTACCCGGTTCACTGCTTCCACGGGGTCCCCAAAGTCGAGGTCCGAGATGCCGCCCGGGCTGACCAGAGTGGGAGTCTCGACGGTGACCGCTCCGATGATTGCAACATCGATGCCATCAACGGTGAAGATGTCGTACTCGTCCATCGCTGGATCTTCGGTGCCCTTGGTGTAGACGTTGGCGCCAAGGTAGGAGAAATCAGCGAGGGGTTCCACGCGGTCCGTGAGGTCGGCGAAGCCGCCGTCGAACTCGTGGTTTCCGACGGCTGAGGTGCTCAGTTCCAGTGCATTCAGTACGTCGATCGTGGGCACGTCGCCCTGCGATGAGGACGCGTAGAGTGACGCTCCGATGTTGTCGCCAGCAGAGATGAACAGGGTGTTCTCCTCGCCTGCGGCTTCACGCAGCTGCTCCACTGTTCCAGCGAACTTCACCGTGTTGGCGTTGATTCGTCCGTGGAAGTCATTGATGTTCAGCAGGTTGATCTCAGCCGTGGTGCTCGGCTCGGTCACCTCGGCGTCGAGATCCAGACCAACAATCACGGGGTCGTGGTCGCTGGCACGGTACTGGTCCGGGGTGTAGTAGTTCACCGGGGTGTAGTTGAACCGGCTGTACTCAAGCGCCAGCGATTCCACTGCGTTGATGTTCCAGATGTCCACGCCGGTCACGGTTGCATCCGCCTCGGGTGAGGCGAGGATGTGGTCGAGCGACCCGGACTGTCCGCCGAAGACGTACGAGTACTTTCCGGTCTCCAGTCCCTGGTTGATGTATCCGGCCTCGTAGAACACCTGCATGGGGTCTTCTGCGGAGTAGGAGTTGAAGTCGCCCGTGAGGAAGACGTTCTCGGTGCCGGCCTCATCCTGCATGGTGTCGGCGAACGCCACCAGAGCGGTTGCCTGCTCCACACGGTCAGCGTTGGAAGCGCCCTGGCCGTCACCCTGGTCAGCGTTTTCGCCTGAACCGGAACCCTTGGACTTGAAGTGGTTCACGATGGTGAGGAACTTGGTCGACTCGTCGCCGTCCGCGGCCTGGAAGACCTGGGCCAGCGGCTTGCGGGCGTTCGAGAACGCAATGTCGTCGTCAAGGATGACCGACTCGCCGACGGTTTCCACGGCTGCGGTCTTGTAGATGAATGCGTTGCGGATCACGTCTTCGTTGGCCGGAAGGTCAGCGGGGGACCGAACGTAGTCCCAGACGCCGGGCTCAGCCTCGTTCAGTGCGGCGGTCAGGGTAGCGAGGGCTTCGTCGCGGTCCTTGCCGAAGGCTGCTGAGTTCTCGATTTCTTCCAGCGACACCATGTCGGCGTCGAGGTTCGTCAGGGCATCAACGATCTTCGCTTCCTGACGCTCAAGGCTCTCAATGTTGGCCGCGCCGCGTGCGTCACAACCGCCACGGACAGTGATGGGGTTGCCTGCGCGGTCGTTGAAGTAGGTGCAGCCCTGGAGCTCAGCTCCGGTGGTACTGAAGTAATTCAACACGTTGAACGAGGCGATCTTGATGTCGCCGCCCACATCAACGGGGGTGGCTGGACGCTCTCCCGCGAACGTTACAGGCTGGACCGTTTCGGCGTTCTCAGCGGTCAACTGGGTCACCGGCTGGAACCGCCACACGCCGAAGTCGAAGTCGACAATGACGTCGGAGGTGAATGTCGCCGTGCCGTTGACCCGGACCGGATTATCGAGCGACAGGTAGGGCAGGGCCAGGTCCCTGTTCTGCACATAGTCCACTGTGGCGCCGTCGTCGAGCGTAACTCCGAGGGCGCTGTTGGTGGCCTGCACCGCGAGGTTCTCGGGGGTACCCGGAGGTGCAACCTCGGTGGGCTGGACCAGGGCGTCAGGCCCGGAAGCCAGATCGATTTCGCCGTAGCGGTTCAGGTCATAGTTGTCGGAGACGGTGAACTCGCCGTCGGGCCTGATCAGCATGCTTTCCAGCAGCTCACGCTCTTCGGCGGTTTCAGGCCACGCGGTGACGAGGGACTTGACCTCTTCGGCCGGCTCGGTGAGGACGCTCGCGGCTCCCGCGATTACCTCAATCTGGGTGACCCCGAAGTTCTCCGAAACCTCACCGGTAACCTCTACGTGGTCACCTATCTCCATCTCATTGACGGTTCCCGGGGAATAGATGAAGATGCCATCTGAGGCGGTGCGCCCGGCCGAGGCGGTCACGCCGGTGCCCTCGGTCTGGATCACGTAGCCGTCGATGCCCCCCGTGGGGTAGGCAGCGGTGACGACGCCCCGCGTAGTGAGGGTGTCACCCACAAACGGTGACGTGTCAGTGGTGCCCTGGATCTCGGCAATCGGGACTACCTCACCCGCGGTGGGGGGTTCCGGCTCGGGCTCCGGTTCAAACGTGCCGGTCTCGCCGTCGGCGTTCGTCGGAGTCACAGCTTCATTCAGGGTGAAATCGGCCGAGTTGTCGTTGGTGTCAACGAAGTCAGTCCGGTTCAGGGACCGCGGATCGGAGTTGGTGTCCGGCTTGGGTGCGACAGCCGTTTCGAAGGTGTTGGAGGACCCATACCCCAACAGGTCTTCGACAGCCGGGTTGTCGGTTACCGAGCCAACTGCCAACGGGTCGACTGCCGTCGAACCGTTGGACAGGATCAGGGTTCCGCCGCCCCCGGCGAAACTTGCTCCGATGGTGGCATCCGTTGCAGGAAGTGCGACTCCATTGTCAGCATTGCTGGAGCCACCAATCAGGTAGTAGCCATTTGCCGGGATGATTCCGCTGAGCGATGACACCCCCGTTGGTGCGCCGGTGCTCCCCGATGCGCGGTACTGCAGCGACCAGCCGCTGATGTCGACCGGTTCGTTGGTGGTGTTGCGCAGTTCGACAAACTTGTTCAGATACGGGGCGTTGGCGCTGCCGCCATTGACGTACGCCTCATTGATGACGACGCCGTTTGGTGCCGCATAGGCGGGTAGTGCTGCGATCGGCGAGGCAAGAAGCCCGACCGTGATCACGGCACCAAGCCCGCCCTTCCATGACGAATGTTTCATCCGGTGGTTCTCCTTGGCTTTTGGCTGCTGACAGCCGCGAGTGAGTCCGCAAAAAGACAGCATCTTCGAACGGTTATTGGCCCGAGATCTGGACAATTGTGATCCAGATAACCAAATGGGTCAGGTTCGAGCCAATCAGACAATAGTGAACGAGAGATTACGGAAAGTGAAGGGCCAAGGCGATTGTGGTTAACAAAAAGTTGGCCCCGGCAACTACCGGGACCAACTTTTTGTTACGGGCGGAAGGTAAGAGATTCGAACTCTTGGTACGGGGTTACCGCACACTGGTTTTCAAGACCAGCTCCATCGGCCGCTCGGACAACCTTCCCAAGTGAGTAGTGTTTCACGTAGTTTCCAGTTCAGCCAAAAACCATTCCCCCGGAGGACCCTTTGAGAGCAGTAGTCATCACTGAACCAGGTGGGCCGGAGGTGCTCTCCGTGTCCCAGGTGGCGGCACCCCCTACGGAGCAGGGCGAGGTGCTGATCGACGTCGTCGCCGCCGGATTGAACCGGGCCGATGTCCAGCAGCGTCAGGGCCACTATCCTCCGCCGGCGGGTGCGCCGGAGTATCCGGGTCTGGAGGTCTCCGGGAGGGTTGCTGATCCCGGTGCGTCGGGATTTGCCGTCGGGGACGAAGTGGTGGCGTTGCTGGCCGGCGGAGGCTATGCGGAGCAGGTAGCGGTACCGGCAGGCCAGGTGCTGCCTGTTCCCGCGGGCGTGGACCTGGTGGCGGCTGCGGCACTGCCGGAGGTGGTAGCCACTGTCTATTCGAACCTGTTCCTCACGGCACAGCTGCAGCCGGGGGAGCGGGTGCTCATCCATGGGGGCTCCGGCGGGATCGGGACCATGGCTATCCAGTTGGCGCTCGCGTTTGGAGCCATCCCCATCGTCACCG
Organism: Arthrobacter sp. CAN_A212; assembly: GCF_015752345.1. Classification (NCBI taxonomy): domain Bacteria; kingdom Bacillati; phylum Actinomycetota; class Actinomycetes; order Micrococcales; family Micrococcaceae; genus Arthrobacter; species Arthrobacter sp. CAN_A212. The sequence continues at coordinate 72,027 of NZ_JADOUT010000006.1, forward strand.
GAGGGTCAGCGGGGAAGCTTGAGGTCGCCCGCAGCCTTGGCGCCGCGACCTGCATCAATTACCGGGAGCAGGACTTTGTGGCCGAGGTGGCCGCCGTCACCGGAGGCAAGGGGGTCGATGTGATTCTCGACGTCGTCGGCGCCAAATACCTGGCGCGGAACGTCGAGTCCCTCGCGACTGGTGGGCGCCTGGTGGTGATTGGGCTGCAGGGCGGAGCGAAGGCCGAACTGAATCTTGGCGCCCTGATGACCAAGCGCGCCTTGGTGGCGGGCACCACCCTCCGGGGCCGTCCCGTGGCCGAGAAAGCATCCATCATGGCTGCAGTGCGGGATCACGTTTGGCCTCTGATCGCATCCGGGTCGGTTGCAGGGATGGTGGACCGGACCTTCCCGCTGGACGACGTCGTGGCGGCGCACCAGTACTTCGATTCCGGCGAGCACACGGGGAAGATCCTGCTCACCATCGATCCTGCCCATTGACCAGCGGCCGCCAGTGGGATAGTCCAGACAATCCCACTGACGGCGCTGATCTGGTGGGAAATCATCCTTCATTTGCGGTGTGTCCGACATACCTTTCGGCGCAGAAAAGTTGCCGCCTGGCAGGATGCCAACCCCGAGGGGCGCTGCTGCTAGACGGCCTCTTGACCACAACTGCCCGCCCACTGGTGAGTCTGCTGAGCATGAACGTTGATGCTCAGCAAACCGCACCGGTGGGTGGGCGGTTGTGCCTGGACTTCAGCCGTCCCTGACCAGCAGGATCCCTGAGCGGGTCGGTTACCTGTCGAAGTGCGTGGTGGTGGGAGCCTGGTTTGCCGACGCCACGACGGCGCTGGCGACGTCGCGCAGTTTAATGTTGCGGGCGCTGGAGGCGGTCTTCAGGATTTCGACGGCCTCGTTCTGGGAGCACCGGTTCTGGGCCATGATGATGCCAGCTGCCAGGTCGATGACGGTGCGTGACTGCATCGCCGCTTCCAGATGCTTGCTGGCATCGCTGAGCTGGGCCATCCGCACCGCCAGGCGCAAGGACTTGGAGGCCTCCAGGGCGAACGTCTCGGCGGCCGCGACGGCGTCGTCGTCAAACGCGTTCGCTTCGGTGGAGTAGAAGTCGAGTCCGGCGCGGGACTCACCAACCAGCGGCACGGGAATTCCCAATGCAGAGCGGAGGCCGTGTTCGGCCACAGCGTCCCGGTAATGAGGGAAGCGGGTGTCATGAGGGATGTCCGGAACATGAACAACCACGTTTTCCCGCGCTGCCCGCAGGCAGGGTCCATCATCGAAGGCGTACTGGATTTCGTCGGTCCGCTGGGCCAGCTCGCTGCTGCTGGCAACGGTTCCCATCGTGCGGGGCCGGAGCAGGGTCAGCCCACACAGGACCTCGCCGGAGGCTTTCGATGTGAGGGTGGCGGCGGCCAGCTGCGTCAGCCCCGTGAGGAAGGTGCTCACGTCGTCGGTGTCCATCACCATGTCCAGCAGGACGTTGTGAACGTCCGGTTCCATGGGGGGACTTTCGACATGATGCTCTCCGTTCCGGGCGCCGTCCAGAGACTCCCTACCTGACGAACTCAACTGTAATCGTTGAGAGCGAAGTGTTGGTCATAGCTGCCCCCGAAGGCTGTGGATACGATGGCTGAAGGTAGGTCCGGATGGGATATGGTCATAGTCAGGTTGAGCAGACAGCCACGGGAACTTCTCCTCAGTAAGCAGGATTTTAATGGCGACAGTGCTGCACGGATTGCCCCTCTGGGCCCCGGTCAAGACATCCCTTTCTCTCCGCACGGCGGATATCCTTCACGCGCACATCCCGCTGGCTATTTCGCGCCTGTAGACGCCCTACCCTGCGTCCGGCCAACTGGTGTCCCACCCGCTTGGCCCTGCTGTTGAGTCAGCACCTCCCAGCACTAAGTCATTTGGAAGGACCCCTCATGAACGACATCACCCGCCTCGCTCCCGATGAGCCGTTTCCGGAAGACCTGACCCAGCTCCAGAACGTTGAAGTTGAGGTCCTTAACAGCAGGATTCATCGGGAACTTGATGCCGAGTACGTGCGCTATGGTCTTCCGGATCCGGAAACGGAGGGACGCCTTGAGGAGCTCACCGAGGAACTCGACCGCCGCGAGCACGAGAACTACCGGGCCGATCTGGCTCCGACGGAGCGTGCCGGCGAGTAGTCGCAGCCGGACGGCAGGGGGCCCGGGGGATAGGCTGGAGGATTCCCCGGGCCCGCGGGCCTGCCCCTCATGAGACGATAATCCCATGAGTGAACAGCAGGGATTCGACCATCTGGACACCATGCCGACGCCTTCCGTCGCACCGGCATGTCCACCTGCCCAGCGTTCGCACGCCTAAGCGGCCATGGGATTTTTCACTGCTGCCCGTCAAGGACGCAAGGACGACGCGGAACTGGGTACCGGCGTCTGGCGTCGCGCGCACGACCGTTTTCGGCGAGGCCTGGACCGTTACCACCAGATCCTGGAGGGGGTGGCCGACGACGACGTCTACAACCAGCTCGCCCGGCTCGCCAACGACCTGGGACCGCTGCTCGAGCGGGTACGGGTGGTCTGCGTCACCGCTCAGGCGTCCTCCCCAAGCGAGGGGCTGGATATTCCCGGAGCCCTCACGCCCGTGCACCGCGCATTGTCGCGGGCCGGCAACGCCCTGGCCACCACTGCGGAGGCGGCAGCCATGGCACGGCTCGACGGCGAACGGTGGGGGCTCGCGTCAGCCGGCGTGGAGAACGTCAGACGCCGGGCCGAGCTGGTGGAAGAAGACATCGCCGATGCTGAGCGCCAGTTGGCCAGCAGCTAGCCCCGTGGATCAGAAGTAGGCTGACGAAATATTTGGGCGCGGGCGGCGGTTCACTTAACCACACAGTATTTATTCGCATCGCGAAAGGCATACATGACTACCTCACCGAACCTTTCCTTCCACAACGGCGTCACCATCCCCCAGCTGGGTTACGGGGTGTGGCAGGTTGACGACAACACCGCCGAAGACGTCGTGGGGCGGGCCTTCAAGGCTGGCTATCGCCACATCGACACGGCTGCCGCCTACCAGAACGAGGCAGGTGTAGGCCGGGCGATCGCCAATTCTGGCCTCGACCGAAGCGAACTCTTCATCACCACGAAGCTGTGGAACGCCGACCAGGGCTACGAAAGCACCCTGAAGGCCTTCGACACCTCGATGGAGAAGCTCGGCCTGGAAAAGCTGGATCTGTACCTGATCCACTGGCTGCAGCCCAAGCAGGGCAAGTACCTTGATACCTGGAAAGCTCTCATCGAGCTGCAGAAGCAGGGCCGCGTAACCTCGATCGGTGTCTCGAACTTCACCGTTGAGGCACTGCAGGAGATCATCGACGCAACAGGCGTGGTCCCGGTCATCAACCAGGTGGAAACCCACCCGTTCTTCAACCAGGCCGAGCTGCGGGCGTTCCACGAGGACAAGGGCATCCTGCACGAGTCCTGGTCGCCCCTGGGGTCAGGTAAGGGGCTCCTCGAGGACCCCACCCTGGTGGAGATCGCTGCCAAGCATGACGCCACACCGGCGCAGGTTGTTCTGGCCTGGCACCTTGCGCTTGGCAACGTCGTAATCCCGAAGTCGGTCACCGAATCACGGATCGTCGAGAACTGGGACGCACTGGACGTCACGCTCGACGCGGGCGACCTCGACGCCATCACCGCACTCGACAAGGGTGCTGACGGCCGGATTGGCGCGGACCCGGCAACTGCCGACTTCGCCTAATCACAGCAACGGCGGTACTCAGAACAACCGGGTGGGAAAGTCTCCACCCGGTTGTTCTGCTTAAGTCATCGGATCAGCCGCGACCACCGGGGGCGGGCGGTGCCTGCTACTGCCCGGCGTAGTCGGCCAACTCGGCCCGGACCGGCCAGCCGCCTCGCTCAAGAATCACCTGGGTGCACCGCCCGGTGTCCGGGTTGACCACGATCGGAGCCATCAGGTTCACGGTGGTGCCGCCGTCGCCGGGGTTCGCGACCACCAGGAATGTCGCTTCCCGCTCTTCTTGCAGGTTGAGGGCATCAGTGTGCGAGGCGGGGATCGCCGGACGGTAGTCCGGCAGATACACGGCCGTATCGAGCACGTACAACCTCAGCGACGCGTTATGGTTCGCCTGCAACGCGTACAGCCCGTCCGCTCCGTCGATCTTGTCCAGCGAGAAATCCACCAGCGGGTCCAACCCGGGCGGCGGTGAAGTGAAGGTCAGTGCTGCACTCACCTCAGGAAATCCATCAGGGTGGGCTGCAGGACCCGGGCTGTGACAGCAAGCGCCGACTGGTAGGTGACCTCCTGCAGCTTCATCTCCAGGATGACTGCTGCCAGGTCAACATCCTCCACCCGGGCGCGTTGCGCCCCAAGGGACACTGACTTTTCCACATTGACCTCCTGGGAGCGCAGGATCTGGGCGTGGCGGGTACCCGCTTCGGCCTGATGGGAGCGGATCGCCGTGAGTCGGGTGTCCAGTGCCCCCAGATGACGGGATACCTCGGCTCCCGACCGCAGATCAGCTTCAATCGTATCGAGCAGCTTGAACACCGAGGCGCCACCGGTGCCGAAGATTGCTGCACCATCCGCATCCACGCGCACCGTCACGCTGGCGTCGATCCGGCGCTCTACCGCACTTCCACCCGTGTGGTTCAGATTGTCGGTGAAGGCCACCCCGGCATCGGAGTTACCCGCGAAAATTGTCCGCCCCTGATGCTTGGTGTTGGCCTGTGCCAGCAGTTGATCCCTCAGAGCGGAGACCTCAATGGCGAGTGCCTCCCGGCCTGAGGCCGACAGCGATCCGTTGGACCCCTGCACGGTGAGGTCGCGGACCTTGTTCAGGCTGGCACTTGCGGCTGTCAGGGAGGCATCGACGGCGGTGAGCCAGCCGTCACCGTCGGCAATGTTCCTGCCGTACTGGTCGACGGCGCGAAGCTCCGCGCGTACCCGGAGGGACTCGGCTGCCGCGGCAGGGTTGTCCGAGGCGCGGGTAAAGGACTTCTGCCCCGAGGCCTTGTCCTGTAGCTCGGCCATCCGGGCGAGGTTGGTCTGCAGGTTGCGCTGGGCAGTCTGCATCATGGTCTGGTTGGTGACACGGTTGATCATTGGTTACCTTCCCACTACGCCGGTGCGGTTGATCAGGGTATCGAGCATTTCGTCAATCGCCGTGATGACCCGTGCCGCACCCTGGTAGGCATGCTGGTAGGCGAGGAGGCTCAGGTTTTCCTCATCCATATCCACGGATGCGTTGGCCTGTTGGCGGCCAATGGACGACGACGACGCCAGATCGGCGAGCACCGACGTCTGCAGCGCCGCTTTGGTCTCCACGCCGAGCTGCGTCACGAACCCGGCCCAGACGGCGTCGGGAGCTTCGGCACCAGCACCCAGCTGGGAGATCGCGTCGGCGTTCGCGCCGTTGAGCCCCCCGGCGCCCGGCGTCCCTGCGGCAACGCCGGAGGAGTCCACTGGAACCACTGTGAGGTTCAGCGCCGCTGGATCTCCGGTCACCCTGAAGAAGTCCAGACCCGTGGTACCGTCCACGGTGGCACCCTGGGAATGGACCGCGTTCACCTTGGCTGCCAGGTCTGCGGCAAAGTCGTTGTAGAAGGTGGCCGCCTCGGCGAGAGCGCCGCCGCTGCCGGCGGGAGCCAGGGCGGTAAGGGCGCCGGCAATCTCTCCACCGTCGAGGCCCGCGGGGGAGCCGGGCCGGTGGCTGAATTCCACCCGCACCGTGTCGGGGCTCGCCAGGTCCAGCCGGGCTGGACCGGACACCGCCAGGGTCCTCACGGTGTCCCCGGAGACCAACGGGTTGCCGCTGATCAGGACATCGACGGTGCCGTCACCTTGCTGGCGCATGCTGGCCCCGGTGAGCGCCGAAATGCCGGCGACGAGGGTGTTGCGCTGGTCGATGAGCTCGTTGGCGGAGCCACCCGATGCGAGGACCTTCCGCACCTGGTTGTTCAGCTCAGCGACCTGGGTAGCAGCTGTATTCACTTCGGCGACCAGGGTGGTGGCGTCCTGCCGCAGCTGTGACCACTGCCGCTCGACAGCCTGATAACCCTGGCCCAGTCGGGACGCCAGTGCGGACGCTTCGTGCAGCAGAACAGCTGTCGGGGCTCCGGCTCCGGCGTCGTTGGACAGACCCTGCCAGGCGGACCAGAAGCCCTGCAACCGGGCAGAGAGACCGTTGTCCCCTGGCTCCAGCAGTGATCCCTCAAGGGTGGAGAGCGTTGCAGCCTGCACCGACGAGAATCCGGATCCGGCGACAGCGACGCGCACCTGCGCATCAAGATGGGCGTCACCGAGCCGCGCGATGCCGTTCACCACCACTCCCTGGCCGGCACGGACACCGGTCGAGAACAGCCCAGCGGCCGGCGCTCCGACCGAACTGGTCGCAATGCGCTGGCGGGTGTACCCGTCGGTGTTGGCGTTGGAAATGTTCTGGCCGACCACGTCGAGGCCGCGGCGTGCGGCGGTCAGGCCGGTGAAGGCGGTGTTCAGGCCGCTAAAGGTGCTCATCGGGCTGCCTCACAGGTCCTTGTCGAAGAGGTGGGCGTTATCGGACGGCGTATTGGAGCTGCCACGTGAGTCGTAGAGTCCGGCGTCCGGGTTGAGTCTGGACAGCGTCTCCTGGGTGGATCGTGCTGCGGCTCGCAGGAACTGCTGGTTGGCGTCGCGCAAGGTACGAATTTCGACGGTCAGCTCGGTCATTGCCGTGAGGTGGGAGGTAAAGATGTCGCCCCAGGGCCCGTCGGGTGCCTGGGCGGCGAGTTCGCGGAGAGTCGCCTCCGGCTTGGTTCCCCACTCACCGGCAAGCGAAGCCACCTCGACGGTTCGGGCCAGGCCCGCTGCGCGGAGACGTTCCAGTACCGACTCGACTTCGCGGGTAGCGTGCTGCAGCCACCGGGTCTTACCAGTTGTCAGAAGTAATTGTTCTTCTTCCAACTTAAAGACCAACAACTCCAGCAATTCGCGTTCTTGCCAGAGCAGTGCGGACAATTCGTGAGCTCCCACACTGCCGCCTTTCCATCCGAATCACGCGTCCAGCGTGGTCGCTGTTAACTATCGGCATTGCCAAACGCAATGTTAGTGGTATCTTTCATCTGTAACCGTCAGCGCGCGGGTAACAGGTTTCATTGCCCCAGTCAAAGCGCGCTGGCGACTCTCGCACGTCAAGAGTTGGGGAACTCGCCATGAATCGGTCTGACCGAAATAAGATTGTCGTCGACAATTTACCACTTGTAGGCTATCTCGTTTCGGAGTTGTGTGCTAAAGCAACTCACCTATCCAGGGACGATTTGGCATCGGTCGGAGCTATTGCCCTGATCACCTCAGCGGAATCCTTTGATCCGTCACTGGGTGTGCCTTTTGGCGCCTACGCGCGACGCCGGATCACCGGTGCCTTCGCCGACGAGCTGCGCTCGATCGACTGGGCGCCGCGGTCGGCACGCCGTCGGATGAAAGAGACCCTCGCGGTGCAGGAGACGCTGACCGCGTCCCTCGCGCGGACTCCCACCGTGGACGAAATTGCGTCCGTCCTCGGAGTGGAACGCAGCGTCGCCGACGCCGCGCTGAGCGACGCCTCACGCACCGTATCTGCCCTGGACGACACGATGGTTGACCTGCTGGTCGCCAACAGTTCCTCACCGGAGGCTACCCTGCTGGCGTCCGAGCGCCTGGTCTACCTGCGGGCAGCGGTGGCTTCCCTGCCGGAACGGATGCGCTGGGTGATTGAGCAGATCTACTTCGAGGATCGCTCAGTGAAGGAAATTGCCGAGGAACTGGGCTCCACCCATTCGGCAGTCTCTCAGCAGCGCTCCGAGGCGGTGCGGCTCTTGCAGGACGGATTGGGTACCCACTACTCAGACGAGCCCGCCGTACGCCACATACCCCGATCGCGGATCTCACCCAACCGTCGGACCGCTTATCTGGCAACGCTCGCGGACCATACGGCCGGCGGGATTACCCGTGCGCCGCACCTGACAGCAGTAGCGAATTCCGCCGCTTCCTAGGAACTCAGGAAATCTTCAACTTTTCTCAAAGTTTTCGCTAACGACCCGATCACTTCTTCCGATAGCTAAGGTTGCCAGCCCATGGATGGGCCGGCGCTTTATACCCACTCACGGAGGAATACATCATGGGTTTTCAGATCAACACCAACGTCTCGGCAATGAATGCTTACCGCAACCTGTCGATGACTCAGAATGACATGTCCAAGTCGCTGGAGAAGCTGTCCAGCGGCCTGCGCATCAACCGGGCAGCGGACGACGCCGCCGGGTTGGCTCTCGCTGAAGGCCTGAAGTCGCAGGTGGGCGGCCTGACCGTTGCTTCCCGCAACGCTCAGGACGGCATCGGCGTGGTTCAGACCGCTGAAGGTGCGCTGACCGAGGTCCACTCGATCCTGCAGCGGATGCGTGACCTGGCTGTTCAGGCCGGCAACGACTCGAACAACGTAGAGTCTCGTAAGGCAATCAAAACCGAGGTCGACGGTCTGACCGCCGAGCTTGGCCGTATCGCTGAGAACACCAACTTCAACGGCAACAAGCTTCTCAACGGAGACATTACGTCGATGAGCTTCCAGGTTGGAGCGGAGGGTGATGCGAACAGTCAGATTGCTGTGAGCCTGTCTGGGGCGAACGTGAAATCAGTGTCAAGCATGCTTTCCGGTGGCGATCTCTCGACCACCGGCACCACCTTTGGTATCGCTTCCCCAGCTGGCCTCGGAGATGGGGCTACTGCCATCACGGCTGAGTTCACAACAGTCAAGGATGGGGTGTCGACAACCGTCACGACTGGTGATCTTCGCGCAAAGGACCCAGACGGCGCTGTAGTTGCGGCACCTTTTGACAGTATTGAGGACTACGCATCGGCTCTGCGGTCAGATGCGGACTTCTCAAAGAACTTCAATGTAGCGGTTGATAAGGACGCGAACGGTGCGGGAATCGGTATTAGCGTAACGGCTAAGGACGGCGGTCTGGTTGACGGAGCAAGCGCAGGTGCCGGTATTGACGTCGGCACCGAAGGCGCGCCGGTACCGGGAGGCGTCAGGTTCGACACCGCTGAAAACGCCCAGGCTTCCATCAACCTGATCGACGCACAGATCAAGAGCATCTCCTCGGCCCGCTCCGAACTGGGTGCCGTGCAGAACCGTTTCGAATCCACGATCAAGAACGTCAACGTCTCGATCGAAAACCTCTCTGCGGCCGAGTCCCGCATCCGCGACACCGACATGGCGAAGGAAATGGCCGACTACACCCGGTCCAGCATCCTCTCCCAGGCCGGTACCGCGATGCTGGCCCAGGCCAACCAGATGAACCAGGGTGTCCTGCAGCTGCTCGGCTAGTCCGCAGCGCTAAAGGCTAAAGGTGCGCGGCGGTGAGAGGGAACGACTTGGACCTCACACCCTCCCACCGCCCCGCATTCCTTTGCCTACGCCCGAATCACCACGCAGAGACCACAGAAACCATCACCCACTGCACGTCCAAGGGAGGACTAGACCATGGCACTTGGCATTGACGGCCTCGCCAGCGGCCTGGACACCACCACCCTGATCAACCAGCTCATGCAGCTGGAGGCCCGGCCCCAGGTTCTCCTGAAGAACAAGGTCAGCGAGTCGCAGACGCTGGTCACAGCCCTGCAGCAGCTGAACACCCGGGTGGCAACACTTGGCTCCGCCGCGGAGAAGGCGGCCCTTCCCGCAGCATTCAACGTTTTCAAAGCCACCAGCAGCTCCACGGACGTCACGACGACGGCGGGCAGCGCGGCGAGTGCCGGATCCATGGACATCACGGTGGACCGGCTCGCGCAGAACCAGGTCTCCGTCACCGCGGCGATGACAGCCTGGCCGGATTCCCCACCGGTCATCACTGTCACCGGCGCAGACGGCACGGCCACGGAGATCACCGCTGCCACCAGTTCGTTGGACGCCATGGTCGCTGCCATTAACTCCTCGGAGTCGGGGGTTACCGCCCTGAAAGTCGCGTCAGGGGTAAACGCCGACAACGAGCCGCAGTACCGGCTCCAGCTTTCCTCGGCCACCGCCGGCGCCAGCGGCGCGTTCACAGCGCACCGGGGCACAGCCGCCGACACCGCAGCGGGCACCGCCACTAATCTGCTCACCGAGACTGGCGCGGCAGAGGTCAGGGCGGCACAGGACGCACAGGTCACCCTCTGGGCGGGGACGGCTGCGGCGCAGGCCGTGACGTCGTCGTCGAACACGTTCAGCAACCTCCTGCCGGGCGTGGACGTGACGGCGGCCAAGGTCTCGACTGACCCGGTCACCATCACGGTTGGCAGGGACCAGGCGGCTACCACCAAAACCGCCAAGGACCTGGTGGATTCGCTGGCGGGAGTGCTGGGCTATATCGCCACCAACTCGTCGGTGACCACCTCCGAAGCCACCGGCAGTTCGGTGGCCCGGGCGGGCCTGTTTACCGGTGACAGCGGGGTCCGCGGTATCTCCGCGCGAATCCTGTCGGCGGCGACCGCGCCTGTTGACGGACGGTCACCGTCGGAGTTCGGCATCACCCTGACCCGCAGTGGAAGCGTCGAGTTCGACGCCGACAAGTTTGGGAAGGCACTGGCCGAGAATCCTGCGGCGGTACAGCGCATGCTGTCGGAGATTTCGTCGCGGGTGGCCGGTGTCGCGAAGGAAACCTCGGACAAGTTCGACGGCGCCATCACCCTGCGGATCCAGGGCCAGCAGTCCGAGGTCAAGGAACTGAACACCCAGGTCGCTGAATGGGACCGCCGGCTGGAGACCCGACGGTCAACCCTCGAACGCACCTACACCAACCTTGAGGTACAGCTATCCCAGTTGCAGTCACAGGGCGACTGGCTGACCTCACAACTTGCAAACCTGCCACGGATGGAGAGCTCGAGAAAGTGATTACCCTAACCAGTGCTTCGGCGCAACGGGCAGCCTACAACCGGGACGCCGTCCTGTCGGCGTCGCCCGCCCGGCTCCTGACCATGCTCTATGACCGCCTCATGCTGGACCTGGCCCGGACCGAAACGGCCCAACTGGAGCAGGACTGGTCGGTCGCGTCGGAGAACCTGATCCACGCGCAGGCGATCATTACCGAGCTCAACCTTTCCCTCGACACCGGTAAATGGGACGGGGCCCACGGGCTGAAGTCCCTGTATTCCTACGTCATGACCACCCTCGTTGAAGCGAATATCAGCCGCAATGTTTCCCGGACCCGGGAGTGCATCACGCTGCTGGAGCCGGTCCGGCAGGCCTGGCACGAGGCCGCGGCGCAGTTGCCGGTGCCCGCACCGGCCGCCGGGACGGGAACACTCGGCTTTGCCTGACCTCACCCACGGCCAGTGGGTGGCTGTCCTTGACACGCTGGAGCGGGGGATCGCCACGGCGGCGAACGCCCAGCACGACGACGTCGTTGACGCCTCACCCGGGTGGCACCCGCCAGCGGACCCGGGGCCTCTCCCGTCGGACCTCGTCGAGCGGGCCCTGCACATCCAGGCGGCACAACGCAGCATTGCCGGCCAACTGAGATCCGCGGTCCGCGACAACCGGCAACACCACGCCCTGCTGGGCGCCGTGAACGCGTCCACCGCGCGGCCCGGTGCCGTCTACCTCGACGTTGCCGGCTGACCCGGGAAAACTTTAACCCCGTTCCCCTAACCAACCGGATTTGTCCTGCCGATAGTGGGCAGTGAGCATGGATCGCTCACCTCACAGGCCATGGACCGGCCGCATTCACCTCAGCAGTATGAAGAGGGTTTCCGCCGTGTTCGATTCCGTGACCTCGGTTGCACTGGGCAGCGCTTTGGATGGGCTGTCGCTGCGACAGCGCGTGACCGCCAACAACATCGCCAACGTCAACACCCCCGGCTACCACGCCCAGCGGGTGAGCTTCGAGGATGCGTTGCAGCGATCAGTGGCTAATGGAGACGGGCGCGTCATCAGCTCCACCGACCGGTCCCTCGAACCCACCCGCCTGAACGGCAGCAACGTCAATCTGGATACCGAAACGCTGTCCAACATCGACACCGTTCTCAGGTACCAGTTCGCTGCCCGCGCCGTCGAGGGCCAGTTCACCAGCGTGCGCACCGCGATGAGGAGCAACTGATGACCTTCGACGCCATCGGAATCGCCGGCACTGGTCTCACCGTGCACCGTAAATGGCTGGATACCGTCGCCGACAACATGGCCAACGCCAACACCGTGACCGCTACCGACGGTGCCGCCTTCCAGCAGCGCTATGTCACCGCCCAGGAAGGCCAGGGGGTCAGCGGCGTGTATGTGGCGGGGGCACAGTTCGGTGACGCCGAAGGCCGGGTGGTCCACGAACCGAACCACCCCCTCGCCGACGCCGACGGCAACGTCAGGTATCCGGACATTGACATGGGGGCCCAGATGGGGCACCTCATCCTCGCCCAGCGCGGCTACCAGGCGAATGCCGCCGTCGTCGACCGTGCCAAGGCCACCTACGAAGCTGCCCTCCAGATCGGACGCTCCTGATGCCCATTTCCGCCCTTCCCTCAGTGGGCTCCGTCCAGCAGGTCACCGGCACCGGCTACCTGCCCCAGACCCAGGCGGTCGCATCCGGCCAGGGCGCCGGATTCACCACCGCGCTCACTGGCGCGGTGGAGAACCTCCAGTCCCTCCAGTCGACGTCGAGCGCCCTCGCCGTCCAGGCCGTCACCGGTGATCTGAGCGACATCCACAATGCGACCCTCGCATCCACCCGAGCCCAGGTGACGCTTGAACTCGTCGCGGCGGTCCGCAACAAGGGCGTCGACGCCTTCAACGAGATCATGAGGATGCAGGCCTGATGCCCCAGTCATTCAGTTCAGTCATTACCCGCCTGGGTGATGCGGTGAAAGCGTTCACCATCGCCCAGCGCACCATCGCGATCATTGGTGTGGCGGTCCTCGCCCTCGGCATCGCGGCACTCGTCACGTGGTCCATGAAGCCCAGCTACACGCCACTCTTCTCCGGCCTGAACGGGGAGGACGCGTCGATCATTGTCGAGCAGCTGCGCACCGACAACATCCCGTACGAGATCTCCGCAGGCGGGGGGACCATTCTGGTCCCCGAGGAGAGCGTGTACGACCAGCGGCTGAAGGCAGCGGCGGCCGGGCTGCCGTCGTCGTCCACCGCCGGCTATTCACTCCTCGACGACATGGGGGTCACCTCCTCCGAGTTCCAGGAGTCAGTGACCTACAAGCGTGCCCTCGAGGGCGAGCTCGCGGCCACCGTTTCCGCACTGAGTGGCGTGAAGAACGCCTCGGTCCGGCTGGCCATCCCCGAGGAGTCGGTTTTCGTTTCCGAGGCGGGCACCCCCACCGCGTCCGTGTTCATCGAGACGGACAGTGGAGTTTCGCTGTCCTCCGAGCAGGTCCAGGCGGTCGCCCACCTCACCTCGGCCTCCATTGACGGAATGCTTCCCGAAAACGTCGCAGTAATCGACGCCGATGGCAATGTGCTCTCCGCCGTGGGTGTCGGAGCCACGGGCAGCGTCAACCAGCAGTCCTCCGACTACGAGGAGACCGTCCGGGCCTCGGTGCAGAGCATGCTCGACCGGGTGGTCGGCCCGGGTAACGCGTCGGTGGTGGTGGCCGCCGACATGAACACCGAGTTCGCGGAACGGGTGGAGGAATCCTTCACCACGCCCGACGGCGGCCCCGCCCTCAACGAATCAACCACCACCGAAGAGTACGAAGGTGCGGGTGGAGGCGCCGCAGGAGTGCTTGGGCCCGACAACATTGCCGGTCCCGACGACGCCGGGGGCGACGGCAATTTCAATTCGGAGACCACCACCCGCAACAACGCGGTCAACAAGATCACCGAATCCACTACCATTCCGGCTGGCGCCATCAACCGCCAGACCGTCTCAGTGGCCCTTGACGAGGAGGCTGCCGGCGCTCTCGATCTGGCCGGTCTGACCGGTCTGGTCACCGCTGCGGCAGGGATCAACGAGGACCGGGGCGACCTGGTCACCGTCGAAGTGCTGCCGTTCAACAACGCTGGTGCTGCCGAGGCCGCGGAAGCGCTCGCAGCGGCTGATGAAGCTGCGGCGGCAGAGGCGCGGGCGCAGTTGATGATGCAGATCGGCACTATTGCGGCCCTGATGCTGTTGGCCATCATCATCGCCCTCGTGGTGTACGCACGGAAGTCCCGCCGGCAGCGGCGCGAACCCATTGACCTGGGTGAACTCCAGGAGGTCATCCCGGCCATCGGAGGACCGGTGGCACCGGCGATCGCCGATCTGGGTCCCACCCGGATGGTGGAACCCGCCCCCGAGACCACGTCCATTGACCTGGGCGCCATCGCCGAGTTGCGCCACGACGACGCGATGAGCCGGAAACGAGCCGACATCGAGGCCATGGCCGCCAGGGATCCGGCGAAGATCGCCGAACACCTGCGGAGCCTCATGGATGACAGGCAGCCAGTATGAGCGAGCTCGTCGCCACCCCCGCCCACGCCTCAGCCGAGGTACTGACCGGAACGCAGAAGGCCGCCATGGTGCTGATGCAGCTTGATCCGGATCACGCTGCGATAGTGCTCCGCCAGTTCTCGGACAGCGAAGCTGAGGAAATCGTCTCCGAGATTGTCCGGTTGCGCCGGGTCGACGCAACAGTGGCCGATGAGGCACTGTCTGAATTCCACGAACTCAGCACCAGCGGACGACGCCGGCCGCGCGGTGGCCGCGACGTCGCCGCTGGCCTGCTCGAGGCTTCGTTTGGGGCCGATAGGGCGGCTGGCGTGATGGATCGGCTGGCCTCCTCGATGGCCGGAAAGGCCTTCGAGTTCCTCGACACGGTGGACCCCCGGCAGATTCAGACCCTGCTCGACGGGGAACTCCCGCAGACGGTGGCGCTGGTCCTGGCACACCTGCGCCCGGAACACGCCTCGGCGGTGGTGTCGGTCCTCGACGATCCGCTGCGGACCGACGTCGCGCAGTGCATCGCCACGATGGGCACTGCCACCCCCGAAGCGGTGGGAGTGGTTGCCGACACCCTCAAGATACGCTCCGGCTCGATTGGCGCCCCCCACCAGGCCATCGCGGTGATCGGCGGGATCCAGCCCCTCGTTGACATCATCAACCGGGCCGATGTCTCCACCGAGCGTGCCCTTCTAGCCGGGCTCGACGACCGGGATCCGGAGCTAGCCGATGAGGTCCGTGCACGGATGCTCACCTTCGCGGATATCGTGAACCTCGACCGGAAGGACGTGCAGCAGGTGCTGCGCGGCCTGGACTCAGCAGTCCTCGCCTGCGCCATGAAGGGCGCCTCCACCCAGGTCATCGACATGATCCGCAGCAACGTGTCCGAACGAAACCGCGAGATCCTGGACGACGAAATCAAGGCCGCGGGACCGGTGCGCATCTCACTGGTCGAGGAGGCGCGAGCCCTGGTGGTCCGGGCCATTCGCGACCTGGAAGCGCAGGGCACCATCACCATCCAGCGCGACGAGGACGAGTATGTCTACTGACGCACCCGTGTTCGCGCACGCTTTCCCGTCCCTCGCCCTGCCGACGGACGGCAAGGCGGACCGCAGCCATGCCCAGGGCCACGCGGCCGGGTATGCCGCGGGAATGCGTGCCGCCGTGGCCGAGGTGAGCCGGGCCGCGGCCGCCCAGGAGGCCGAGCTGGTCGCCTTCCAACAGCGCCAACTGGCCCGTACCGATCAGGCAGTGCGAAGCCTGGAGGCCGCCGCGCAAGCACTCACCGCACGGGTGGTACTGGTCGACGGCGCCTCCCAGCAGTTGGTGCAGGCGGCCGCCCTGGACCTGGCCGAGGCGATCGTCGGCGCCCAGTTGCGCTCCGACGACCCCGCACGGCTCGCGCTGAAGCGGGCGCTCCGAGACGTGGACCCCGACGACGTTCGACGGGTGCGGCTGTCGCCAGCCGACTGGGCCAGTCTCGACGAGCAGACCCGAACCTCCACCGGCGTCACCCTGGTGGCAGACCCGACGCTGGCGACCGGTGACGCGATGGTTGATCTGGCCGACGGCTACCTCGACGCCCGGATCGGAACCGCCCTGGTACGAGCCCGGCAGGCATTGCAGGACCCCGCGTGAGCGCCGTCATCACCGAGCCGGCCGATCGTCTGAGGGCTGCCGTGTCAGCGGCTCGCCCGGTCCGGCTGGGAATGGTCTCCTCAGTGGTGGGACTCGGCGTCGAAGTAGCAGGCCTGGACTGTGGGATCGGGGACCTGGTCACCATCGGCGAGAACCCCGGGGTCGACGCCGAAGTGGTGGCCGCCTCCCGTACGTCTGTGCACTGCATGCCGCTGGGCCGGCTGGTCGGGGTGAACGCTGGAACCCCGGTCAGCTCGGCCGGAAAACCACTGCTGGTACCCACCGGCGCCGGGCTCCTGGGACGGGTCCTCGACGGTCTGGGCCGGCCGATCGACAACCTGGGCCCGCTGCAGTCCGCCCGGATGGTCCCCCTGGACCATCCGACACCTTCCTCCATGAGTCGTACCCGGATCACCGAGCCGCTGCAGCTGGGCGTGCGGGTAATGGATAGCCTGACCACGGTCGGCAAGGGCCAACGCATGGGCCTGTTCGCTGGCAGCGGCGTCGGAAAGTCCTCGTTGCTCTCAATGATCGCCCGGGGAACGGACGCCGCCGTCTCGGTGATCGCACTTGTCGGGGAGCGAGGCCGCGAGGTCAGGGAGTTCCTGGAGGATGATCTCGGACCGGAGGGCCTGAAACGGTCAATCGTGGTGGTCTCCACCTCCGACGAACCCGCGCTGATGCGACTGCGCGCTGCCTTCGTCGCCACCCGGATCGCCGAGGCATTCCGGGACGAGGGTACCGACGTGATGCTGATGATGGACTCCCTCACCCGCGTCGCGATGGCCCAGCGGGAGATCGGACTGTCGGTCGGGGAGCCCCCCGCTACCCGCGGGTACCCGCCGTCGACCTTTTCCCTGCTTGCCCAACTCCTGGAACGCGCCGGCACCGGCGAGCGCGGCTCGGTGACCGGCATGTACACCGTGCTGGTGGACGGTGATGACCACAACGAGCCGATCGCCGACTCGGCCCGGTCCTTCCTTGACGGCCATGTGGTCCTGGACCGGAAGCTCGCTGTCGCCGGCCATTTCCCGTCAGTGGATGCGCTGGCTTCCATCTCCCGGGTTGCCTCACGGGTCAACACCGCCGAACACAGCAGGGCCGCAGCGTTCCTGCGAAAGGTCCTCTCGGCACGCCGGGCAGTCCAGGACCTGCTGGATGTGGACGCCTATCAGGCCGGTTCCAATCCGCTGGTCGATGCGGCCATCCAGCACGAAACCGCCATCAACGCCTTCCTTCAACAGTCCATGAGCCAGCAGACGCCCATCGAGCAGACCTGGGTGCAGCTCGACAAGCTGGTCCGATTGCTGGGGGCACCATGATGGCCCGGACCTTCCCGCTCGCCGGGCTGCTCCGGCTCCGCCGGATCCACCAGGACCAGGCGAAAGGTCAGCTCGCCGCGGCGAACGCGGCGGTGCGGGCACGCGCCAAGGACCGGGGAACAGCACTGACGTCCCTCGACCGGTCGGTCAGCCGGGTCGACTCCGCGCAGGCGCTCTCAGCTGTCGCGGCTGCCCGTGCGTCCTCGCGCAGCATGCTGCACGAGCTCGAAGCACTCGAGACAGGCAGCCGGATGGACCTGGAACGTGCACAGGCGAACTTCGGTGCTGCCCGGGCACGGACCATCAGCCTGGAGAAACTCGAGGAAAAACACGCCGCCGCGGTGCAGGCGGAGGATCTCAAAGCCGAGCAACAGGTGCTCGATGAAATTGCCGCCAACGCCCGGCGCCTGAGGGGAAACCAGACATGACACTCGTTGACACAGTGGGTCGGATCCAGCAGATCCAGTCCACCCTGACCCGGCTTTCCACACCTGTCACGGCTCCCGCTACCGCCTCCGCGCCGGCGACCACGTCGACGTCGTCGTCCTCGTCGGCATCCGCCGGGTCGGAAGGGCCAACCCGTGCGTTTGCGGACGCCCTGGCGGCTGCGGCGGCCGGCAACGCACCGGCCTCCTCCGTCCCCGCCTCCTCCGTCCCCGCCTCCTCCGTCCCCGCCACCACCCTCCCCGCCACCCCCGTCCCCGCCAGCATTGCAGCGGTCGCGCCCGCCGCGCCATTGGCTACCGGAGAGGCAACCAGCTCCGACGTCGTTGCCGCCGCCAACCGGTACGTTGGCGTGCCCTACGTCTGGGGCGGCACTGACCCCGCCGTCGGTATGGACTGCTCAGGCTTCACGCAGCGGGTGTACCGGGACCTCGGCATCGAACTGCCCCGCGTGACCTGGGACCAGATGAAGATGGGCACCGAGGTGGCATCCCTCGCGGAAGCACAGCCGGGTGACCTGCTGTTCAGCCTGGACGGGGGACACGTGTCCATCTACCTCGGAAACAACAAGGTCATTGACGCACCGCAACCTGGCCAGAACATCGCGGTCCGCGACGCCTGGGAAAACGACGGCAACCTGGACTCCATCCGTCGGATCGTGCCCACGGACTCCGCGGCGCCGGGAACGCCGGCCCCCGCTGACGGTGCCGCCGCCAACAGTGCCGCGCTCGCGGACCTGGTCGCTGCGGCCCAGGCCGCCTTCGTGTCGGGGCGGTCCGGGTGAGTGCGCTCGCCACCGTCGGCGGTCCGGCGCCCAAGGGTGCGCCGTCGACGACGGCCAAGTCAGCGTCCGACGGCGGGGCAGCCTTTGGTCCCGCGCTCACACTGGCCCGCGAGCTGCTGGACCCGCCAACCGTGCGATCCGGGGCAGGATCGCGTGCCACCCCCGGCCCGTCTCTTCCCGTCGATCCGTCGGCGACAGGGGCCGCAGCGGGAGAAGCTGCGGGGGCGGCCTTTGCAGCCCTGCCGGGGTCAGCCCCTGGATCCTCGCCTGCCCCCACGCCCGTCGGCATGCCCGCCCTAGGTCCGGGAGCCACCCTGCACGCGGCTGACCCGGCGACCCAGGCGGAAACCGGCACCATCCCTACCGGGTCCACCCTCGCCCAGGGTCTGCCGGAGGACCGTGCCACCTTCCTGAGCCGCGCGACTCAGGGTACGCGGGTTGAGGCGTCGGCTGCGCATGTGCCGACGGCACTGCCACCCGCCGGTGGGGCGCACTTTCTGCCACCAGTAGTGGCTGCGCCGGCGGCTACAGGATCGGGAGACACGCCAGCGGCCGGGTCCCCGACCCAGTCAACCCAGATCCAGCCAGCCCAAACCCAGCCAGCCCAAACCCAGTCAGTCCAGCCCACACCGGTGGCCGGGTCCCAGACCCAGCTCTCACCCGGCGCTGATGCGCTGGGTGCGGTTCCACCGGCTGTTGCAGCACCGGCCGCACCAGGACCGGCCGGTGCCCCGCTGGGCGTACCGGGGGCTGGTCTGCAGGGGGTGCCACCGGTCCCGGCCGCGCTGAGTCCTGGGTCAACCGCCTCGTCAGCCCCGGCTGCCGAGCCGTCAGCCACTGTGCAACCCGCCGTCCCCGCAGCGCAGTTGCCGGCGCAGCACTCCCCGGCGCTCCAGGTTCCGGTTCCGGCGGCCTCTGCCCCACCCGCACCACCGCCTCCGGTCCCGCTGGCTACCCAGCTGTACAAGCCAGTGTTCAGCCTGGCCAACGCATCCAAGGGGGAGCACCTGATCACCGTTCGGGTGGCACCGGATGAGTTGGGGCCGGTCACTGTCCGGGCTGTGGTCACCGCCGAGGGCATGCGCGTTGAGCTGTTCGCCCCCACTGAAGCCGCACGGGACGCACTCCGCGGAATGCTGCCGGATCTGCGCCGCGACCTTGCCACCCCCGGTCTGCACGCCAGCCTGGATGTCTCCACCAAGGATCAGCCAGGGGGCGGGGATTCTGCCCGCGGTCACGCGGACGGCCAGGGGCCCGCCAGACAGGACCACGGCAGACCGGATCGCACCCGGGAGCCCCCGCTCCCGGCTGGTAGCCCCACCGGCGACCCCGAGTCCGGGGAAGCCGGTCCCCCCGGCGGAACGCCCTGGAACCGTTCGACCCTGGACCTGCTCGCCTAGACACCCGCCCGCACTAAGACCTTCAGATACCCGCTCCGCCAACCAAAGGACCCACCCCGTGCCAATTGAAGCGGTCGAAGCCGCACTCCCCTCCTTCCAGGGTGACCAGGTTCAGCGTGCCCCCAAGCAGGCCATGGACAGCGAGGTCTTCATGTCGCTCCTGGTCAGCCAGCTGCAAAACCAGGACCCCAGTTCGCCCATGGACACCAACCAGATGATCTCCCAGACCACCCAGCTGGCCATGATGGAGAAAATCACCGAAATGACCGGCACCATCGAGGAGAACTTCTTTCTGGAGATGCGCACGTCCGCCGCTACGCTGATCGGCAAAGAGGTCAACTACACCGACGACGCTGGTGCGACCGTCTCCGGGCTGGCCAGCGCCGTTTCCTTCGCTGGCCCGGTGCCGACCGTCACGATTGGGACCGCGTCCATCCCGCTCGACCAGATTTCCGGGGTTGTCACCCCGGCAACCGCAACCTTCTGACCCACCCTCCCCTCGAAAGGCCCTCTCATGCTGCGTTCGCTCTACTCCGGAATCTCCGGCCTCCGCTCCCACCAGACCATGCTCGATGTCACCGGCAACAACATCGCCAACGTCAACACCACCGGGTTCAAGGCGTCCTCCGCCCAGTTCCAGGACACCCTCTCGCAGCTCACCCAGGGCGCCGGCGGACCCCAGCAGGCTGTGGGCGGCACCAACCCCGCGCAGATCGGCCTCGGAGTGCAGGTGGCTGGAATCTCCACCAACTTCGCCCAGGGATCGGCGCAGGCCACCGGGCGGGCCACCGACATGATGGTCGCCGGCGAGGGATTCTTCGTCACCCAGTCCGGTGGCGAAACCAACTACACCCGTGCCGGTTCCTTCGACTTCGACGCCAACGGCCGGTTGGTCTCACCTGACGGGGCCATCGTGCAGGGCTGGGGCGCGGTCAACGGTCAGGTTGCCGGAGGCGGCATCGGTGACATCACCGTGCCGCGCGAGGCCATTTCCGCTCCGGTACGGACGACGACGGCGAGCGCCACCGGCAACCTTCCTTCCGACGCCGTCGACGGCACCGAGGTTATCCAGGATGTGTCGGTCTTCAACGCGGCGGGCGAGGAACGCACCCTGTCGCTCACCTTCACCAAGAACGGTGACGCGTGGAACGTCGTCGGGCAGGACGAGGGCGAAGCCGGGGTCCCGGCGACCGGAAACGGCACCCTGACTTTTGACGCCAACGGCAATGTGACCGGTGGGGGAGCGCTGCAGGTCGGGGGCATCACCGTGGACCTGGCAGCGGTCACGGGCGTGGCTGAACTGTCGACCATTTCCCTCGCGGAGCAGAACGGCCGGTCCGCTGGCACCCTCGAATCGTTCAGCCTCTCGCCCGACGGCACGCTGGTCGGCTCCTTCACCAACGGAGGTCGGGAGCCCCTCGGCCGGATTGCCCTTGCCAACTTCGTGAACCCGGGCGGACTGGAGAAGACCGGCGGATCTTCCTACCGCGCCACCGTGAACTCCGGTGACCCAGCGGTAGGTGCCCCCGGCACCGATGGCCTCGGAGCAGTGGCCGGAGGGATGCTCGAAATGTCCAACGTCGACCTCTCCCAGGAATTCACCAACCTGATCGTCGCCCAGCGTGGGTTCCAGGCCAACGCCCGCATCATCACCACCTCGGACGAGGTGCTCCAGGAACTGTCCAACCTCAAGCGCTAATTCTTCGCCCCCACTGAGCTGAAATAGCACTATCGACGGCCCCGAACCCTTACGAAAGGGCCGGGGCCGTCGATATGTAATACAAACGGCCGGTGACGGCCCCAAACCTTGAGGAACCGGCCGATGATCGTCGTCACGCACCTGAATGGGTCGCAGTTCGCGATCAACCCCGATCTGATCGAGAAGATCCAGGCCAACCCGGACACCACCTTATCCATGGTGGACGGGTCCTTCGTGATTGTGCGTGAGCCGCTCGAAGACCTGATCGAGATCATCCGCGGGTACCGCGCCTCTGTACTACGCCTGGCCAGGGAGCTGCCGGATCCCCCGCAGCCGGTAGCCAAGCTCGCCGCCGTCCCTGCTCACCCAACAGGAAAATAACACATGGATCCGGCAACAATCATCGGCATTCTGCTCGCGTTTGGCTCCCTCTACGCGATGATCTTCCTGGAGGGCGCTCACGTCCAGTCGGTCCTGCTGCCGGCCCCCATGATCCTGGTGTTCGGTGCCACCATTGCGATCGGCCTGGCCTCGTTCACTATGAAGGACACCATCTCGTCGTTCAAAGCCGTCGGCCCCGCCATCAAAGGCAGCAAGATCAACCTTGAGGAGACTGTCCAGGAGCTGGTTGGCTTCGCCGAGACAGCCCGGTCCGAAGGTCTGCTCTCCCTGGAGCAAAAAGCCAACGAGGCCAAGGACCCCTTCCTGAAGAAGGCACTGCAGAACATCGCGGACGGCACCGACGGAGATGACCTCCGGACCATGATGGAAGACGAGATTGCCACCAAGAACAAGACAGGCCGGGGCAACTCGAAGTTCTTCGCCGCCCTGGGCGGATACGCCCCGACAGTCGGCATCGTCGGCACCGTGGTGTCCCTGACCCATGTCCTGGAGAACCTCAACAAACCGGACGAACTCGGCCACATGATCGCGGCCGCTTTCGTCGCAACTCTCTGGGGCCTCCTGTCTTCGAACTTCATCTGGCTGCCGATCAGCAGCCGCATCGGTCGCCTGAACGAACTGGAGGTCGACAAGATGAACCTTCAGCTCGAAGGAATCATGGCCATCCAGGAAGGTGCTCAGCCAATGCTGCTCACTGAACGCCTTACCGCCATGGTTCCCCCGGGCAAGGCGGCCAAGGGCAGTAAAGAGAAGGCCGAGAACAAAGCAGCATGAGCAGGCCCCGCAGGAAGGCCGAGCCGCCTGAAGAGTTCCACGTCGACGAACGCTGGGCCGTCTCCTACGGCGACATGGTCACCGTCTTGATGTGTCTGTTCATCGTGCTCTTCGCCATGTCCACCGTGGACCAGGCAAAGTACGAGCAGCTGCGCAATTCACTGGCCACTGGTTTCGGGCAGGTCGAGGTTGGGTCAATCGACACTGCCGAGGGGGTAGTCGTCCCAGCAGAGCTGGTCAACCAGGACCTGGAGGGCTTCTCCGACCTCGAACTGGCATCCCAGGAGGTCGACGACCTGCGCGAGATCCAGCGCAGGATCGATGAGGGTCTGCGGGAAGACCAGCTGCAGGAATCGGTGCGGTTTGAACTGGATGAGCGGGGCCTGACCATCCGGTTGATCAGCTCCGAGACGTTCTTCCTACCGGACCGGGCTGAACTCACCGAGCGGACCGGCCAGGTCCTCGACTCGATTGGCCCGGTGCTGGCCAGCATTGACCGTGGTGTCTCCGTGGAGGGTCACACCGCCAAGCTGCCCGAAACATTCCTCGCCCCGCGCGACTGGGAGCTGTCCACTGAACGGTCGGTGAACGTGCTGCGGCACCTTATCGAGAAGGGCGGAGTCCCCGGACCGAGCATTGCCGCTGTGGGCTACGGCGAATCCCGTCCACTCGCCCCGGGTGTCACCGAGGAGGAGCTGAAGCTGAACCGGCGGGTCGACATCGTGGTGCTCTCGGATGAGTCCGAGGCCGTCCGGGAGATGATCCCCGAGGTCACGGCCGGCACCTGAGCCGTTGCCGCGGCGCCACCCGGGGTCCCGTGGAGCCAGAAACGGCCCCGCGGTCAAGGTCCGCCGCTTGCAACCGGCGGATCTTGCCGCAGGGGCCGTTTCTGCGCTGGGGCACAGACTTACGCTGGAGCTACGCTGACACAATGGAACCGATCACCACCCCCGGTCATGGGGCATGGCTGGAAGAACTGATCGACCCCGCCTGGCGCGACATGCACGGGGTGGTGCCCCGGGGATTCCAAGCCTATGCGCGGATCTTCCACCCGGTCACCCGGGACCGACCCACCGACACGAAGTCGTGGCACCTTTCCCCAGCGGACTCGTTCGTCGATTTCGACTCCGAGGAGGTGCGGTGGGCGGAATTGGCCCGAGCCTTCGGGACGGTGATGCACCCACTAGCCCAATTCCACCGGCTGCTTGGCCGCAGCATCGAAGCGCATGGTCAGGAATTTCTCGACTCTGACGGGTGGCGGTACACCGAACCGGAGGAGGGGAACCTCGACATCGGGGTCCTGGCCGCAACCGCCGTGCAGCTGTGTCGGCACACGACCACCCCCGGGTCCGGGATTGCAGCCATCTGGGAGGGATGGGGCGGGCTGACCAGCCCTGATGGTTACACGGCTCTCACCATTGAGTCGTTTGGCGATGAACCGGCTGACGTCGTCGCAAGCGCTCAGGACCCATCGGCCGCGCTGCTCCCCACCGATGTGGTGAACGGTCCGATGCTTGACCTGCCACACCGTTCCTACTTCCTTTTTGTTGTCCCACCGGTGACCTTCACCGATCCGGCCTGGGCCAACCTCGCGCCGTGGCACCACGCCGCCTGGTCTCCCCAATCGCCGAGCATTATCTGGCCAGAGGACCGGGCCTGGGTGGTGGTGTCCGAGATCGACTTCGACTCAACGGTCATTGCCGGCAGCCACTCACTCATCAACGACCTGGTCGCAGATCCCGGGATCGAGGCGCTGCGGCTTCGGGAGGGTTCGGACCTGAGCTGGGACGCCGACGTCGAGAATCGGGCCACGTCCTAGGCCCATCGGCAGGCCCTCCGAGACCAAAAACGGCCCCGCGGTCAAGGTCCGCCGCGTGCAACCGGCGGATCTTGCCGCAGGGGCCGTTTCTGCGCTGATCCGGTCAAACCCACCAGGCCGGGCCCACCCCTGGCCGAAGGTTCCCGAGTCGTCACCACCTTTTCCTAACGGGGGGTCAACGGCTGCCGATAGTTGCAGCTGTGACGGTCCAGGAACACCTTGTAATTGGCGTGCCCGCAGCGGCGGGACGCCAGGTGGATGTCTATGACTTCCGCCGCCCCACCACGCTGGCCCGTGAGCATTCCCGGGTGCTCGAACTGGCTTTCGAGACCTTCGCGCGGCAGTGGGCCACCCAGCTGACCGCGAAGGTGCGGGTCATCTGCCAGGTCACGTCCGAGCACGTGATGATGCAGTCCTACAACGAGTACGCGGCCTCTCTCCCGCACACCACCGCAATGGTGCTCTGCTCGATCGAGGATCTCGTGGCGAAGGCCGTCATCCAGTTCCCGACGTCGGCGGCCCTGTACTGGATCGACCACATGCTGGGCGGTCACGGCACCTCCGCTGCGCAGGATCGCAAGTTCACGCAGATTGAACAGTCGCTGGTTCACCGGCTCATGGATGACGGGCTGGAGGGGCTGCACTACTCGTTGGGGTCGCTGCTCACCAGGCACATGACCGTTGACGCCATCCACTACAACTCTCAGTTCGCCCAGGCAGCGCCCACCGCCGACCTGATGATCGTGGCGGGCTTCGAAATCCGGGTCGGGGAGAGTAGCTGCCGGGCCACGGTGGCCATCCCCGCAGACCTTCTCATTCCCCAGCTCGGAGAGGCGAACCCCGCCTCGACCAGCGACAACGCCAGCGAGCTGATCCAGGCCCAGCTGGCCAACGTGCCGGTTGAGGTGGCGCTGCAGCTTGCTCCCGTCACGGTCAAGCCCGGCAGGATCCTGGATCTTGCCGTGGGAGATGTTCTGCCCCTGCCCCACCCGCAACACCGGCCGCTGAACGTCATGGTCAATGGCAACTGGCTGGCCCACGCAGCGGCAGGGGTCAACGGCTCACGCCTGGCCTGCGTCGTTGTGAACACCGAGGAGAAATCATCATGATCACCACCAACCCTTCCCAGGCCGCAGCCGATGCGCTCGCCGAACTGCTGCCGACCTCGGTGCCGGTCCGGGCAGTCAAGAGCAGCGTCCACCAGATGCCAGCGGGCGTTGCCGGCGCGGCAACCTCAGGGTCCTTTGTCGGCGCGACGTCGGCCGACGTCGCACTGGTCCTTCCTGCCGGCAGCGTCCCGGTTGAGGCCGCAGGGACCGACTCGCCGCTGGTGTCCGCGGCCGACGTCCTCCGCCCCGCCCTTGAGGCGGCGACAGCGGTCCTCGGCGCCGGCGTCCTCGGCGACACCCGCACCACCGATGCGACGGCGCTGTTCGCCGACCCTGAGGCCACCGTCTTCGAGCTCACCGCGAACGGCCGCCCGCAGGGCTGGTTCGCGATCCGGGTCCGGACCGGCGCCGCCAGGTCCGCCGGCGGTCCCTTTGCGGGCAGCACCGCAGCCGGAAAGCTGGGGCGGATCAACAACGTCGAAATGTCCATGACGGTCGAGATCGGCCGCACCCGGATGTCAGTCCGCGACGTCCTGGACCTCGAGCCCGGCGGCGTGATCGAGCTGGACCGTTCTGCCGGCGCTCCCGCCGACGTGCTCCTCAACGGCCGCCTCATTGCCCACGGCGAAGTGGTGGTCGTCGACCAGGATTACGCAGTCCGGATCACCCGGATTCTCGACGTCGCTGAGGGATCCTTCTAGATGGACGCTGTGGTCCTCGGGCTGAGGGTGCTGCTGTCCCTCACCGTTGTGCTTGGACTGCTCTGGTACCTGCACCGGAAGGTATCCCGGTACAACCGGACCGGGAACAAGGCTGATCCAGTGACCGTCGTGACCCGGCAGGGCATCAGCCCCAAGGCCTCCGTCGTGATGATCGAGGCTGACGGCAAGCGTTTCCTGCTCGGCGTGACCGACCAGTCGGTGAACGTCCTGCACACCAGCGCGGCACCGGGGCTCGTCTCCGTGCCCCCGCTGGCCGCTACCGAGAACAACGACGACGACCGCGCCCACCGCGGCGACCGGCAGCCGGGCGACAGCGCCGACGTCGGCGGCACCACCTTCGCCCGTGTGCTGAGCCTCGCGACAGCCAGCGGCGACACGGTTACCTCCCGGCGTCGTGCCGGCACCCGCCCGATCACTGAAATGAGCGCCCAGGGCCGGGCCCCGACCACCCGCGCCGACCTGAAACGGTCCGGCCGACGGGCCGCCCGGCCGGTCGCCACCCACACTCCCACGCCCCGACCGGCGTCGCCGCTGGCCGGTTCCATCCTGTCGCCTGAAACCTGGAAGCAAACCGCCGCCGCGCTCCGGCAGGGACGGACCGGGTGAACCACGCCGTCCCCACCGGACGGTCTCCCCACCGCACCGCTGCAGGCGTTCCGGCGTGTCTCCGATCCGGCGCCGCACGCGCCGCCGTCGTCGTCGCGCTCACGGCCCTGCTGGTCGTCCTGATCCCGTTGCTGACCTCGATCGCGGCGTACGCCACCCCCATCGACCCGCTGCCGCCCGTTGACCCGGTGGACCCCGTGGCACCTGAGGACTCCGACGGCCTGTCGGTGGAGATCAACGGGGTCAATGGCGGACCCAGCGGAGCGATCGTCACCCTGCTGGGAATTACCCTGCTCTCGGTGGCACCGGCCCTGCTGCTGATGATGACCTCGTTCACCAAGATCTTCGTGGTGCTCGCCATGACCCGCAACGCGCTGTCCCTGCCGTCCATCCCACCCAACCAGGTGCTGGCCGGCCTGGCGCTGTTCCTGTCGCTGTTCATCATGGCCCCGGTGCTGACCGAGATCAACAACCTCGCCGTCCAGCCATTCCTCAACGGCGACCTGCTGCTCGGCGAGGCGGCCGACGTCGGTTCGGACCCCCTGCGCACGTTCATGCTCGGCAACACCCGCGAGGAGGACCTGGCCCTGATGACCCGCGCCGCGGGCCAGGAGAACCCCGACGACCCGACGGCTGTGCCGCTGTCCACACTCATCCCGGCCTTCATGATCTCGGAGCTGCGCGCCGCGTTCATTATCGGGTTCGTGATCTTCGTGCCGTTCCTGGTCATCGACCTGGTGGTCTCCGCGGCCCTGATGTCCATGGGCATGATGATGCTCCCGCCGGTGATGATCTCCCTCCCGTTCAAGATCCTGCTGTTCGTCCTCGTCGACGGGTGGGGGCTGATCATCACCTCGCTGATCGGCAGTTACCAGGTGGTCGGATGAACACCAGCGCCGTCCTCGACATCGGGCTCCAGGCGATCTGGATCGCAGCCAAGCTTTCCGCCCCCATCCTGATCACCGCACTGGTGGTCGGCTTCGCCATCTCGCTGCTCCAGTCGATCACCCAGATTCAGGAGGTCACCCTCTCTTTCGTGCCGAAGGCAGCGGCGGTGGCCGTCGCCCTGCTGGTGTGCGGGCACTGGATGATCTCGGAGATGGTCTCCTTCACCCAGGAGATGTTCGAAAAGATCCCCGGCCTCCTGATGGGCGGCTGACGTGGAAGTGGTCCTGGACCAGGGCCGCATCGAAGCGACAATGCTCGCCGGGGTGCGGATCATCGCGTTCCTCGTGGTCGCCCCACCGTTTTCCTACAACGGCATCCCGGCACGCATCAAGGCCATGCTCGCGATCGGACTGGCCCTGGCAGTGTCCTCGCAGGTCGCGGACGGCTATGAGTCCCCGGGGACCGCCGGCTACATCACTGCGCTCATCCTCGAACTGGTGGTCGGCGCCGCCCTGGGTTTCCTGGTGCTCGTGGTGTTCTCGGCAATCCAGGCAGCGGGCAGCCTCATCGACCTGTTCGGCGGATTTTCGCTGGCCCAGGGGTTCGACCCGCAGTCGATGGTGAACGGAGCCCAGTTCACCCGGCTTTTCCAGATGACCGCCCTCGCCCTCCTGTTCGCCTCCGACGGTTACCAGCTGATCATCGCCGGGCTCGCCCGCACCTTCAGCGCGCTGCCAATCGGTGGGGGAATCGACCTGTCGTCCCCCGTGGAGGCCATCACCGGGTCAGTCACCAACATGTTCCTCGCCGCCGTGCAGATCGCCGGCCCGCTGATCGTCATCCTGTTCCTGGCCGACGTCGGGCTGGGGCTCCTGACCCGGGTGGCGCCCGCACTCAACGCCTTTGCCCTCGGTTTCCCGCTGAAGATTCTGGTCACCCTCCTGCTCGCGGCAACGTTGTTCGTGGCACTGCCCCGGATTGTCTCGACCCTGGTCGATAACGCGGTGCGCCTTGTGATGGGGGTGGGGTAATGGCCGACAGCGCCGAGGAAAAAACCGAGGATGCCACCCCGAAGCGGATGAAGGAGGTCCGGTCCAAGGGCCAGCTGTCCAAGTCGGAGGACTTCACCGCCTGGATCGGGGTGGGGGCAGCAGCGGTCATGATCCCGTCCACCATCGCGCGGGCCGCCGATGCCGGCACGGACCAGGTGTTCACCTTCCGGACCATCATTGCCAACCCCGAACCCGCCCTGGCAGTCCAGGCAATGGTTGACGGTCTGGGCTCCCTCGCCGACATCCTCATCCCCTTCTTCACCGTCGTGGTGGTGGCAGTGCTGGGGACCGCCGCACTGCAGGGCGGCATCAACTTCAAAAAGTTCCGCGGGAAGTTCGAACAGTTCAACCTGCTGGCCGGCGTGAAAAGGACCTTCGGAGGCCAGGCCCTCTGGCAGGGGGTCAAGGCGCTGCTGAAGACAGCGGTGGTCGGTACGGTCCTGTGGCTGGTGGTGCAGTCTTTGCTGCCCGTGCTGATGTCCTCGGGTGGGATGCCGGTCTCCGCGCTCCTCGCCGCGGGGTCAGGGGGTGCGGTCACGCTCCTCCAGTCCGCCGTCGTCGCCGGCCTGGCACTGGCGGCGCTGGACGTTCTCGTGGTGCAGCGGCGGAACCGGAAAAAGACCCGGATGACCAAGAAAGAGGTCAGGGACGAGAACAAGAGCGCCGAGGGCGACCCGCTGATCAAGTCCCAGCGGCGTTCCCGCCAGCTGGCCATGAGCCGGAACCGGATGATCGCCGCCGTCGGTGATTCCGACGTCGTGCTGGTCAACCCCACCCACTTTGCGGTGGCCCTCAAATACGAGCCGGGGAAGTCGGCGCCCCGCGTCGTCGCGAAGGGAGCGGGGCTCATTGCAGCAAGGATCCGCGAGGAAGCCGAAACCCGCCGCGTGCCCCTGGTCAAGGACGTGCCCCTGACCCGGGCCCTGCACGCAGCCTGCGAGCTGGGGCAGGAGATCCCCGCCGACCACTACAACGCCGTCGCCCGCGTCCTCGCCTTTGTCATGTCCCTGAAAACCCGTGGCTCCATCAGGGGCCACCACACACTGCCACCCGTAGCCACTTCCACCTCCAGCGGAGCTTACTGATGAACCGGTCACTGTCGAAACTCTTTGTGCCCATCGGGGTGGTCGGCATCATCATGCTGCTGGTGGTGCCGATCCCCGCCCCGATGCTCGATGTGCTGATCATCGTCAACATCCTGCTCGCCCTGGTGATCCTGCTGACCACCATGTTTGTGCGGAAGCCGCTGGACTTCTCCGTGTTCCCGTCGCTGCTGCTCGTCGCCACACTGTTCCGGTTGGGCCTGAACGTCGCATCCACCCGCCTGGTGCTCGGTGACGGGTACGCCGGGCAGGTAATCGAGGCGTTCGGTCACGTGGCGGTAGGCGGTTCCCTGATCATCGGCGCGGTGATCTTCCTGATCCTGATTGTCATCCAGTTCGTGGTGGTCACCAAGGGTGCCGAGCGGGTGGCAGAGGTGGGTGCCCGGTTCACGCTCGACGCGATGCCCGGCAAGCAAATGGCCATCGACGCGGACCTGAACGCCGGATTGATCACTGACATCCAGGCACGGGAGCGCCGCGCCGAGGTCTCGGCCGAGGCCGACTTCTACGGTGCGATGGACGGCGCCTCCAAGTTCGTCAAGGGCGACGCGATCGCCGGGCTGATTATCATCATCATCAACGTCATCGGCGGCATCGCAATCGGCATGCTCCAGCGGGGCATGTCCATCGGCGACGCCGTCAACACCTACAGCCTCCTCACCATCGGCGATGGCCTGGTCACCCAGATCCCTGCCCTGCTGATGGCAGTCTCCACCGGCATGATCGTCACCCGGTCCAACGCCGAGTCCGATATGGGCTCCACCGCCTCCGCCCAGCTCGGCCAGTCACGCACCGCCCTGCGGATCGCGGGTGGTGCAGCGGTGGTGATGGCGCTGATCCCCGGGATGCCGGTGATGCCGTTCGTGCTGGTGGGCGCCGGACTGATTTTCATCGCCCAACGCATCAAGAAGGACGACGACGCCAAACGGGAGAGCGACGACGCCGCCGCAGCAGCGCTCGCGGCACCCAGCGGGACCGACACCACCGAAGAACTCATCGAACAGATGCGCGTCCACGCCCTGGAGATCCTCCTCGCCCCGGACCTGGTGGACGTGGTGACCGGGTCCTCGGACGACCTGCTGGGCCGCGTCAGGGCACTCCGCCGGAAGATCGCACTGGACCTGGGCGTCGTGGTCCCACCCGTCCGCACCCGGGACAGCCTTGACCTGCCGCCCGCCACCTATGTCATCCGGATTGCCGGCGTCGAGGCTGGGCGGGGCGAGGCTCCCCGGGGGAAGGTGCTCGCGCTGGGAGACAACCTTGCCTCCCTGCCCGGCACCACCACCGTGGAGCCGGTCTTTGGGCTGGCCGGCAAATGGATTCCCGCCGAGTTGCGGCACAACGCGGAAATGACCGGCGCCACGGTGATCGACCGGGTGTCCGTGCTGGTCACACACCTGTCCTCGATCATCACGGGGAACGCCGCGCGGCTGTTGACCCGCGAGGACGTGCGGGTGCTGACCGACGGGGTCCGCGAGGTCAGCCCCTCCGCAGTTGAGGAACTCATCCCGGGAATGCTCTCCCTCGCCGAGGTGCAGCGGGTACTCCAGGGTCTCCTCGCCGAGCAGATCCCCATCAACGACCTCCCACGGATCTACGAATCCCTCACCCTCCGGGCCAAGGTATCGCCCGAACCCGAGGGCCTGATCGAAGCGGCCCGCCACGCCCTCGGTCCTGCGCTGACCGCCCAGTACCAGGACGGGAACCTGCTGCGGGTCATCATGATCGACCCGCTGCTGGAACAGTCGATGCTCGAGGGGCTGCGACCCTCCGACCAGGGCAGCCAGATCCTGCTGGACGCGGCCCGCACCGAAGCGGTACTCGCCTCGGTCAAGGACGCTGTGGCCTCAGCCGAAGCCAACGGTCACTCGGCCGTACTGGTGTGCGCTCCGGCGTTACGCCCCGCGATCCGCCGGATGGTCTCCGCGCCGTCGGGCGGATTGCCGGTCCTCTCCTACCAGGAGGTCACCAGCGCCAACGTGAATATCGAGACAGTGGGTGTGGTGCGTGGAAACGCAACGATTTCGTCTTAGCGGACCGTCCCTGGAAGCACTGCGCTCGCAGGCATTCGCCGAGCACGGCCCGCAGGCGCGCATTACGGCTGCCGAACTGGTCACCATCGGCGGAATCCGCGGCGTCTTCGCCCAGCGGCACTACGAGGTGACGGTCGAGGTGCCCACGGTCGTCCCAGCTCCGCCTCGCACCGGCCGGCGGAGCGCCAGCCGTCCCGCTCCCGCAGCACGCCGGGAATCTGGGATCGCAGCCCTGCTGGCCGAGGCGGACGACGCCGAAGCGTCCCTGCACGGTGTCCAGGTGCCGGAACCACTGGTGTCGACCGACAGCAACCTTTTTGCCGCACTGATGGACGATCTCATCTTCAACACGGATGCGGCGACGAAGGTCGGGGTCAAGCAGCCCGCGGCTGTCCCCGTGCCGTCGCCGGCGACCCGTCCGGGGGACCTGACGGTCATCATTGGTCTGGATGGTGATCCCCTGGGGGTGGCCCACTCGATGGCGGAGGAACTGGTTGCAGACCGTCACCGCCGGTCTGCGGTGCGGGCAATGGGCGGCCCGGCGGCCGGGTCTGGCGTAAGCGGGACGGGAAATGGCGTCAGTGGGCCCGGCGGGTTTGAGTCTCGTGGCCGCCGCGCCGCGGGGGTCCGCGAAGCCGACGACGACGCTTTCGGGGGTTCCCGCGGCGGTCGGGTGACTGACCGGATGGCAGCTGCGGCGTTGCGAGCGGCGGGAGTGGAGGGCGGCTTCCCGGTGTTTGTCGCCGTCGGGCTGGAAGCGGTTGGTCAGGGAACGGTCGGGAAAAACGCTGCAAGTCTGGCCACCGTTGCCGCGCTGGGTGCCGATCAGGTGTGGATTGTGGTGGACGCCGGACGCAAGCCACTGGACACGGCGGCCTGGGCGACCGAGGTGACTGAGGATGTCAGCGTGACGGCCATGGCGGTGGTAGGTACCTCGGCGACCTCGTCTCCGGAGAGCGTCAACACGCTCGGCATTCCGGTGGGCTGGGTGGACGGGCGGCGCGCCACCTCGCCGGTGCTGTGATCGTGCTGGGATAGAGTACGAGGGTGCTAGTGCTAACACGCAAAATAGGGGAGCAGATCCTGATCGGGGACGACATTGTTGTCACCGTGCTCGATTCGCGCGGTGAGGGAATCCGGATCGGCATCGATGCGCCACGGGGAGTGAAGATCCAGCGGGAGGAAGTACTGCGCGCCGTCGTCGAGGCCAACCTCGCCGCCGCCCAGCCCGATCCCGAGGCCGAAGCACGGATCAAGGCCCTGCTGAGGATGCCTGTTGCACCCGCCGCGCCGAAGGATGCTGAGCCAACCGGGACTGAGCCGAAGAAGCCGGGCGAGTCCGCCTAGCTAGTTTGCCGGGACCCCCAATCCCGCGAAGTGCCCTTGTGGGTGCCTTTGCGTGGAGTTTCACCGGAATACACGCAAAAGCACTCACCTACCCGTGTGCTAAGGAATATCGGCCCGTGCGGCCTCCTGATGGAGTGCCCGAGCGTCCTCGCTCGTGAGGAAGCTCTGATCCTCGAGGTCCCTCACATTTTTCTTTACCGCTTTCACATAAGACCCGTGGTTTGGGTACAGGCTGTCAATGGTCTCATCGTCGAACGGTCGTTCGTATCCCGCGATGAAACAGAAGGAGGCACCTGTCGCGGTCCCGTACCAAGTGCTCGTTGGGACATCCAGGTAGGGGGAACGCAGCCCACCCTGCACGTTGCCGAATTCATCGAGCACCGGGGCGCCGTTCTCCACCAGAATCGGTTCTGCCCGGGGTGGAGCAATGTTTTCCCGGACCCACAGGTCCAGGTTCTGCAGGGCAGCATTGAAGAAAATCGAGCTGGGGAAACGACTGCGTGGTCCTTCGTTGCAATTCATCGGAGGTACTGTCCGCCCGGCGGCCACGATGTCTTCGGGGGCCGCTGAGAAATACAGCTCGTCAGGAGTGGCATGACCAGCTCCAGCCATCTCATAGTGGCGGTAGCGGTCGCCGGGAACGTCGCTGTCTGCGCGCCGCGAGCCGATGCCACGAAGGTAGTCGGACTGGGACATCAGGCGGATGATCGGCACGCCGACGTCTTGGAACTGGCGGCGGGGGTCATCGGCGCCGGGTGCACTTTCGCATTGGTTCATTGGGTAGGCTCCGGCGAAGGCGCCACCTGCCACGCCAACAATGTAGCCGTCATAGATTGGTGCTCCGTCCGATTCAATGACGTGAGGCTGCACCCCATTGATGTAGTTCGCGAGGTAGCCACCGGTTTGTGAGTAACCGAGTCCGTATGCCTTCTCCACGAGGGCCGTTCCACCCCCGTAGGTCAGCGGATTCGAGGAGGAGTCGCTTTTCAGCCATGTGCCGACCTGGCTGTAGATATCCCAGATCAACCCGTTCTCCGTGGTTCTGGAGCTATCTGCTGCCACCGTCATGCAATTTTGAGGATCATCCAACGAAAGTGGATTCGCGTAGGACAGAGAGCCGTAACGCTCGGCGTCGAAGTTTTTCAGAGCGTCCACGGAAATTGGTTTGGCAGTAATTCCTACCCAGGCATCCCCGTTGTTGACAATCTGCTCGTGGGCAACGGCCCACCCAATGTTGAGGTCGAACAGGTTTGAGGGATTGAGCATTTCGACGACGACGTTGCCGCTGAAGTGCTGGCCTTTGGCGGGTTTCCGGACCAGAACCCGGGTGGTGTAGGGAGCGTCTTCCGTACGGATGATGGCTGGCCCCGGAGCCGGCCAAGAATAGACGTTGGCACTACCGCTTGCCAGGTATTCCTCTTCCACATAGCCCTGCTTTGACAGGTCTTCCGGGATCAATTGATGGTCTGCTGCACCAAAAGGGTATGACTCGTCGGTCGCGGAGAGCTGAGTTATTTCGGGGATGGGCGTCAGACGTTCAACCGCTGGCTGGGACGCCGCCCGATCCTCCTGATTGGCGCTTTCACCGCCCTTCGCCTGGGCCGGAAAGCTTCCTGCTCCCACCACCCCGATTGTCAGTGTTAGGGAAAGCGCCACTGACACGCCGGTAAACTTTTTCACGAATACTCCTTTGTGTTCGTTCAGTTTCGATGTCTGTCAGAGCGGATGTGCAAGCAGACCATCTAAACCTAGGACTATTCACTGGGGCGGAGCTAGCCTATTGGACATGTGTGCACCGTCACTTACAGCGATGATGCGACGTTCTGGAACCCATTTGTCGCCGTCTGATCTAGCGCTGTCTCCGCCAGGATGGACGCCGCGTTGATTGGGGGGGCAGTTCCGTCGGTAGTTCAAAGTCGGTCGCATTAGGCGCCCCTCCCGGCTGGCGCACCCGTCACTCTGACTGTCTTCTCCGCTGCACCCGAAGCCGCTGAAGCCCCTCCCGCCAAGATGTCCACCCAAGGGTCTTGCGACGAGATAAGCGTGCTCCTGGCCAAGTATGACGGGATCAACGAAGAGTTCCGGGCGGCAATGCTCGACCTAGTGCATCAGGCATCACCCACCGTGGCCGACGCGATCGAAGCTATCGCCACCGCCGGGCTGGACACCGGCCCCATCAAAGAGCTACGTCGGATCTGCGAAGCAGCGTAAGCTGCCAGGGGCGGGCACGGTGCCTCCCCGGTACATTTACCCCCCCACTCTCACAAGACCCAGCCCTAGCACCTTCCCCTGCCCCATTCGTAGGCACTCACAGGGGGAGCCCGCTGCCGAGGCCACGCCACCTGCTCAGAAAAATTCTGAAACCCGTACGCGGTGAAAGCTCCTAACTACCTACGGGGAATGGTTACGAAGGAAAGGGTCTCCCCCCACTCTTTCTTTCAAAGCGGGGCCAGATCAGCACCAGTAGGATCGCCTGTATGAAAGTCTTCCTTAGCTGGTCTAAACCGCTCAGCCGCGTCGTAGCTGAACAGTTCGCTCAATGGCTCCCGATAGTCATTCAAGAATGCTCCAACCCGTTCATCTCCACTGACATAGAAAAGGGCGAACCTTGGTTTGAGACAATAACCTCGAATCTTAAAGAGACCGATCTAGGCCTTGTATTCATTACCGCCGAGAACAAAGATGCGACCTGGCTGAATTTTGAGGCGGGGGCGATGCTGAACAAGTTCGGGAAGAGTGGTGTGTGCCCGGTTCTCGTTGGACTCAAGAAGGAAAACTACGACGGTCCGATGAAGAACCTCCAACTCGTGGAGGTCGAAGATAGAGACGACATGTTCAGGCTCCTTCAAACCGTGAATGCTCGCTGTGATAAGCGCCTTGAGGTGGCTGTACTCAAGCGTGCTTTTCAGAGTTTTTGGAGTGAACTTGAAGCGGGAGTGCAGAAGGCGAGTACCACCCTCAGCGAACGCGACGAGGGAAAGCTTGGCCGCGGCCCGGATGAAAAGATCGACGAGATCCTCAATCTTGTCCGAGGTTTGTCGAGCCTGGAGCAAGCCAGATCCGACTTTGCTGTGCCTGTCGACCTTGTGCCGTCTCAGCCACCAAAGGAGATAAGAACGAGTCGGTATCAGCAGTTGCTGGACGCTGCAGAGGCCAAGAGGCTGGGAGAGGCCCTGGTCGTCAGGCGTGCGCGCGACGGTAGCTACGGGGTGGTAACTGCCCATGATCCTAGGTCGGGTTCGTCAAGTGTCGAGGCTAGATTCCCTGACGGAATCGAGATGCTCGATGAAGGTGAGTACATAGTACCCACATGATAATTTCGGTTATCATGTGGGTATGGAACTTGAGAGCCTGACCACTGGACCCGTTGGTAACGCGTCACGGCACGAGCTGACGATCGCGGCGTGGAAGCTGGCACAGCGTGGATCACCCCACACGCTGCGTGCTTACGCACGGATCATGGAGGGCTACTGTGCGTGGCTGGATAGCCACGGGGTGGACCTGTTGAGCGTGCGGCGGGTGCATGTAGATGGGTACCGTCATGCGCTGGCCGGTAAACCGGCCACCGTGGCGCAGAAGCTTGCGGCTGTGTCGAGCTTCTACCGCTACGCGGTATCCGCGGAGCTGGTGACGGCTAACCCGGTCGAGCTGGTGGAGCGTCCTAAGGTGGACGCGGATCACTCCAGCACCCAAGGGCTGAGCAAGGATCAGGCGCGCGCTTTGTTGAGCGCGGCCCAGGCTGATAGTCCCCGCTCCTATGCCTTGGTGAGTCTGTTGCTGTTCACCGGGATCAGGCTCAGTGAGGCGCTGGGTGCCAGCACCACGGATTACGGGCACGACACCGGACACCGGACGCTAAGCATCCAACGCAAGGGCGGCACACAGGCCAGGGTTGCCGTTCCGGCACCGGCTGTGGAAGCTCTCAATGCCTATCTCGACACCACGGGGCAGGAGCTGGTCACGGCGGCGAGCGTAGTACTGCCGCTGTTCACCACGGTTACCGGTAAGCCGTGGTCAGCATCCGAGGCTTTCCGCACAGTGCAACGTCTGGCACCCAAGGCGGGAATCGAGGGAGAGATTAGCCCTCACAGCTTGCGGCACGCGTTCGCCACTATCGCCCTAGACTCAGGGACCGCTCTGCATGATCTGCAGGACAGCATGGGTCATGCTGACCCGCGCACCACGCGCCGGTATGACCGGGCGCGTCGTAGCCTCAATAAATCAGCTGGCTACGACGTGGCAAAAGCGCTCGCTGAATAGAAGTAGCAGTGTCTGAATACAAATCGATTGGCTCGTTTCCGGGCTGCTGCCCTACAAGGAAACACGGAGTCTCCGCGCTCGCTCTTGGAATGCTGTCTCGCCGCCCTCAAGTATTTCGCATACTTCGTATCGAATCGCTGGATCGTCCAGTCCACCGCTCAAGTAATTGATCTCGGGGAGCAATCCGGGCCGGTGGGGACCGCTGGTCGCGACAATCACTTGGTCTGCGTCGGTGTTCACAATCAGATTTGCGTTATGCGTCACGAGGATGATCTGTCGTCTTAGCTTTGCTTGACGAAAACGGTCTACCAGTTCAGTGAAAATCGATTTCGGATCGAGGTTCTCTTCAGGCTGGTCAATGATCAACGGCCTAAGATCGTCTTGATCGAGAGACAAATACAGCAAGAGGAGAACAATTCCGCGGGTGCCTGGTGACAGCTGCCCAACGTCGGCTCCGTCGTACAGAACCCCATAGGATAGCTTTATGTGCCCTGAGCCGTAGAGCCAATCCGCGACCCTCTGTTCCCAAGCCAGGTACGCATCCGAGTCGTCGCGATCGACCGGAGCATGAGAAGTCAGCGCATTTTCGTGATTCGCCAGGAAAATGCTCATGGCGGCAGCAACGTCCTCGCTTGAGCCGGCCTCCCACGCAGGCACCAGTTCAAGGGAAACATTTTCCAGCAGGGCCCCTTTACCTCGGAATGGTCCAACCTTGCGCAAGTCGAGCAGGTCTTCACCTTGTTTGGCCCAAGCCTCTTGATCTACCAAACGACGTACCGAGAAGCTCAACTTCCCAAGGGTCCCGTCTTCGCTACTTAGACGCGATTCCAATGGCGCGTAGAGCGCAACCAATTCCTGTTCTTCTGCAATCAACGCCTCAAAGATTTCCCCGTAGCACTTTTGGCGAGCGGTCCGCTCAGCGGTAATCCTCGCTGGAGCGCCAGTTGCGTACTCGATATCTCGGTCCAACTTCGCCACTTCTGCCTCAAGCCGCGTGATCTTATCTTTTAGCCGTTCAAGGACCTGCTTCCTTGCGTCGTCCATGCCGATGAGGTCAGTGAGATGACGAATTTCCTCCCGGAGGGACGTTAAAGTTCGGTCAGCCATCGGTGCCTCTGAGGGAATGCATGGCAGGACTCCAGGCATTGGCGAGGCGTCCGATGTCTGAGCGTCATCGGGTGACGGCTTCCCGACAACCGCGTCAATTCTCTCTACAAGCTCACTGATTTGCGCGACAAGCAGCGAGTCCACATCTCCGACGAACACTAGTCCAAAACGATCCCAGTCTTCCGAAGCAAGATCAGCTTTCTTATGCCGCTCCCGGAGAGATTCGACGATTTCGGGCAAGCGCGTTTGCCGCATGTCATTGACCTCCGCCTGCAAATCGGTCAATGCCTGCAACGTTCGGCGCATCTCGTTTACAGATTGAGCGGAGGCAGCCTCAGCGAGATTCAGATCTTTCAGGCGTTGCGAGCGATCCTCATCTTCTCCCGTCAACATTGCAGCTCTGGTTTCGTGATCTACGGTCAGAGCCGCCGCCTTCTCGGTGCGGTCACGGGTCAACTTCGAAAGTTGTATGGATTTTTCGACGTCGGCGTTTATTCTCTCGGTCATCTGCCGAAGACGAATCTCTTTCTGACGCCGAATTTCACGCGCCCCCGCAGTTCTGAGGTCGAGCAGCTCGTCGAAAGAGGTTGCACCGGAGCGATCCTCCACAGGAAACGCTTGAAAAACCACGCGCTCGATTTCGCTAAGAAGTTCACCGCTGACTCCGTCCGCCGAGCATAGCTCCTCAACAAAGTGCTGTGACAGGTATTGAACTCTCGCTGGCCGATCGCCCGTGGGATCTGAATCCCCGCCTAATCGTCGAGATGTTGTGTCCCCTCCTCCCCAGCTCAGTGTTGCTGATGCATCTCCCAACCGTGGGCGGGCTCTGTCTAGGAAGGATCTGCCAGAAAGCTGAGAAGGGGAGGCATATCCACCTGCCGCGAGCATGTCAGCTAGGGCCGTCTTGCCGGACCCGCGCGCTCCGATGATGCCGACCAAACCAGGGTTAACTTGAATCTCGGAATCGAGCATCCATGGAGCGTTTGAAACCGTTAGATGTTGAATAGTCTGTGACTCAAACCCTGCCATGGGTGGAGTTGCACCGACGAAAGCACGACTTCCGGGCTCGAGACATGCTTGCTGTAGAGCCTCGAATGTAAGACCACCCTTAATCCAGGTACGCCGGTCAAGATCGGGCTGGCCCACTTTCTCGAGCTTATGCGCGTCACTCCCGTGTAAGCATGGCTTCGGGCCGCCCCACTCCGCACTTAACTCGTCGATGGAAACTGCCCCATTTCCGAGCCAGAAATTTCGCTGGCTCTCCTGTGAGGCGAAAATTATATGAGCAAATCGTTCAAGCTCTTTGCGTACAGTTGCCAAAGAAGCTTCTTGAAGTCCTGCAGTGCCGTCTTTATTGCTTCCTGCCACAGCGATGAGCGCGTTCTTTTGTATCCAAGCGCTTTTCTTCCACTCGGATTTCAGCTGATCAAAGTTGACCTTAAATTGGTTTGTACCTGCCCTAAGCGCTGTCTTGTCATCTTGGATAGTCCTATCGTGATGCCGGCCCAGGCTCATGAGGTCATCCGGCTCGCAGCGGAAATTCTCGCCGTATGCCTCAAAGGTGAGCGCCTTGAGAAACCTTCGAAGTTGTGCCACATGATCTGCGTCTTTAGGTGACACGATGAGGTGAAAGTTCACAGGGATGTTTTTGCCTGTGCCTACTCCGTACCTCATCTCAACATTGGGAAAGATCAGGTCTACATTAGGCAAACGGCCATTTTCGGTCTTGTTACGGAGAACTTCCTCGTAGGTATCGACACTGTAATAGTCCGTTATTCCGAGGGCGCGGATCGGAGGTTCGG
Source organism: Arthrobacter sp. CAN_A212 (assembly GCF_015752345.1). Classification (NCBI taxonomy): domain Bacteria; kingdom Bacillati; phylum Actinomycetota; class Actinomycetes; order Micrococcales; family Micrococcaceae; genus Arthrobacter; species Arthrobacter sp. CAN_A212. Next base: position 112,745 of record NZ_JADOUT010000006.1, read on the forward strand.
AAGCCTCGAGCCGATCAAAATAATCAGGCCATGCGTCCGGGCCGTATTCGTCATTCAGCATGGTCCCGGGTGCGTGTATATGCGGCTCCCACCGATTCCACAGTGATCCAGCCAAATTCCTCGCCATGAGCTCCCCAATCTCAGTTGTGCCCACACGGGTACAACGTAGCCTCGAGCGATATAATCGGCGCTCTTACCCGTCTGAACATTAGTACATTCGCGCAGGCTCACATCGATGACACACGCCCCTGCAGTGCACAAATCACATTTGCCGATGACGCCTTCTTCGGGTTCACGGCCAATATCGAGAAGATTTCCTGCGGTATCGTCCCGAAAGGAGAGGAACGAAATGGCACGAGGTGATACTTTCGACCAGCGGGCGAATCCGTTTATCTCCGAAGAAATTAGGCGACCGTGCTGGCCGTCCGGATTATTGGACGTCGGTTCAGTCGCTTCCCGCGCAGATCGGCCTCGGCGCGCTTGGGCAAGGAACGCTTGCAGCGACGCTGGAACTAGTGACCAATTTTTACCCTCAGTCTGCGGTCGCCATGGCGGGAGTCGGCGGGGACTCGATCTCATGCCCACGCGGCTGGATGAACTCGATCCCTGCAGATGGAGTCGGGCGCTGGCTTGAGGTGACGAAAAAGTGACGGTAAGCCCGGGAATCGCAGAGAAATGTCGGTAATGGGCACGTCGAACAGATTGTCGAGCTGTCAGACAACATCGCCCTACACCCGCGAGATCTCGGGAATGTCCTGGAGCCTCCTGCCAGAGTCGAACTGGCGACCTTCTCATTACGAGTGAGACGCTCTACCGACTGAGCTAAGGAGGCTAAAGCTTCACGGGACACGCCTCAGCGCGGCCCAATCCACAAGCGATAACTCTATAAGAGCAGGACTCGGAAGGTCAAAAGCGCACCCGGCAGGCCGACCCGACGACCGGTCAGACGCTTCCCAGTGGGCCGGGCCCCGGGCTAGCCGCAGGTGACGCCGTCGTCGGGCACCGTCCCGTCGACGAAGTACGCGTCCACCAGGTCTCCGATGCAGTCACCCGCACGGCCGTAGGCGGTGTGGCCCTCGCCCTCCCAGGTGACGTGCACGGCGGTCTCCAGCTGGTCGGCCAGGGCCAGCGACCAGTCGTACGGCGTCGCCGGGTCCCCGGTGGTCCCGATGACCACGATCGGTGCGGCATCCGGCGCCGACGCCGGTGCGGGTTCGAGCACGGGGCCATACTCCCACGCGTCACAGGTGACGCCGCCATAGGCAAGGTACGGGCCAAACGTGGGGGAGACCTCCTCGAGTTCCTCGGCATCAGCGTTGAGCTCTTCGAAGTCGCTGGTCATGGGGTAGTCGAGGCAGTTGATGGCGACGAACGCCGCGTTGCTGTTGGTGGCGTAGACGCCGTCGGGCCCGCGCTCGGCGCCCAGGTCGGCCAGCTCCAGCATGGCCGTTGGGTCGCCCTGCAGCGCCTGGTCGATCGCGGTGGACAGCAGAGGCCAGTTGTTGTTCTCGTAGAGCGGCAGGATGAAGCCGGAGAAGAAGGTGCCGATGGTGACCAGGCGTCCGTCCGACGCCGTCATGGGACTTTCCTCCACCGAACGGAACAGCTCCTGGATCACTGCGACCCCCTGGTCCACCCCGGACGGCAGGGGACACTCACTGGACAGCTGGCAGTCAGCCACAAACGTGCGCAGGGCGGCCTCGAAGCCTCGGGCCTGGCCCAGGGTAATCTCCTCGTTGCTCAGCGACGGATCCACGGCACCGTCAAGGACCAGCCGACCGGTGTTGGTGGGGAACAGCTCGGCATACGCGGTACCGAGCGCGCTGCCGTAGGAGAAGCCCAAATAGTTCAGCTGCTCATCCCCCACCACGGCCCGCAGGATGTCCAGGTCGCGGGCTGCGCTGTCGGTGTCGATGTAGCCCAGCAGCTCGCCGGTCCGTTCAGCGCACTGCGCGGCGAAGTCCTCCGCCTCGGCGGCAAGCGTCTCAAATGCCTCGGCGTCCGGGATGCCCGGCTCCAGGAACTCCAGCCGGTCCGCCTCGCGTTCCTCGTCCGTCAGGCAGTCGACGGCGCTGGACTGCCCCACCCCGCGCGGGTCGAAGCCGACGACGTCGTAGTGCTCGCGCAACCGGTCGCTGGTAATGAACGGCAGCGCATCCCTGACAATGTTGACGCCGGACCCGCCCGGGCCGCCCGGGTTCACCAGGACGGTGCCCTGTGCCTCACCCGTTGCGTCGCTACGGATGACTGCGACGTCGATCGACTCACGCGAGGGATCAGCGTAGTCCAACGGCATCTCGATCGTGGCGCAGGCGAACGCCTCTTCGCACAGCTCCCACTGAACTTCCTGGGTGTAGAACCCTTCAAGGTCCGCAGGGACCTCGCCCACCACCTCCGGGGCGGCGGACTCCACCCCGACCTCCGGCGAGTCACCTGACCCGGGCGAAAGCAGCTGGCAGCCCGAGAGCACCAGAGCGCCAGACAGGACGACGGCGGCGGTAGCCAGGCGGCGGGGTGAAAATCTTCTCACGCGGTGTAATCCTTTTCGGGCAGGAGACTGACGGCCATCGCCTCGATGGCCAGGAGCGGTGCAACGTTGGTGTTAACGATCCGGTCGCGCACTTTGTTGATTGCCTCGATCCGCGCCAGCGTCCCCTCGGGGGTGCCGCCGCGGGCAAACGCCTCCAGCTCGGGGCGGAGCGGCTCATTCACGAGGTCCCTCCCGCTGGAAACCTGCAACATCAGCACATCCCGGTAAAACGAAGTCAGATCGGTCAGCGCACGGTCGAAGTAGTCGTTCTTGGACCGTTTGGCCCTGCGGGTCTGGTCATCCTCCAACCGTTTGACCTGACCGCGGATGGCGGGCGGCAGGGTGCCGCTTTCGGGTGCGCCCAGCGTCGCCAGCAGGGCAGCCTTCTCCTGGGCATCCCGCTGCTCGAAGGAGCTCTGCGCCTCGGCCTCAGCGAGTTTCACCAGGTCCGCTGCGGCCTTCATCGCGCCGGCTACATTCTTCAGGTCCAGGGGCAGGCGGACGATCTGGTTCCGCCGGTCCCGCGCGCCGTCGTCGGTGGCCAACCGCTTCGCGACGCCGATATGGCTCTGCGCCGCCCGCGCGGCAGCTTCCGCGGTGGCCGGGTCGATGCCGTCGCGGCGGACCAGCAGGTCGGCAACATCCTGCACCGGGGGCAGCCGCAGGTTCACGGCGCGGCACCGCGACCGGATGGTCACCAGCACGTCGCCGGGGCTGGGTGCGCACAACAGCCAGATGGTCCGGGGCGGTGGCTCCTCGATCGCCTTGAGCAACACGTTGGTGCTGCGTTCCTGCATCCGGTCGGCGTCCTCCACGATGATGACCCGCCAGCGTCCGGTAGAGGGCTTGTCCTGGGCCTTGCGGACCAGTTCCCTGGCCTCGTCGATACTGATGGTCACCTTCTCTGTGGTGACGTTGGTGATGTCAGCGTGGGAGCCGGCGAGTGCTGTCCGGCACGCCCGGCACTCCCCGCAGCCCCGCTCGTCCAGGGGCTCCCGGTCGCACAAGAGTGCCGCCGCGAACGCGCGGGCTGCGTTGGACCTGCCCGATCCGGGTGGGCCCGTGAACAGCCAGGCGTGGTTCGGCTGGTCGGCGGACGCCGCACGCTTCAGCTGCTCGACCACCGGCTCCTGGCCCATCAGGAAGGTCCACACGCTCATCCGAGGCGCTTCTCGACGGCGGCGAGGATCGCCGTCGCCAGTTCCTCGACGGGCTGCCGCGCGGGCAGCACCAGGTACTGCGCAGGGCTAGCCGCGGCCCGGTCCAGGAAAGCACCCCGGATCAGGGCGTGGAACGCGTCGGGCTCGGACTCCAGCCGGTCTTCCGCGCCGTTCTGGACGCGACGGCCACGGCCCTCGAGCGGCTCGACGTCGAGCAGCACCGTCAAGTCGGGCCGCAGCCCCTCGACGGCCCACAGGTTGACCTCGAGGACGCTGTTGGTGCCCAGCCCCCGGCCGGCCCCCTGATACGCCACCGATGAGTCGATATACCTGTCACAGACAACGACGGCGCCACGCGACAGGGCGGGCAGGATCGCCTGATGGACGTGGGCTGCTCGTGACGCGGCGAAGATCAGGGCCTCGGTGCGGGGGTCGATCTCGCCCTGCCCGTGGTCGAGAACCAGGGACCGGAGCTTCTCGCCGATGGTGGTGCCACCGGGCTCGCGGGTGCGCAGCACTTCCAGGCCGCGCTCCTGCAGGGCAGCAGCCAGCAGGCCGGCCTGGGTCGACTTGCCGGCACCGTCGCCGCCCTCAAAGGCGATGAAAAGCCCGGACGTGCGGCGGGGGGAAGGTGTAGTCACCTGCCCAGCCTATCGAGTCTCACCGACCTCCCGGTTAGCGTCCCAACGCCCCACTCCCAGCGGGCCGGGGAGAGCAGTCACATTTCACCCGGTTGCCACAGCCAACTACCCTGAATCCATGACCCACCACGCTGACCACGAGCTCGCCCAGGACACCATCGTGGTGGCCTCCGGACGCCCCCCGCGGGAGCATGACGCCCCGGTGAATCCGCCGATTGTCCTGTCCTCCACCTTCCACGAGGCCGTCGACCCTGCTGTGGGGGACCGTATTTACGGCCGCATGTCCAACCCCACCTGGGACCCGTTCGAGGAGGCCCTCGGCCAGCTTGAGGGTGCGGCCCTGCCCGCCCTGGTGTTCAGCTCCGGTCTTGGCGCCGCGGCGGCCGCGCTGTCACTCGTGCCGACGGGCGGCGTCGTCGTCATGCCCCGCCACGCCTACGCCGGTTCCCTCAGCCTCGCCGACGACGAAGCGGCGCGCGGCCGGTTCGCCCTCGTCCGGGTGGACGTCGCCGACACCGACCAGGTGCTCGCCACGCTGGACACAGCAGACCTGCTCTGGCTGGAAAGCCCGACCAACCCGATGCTTGAGGTCGCCGACCTCCGCACCCTCATCGCCGCTGCGAAGGCCGCCGGAGTGACAGTGGTCGTCGACAACACCTTCAACACGCCGCTGGTCTGCAAGCCGCTCGACTTCGGCGCCGACGTCGTGCTGCACTCGGTCACCAAGTACCTGGCGGGCCATTCCGACGTCGTCCTCGGCGCACTTGCCACCTCCGACGCCGCAGTCCGGACGGATCTGCTCAAACACCGCACCCTGCACGGTGCCATCGCCGGGCCCTTCGAGGTATGGCTGGCGCTCAGGGGGCTGCGTACGCTCGCGCTGCGGGTGGAACGGTCCCAGGCGAACGCGCTCTACCTGGCGGATAAACTCGCTCAGCATCCCGCCCTGACAAGGGTCCGCTTTCCCGGGCTGGCCACCGACCCCGGCCACCAGCGCGCCGCAGACCAGCTGAACGGGTTCGGCTCGATCATCAGCATCGAACTGGCGGATGTTGCCGCCGGCGAAGCCCTCGTTGCCGCCGTCCGCCTGTGGCTGCCGGCTACCTCACTGGGCGGCGTCGAGTCTTTGATTGAACGACGACGGCGGCAGCCGGGTGAGCCCGCCACCGTGCCGGAGGCGCTGGTCCGGCTGTCGGTCGGGATCGAGAATCCCGAGGATCTGTGGGCGGATTTGGAGCAGGCCCTCGCTCCGCTGCGACCAGGCGGCGACTCCACCCGATAGGCTTGTGCCGTGGACATCGCATATGACATTCGGAACTATCTGTACCTCGCGCTCGGTTTGGTGGCGCTGGGCATTGAGATCTGGGCACTCATCGACTGTGTAAAGCGTCCCGCGGCCAACTTCGAGGCCACGATGAAGCGCACCAAGGGCTTCTGGACCGCGATGACCGGTGGCGCTGTCGCCGTCGGCGCGCTCACCGTGCTGGTGACCTCCACCGGGCTCTTCGGGCTGCTGCAGATCGTCGCCGTGATCGCCGCCTGCGTCTACCTGGCCGACGTCAAGCCAGCTGTCTCAGAGGTCCGTGGCAGCAGCGGTCCCTACGGCCCCTGGTAACCGTTCGCGGGTAATAGAACCGCGCCACAGGTGAACCTGCGGCGCTCATGCGGCAGACTGAACCTATGACTTCCTACAAAGTGATCCTGCTCCGCCACGGCCAAAGTGAGTGGAACGAGAAAAACCTGTTCACCGGCTGGGTCGATGTCCCGCTGACCGAACAGGGCCGAGCCGAAGCCATCCGCGGCGGGGAACTGCTCGTCGAAGCCGGCCTGCTTCCCGACATTGTGTACACGTCCCGGCAGAAGCGGGCCATCATCACCGCGAACCTGGCACTCGAGGCGGCTGACCGGAGCTGGATTGACGTCAAACGCCACTGGCGGCTCAACGAGCGCCACTACGGTGCCCTGCAGGGCAAGGACAAGGCGCAGACCCTCGCGGAGTTCGGCGAGGCCCAGTTCATGGAGTGGCGCCGCTCCTACGACACCCCGCCACCACCCATCGAGGACGACAGCGAATTCTCCCAGGCAAACGATCCGCGGTACGCGGACCTCGGCGACGCCATCCCCCGCACCGAATGCCTCAAGGACGTCCTGGACCGGTTCCTCCCATACTGGGAATCAGACATCGCGCCGGACATCAAGGAGGGCAAGACGGTCCTCATTGCAGCGCACGGCAACTCCCTGCGCGCGCTGGTGAAGCACCTCGACGGGATCAGCGACGGCGACATCGCCTCCCTGAACATCCCGACCGGCATCCCCCTGATCTATGAACTGGATGAGAACCTCGTTCCGGTCAAGGCAGGCGGCACCTACCTCGACGCCGACGCCGCGGCGGCAGCGATTGAAGCCGTCGCCAACCAGGGCAAGCACTAGCACCCAGGGTCACGAGACCACCACAGCACGAACGACGACGGCCGGCCCCGAGGGGACCGGCCGTCGTCGTTCGTGCTGCGCCGCACCAAAGGCGGCGTCAGTTCAGCGGAGCGCTGGGCTGCCATTCACCGGTGACCAGGTAGGTGACCTTGCGTGCCACTGAGACGCCATGGTCAGCGAACCGTTCGAAATAGCGGCTGGCCAGTGTCACGTCCACGGTGATGGGCGCCGAGACGTCCCAGTCCGGGGCGGCAATAGCCTTGAAGACCCCTGCGTGCAACTCGTTGATCCGTGCGTTGTGCGCGTAGATCTCGTTGCTGAGCTGCAGGTTCCGGGTCTCGAGCAGCTCGTTCACCTTTTTGGCGATCTGCTGATCCAGCTCTGCCATCTCCTCGAAGGTGGGGCGGATGGCCGCCGGGATCACGTGTTCGGGGTACCGCAGCCGTGCCAACTGGGCCACATGCCGGGCCAGATCACCCATCCGCTCCAGTGATGCACTCATCCGCAGCGCCCCCACGATCATCCGCAGGTCGCTGGCGACGGGCCCCTGGAGGGCGAGAATGTCGATGGCGCGCTCATCAAGATCATTCTGGAGGAAGTCGATGCGTGCGTCGGCGGCAATCACATCCTGGGCAAGTTCGGTGTCAGCGGTCTCAAACGCGGTGGTGGCTTTGCCCAGCGCCTCCGCGACCAGCTGCGAGATTTCGATGAGCTGTTCACCGATCTGATGAAGCTCTGCCTGAAAAACCTTCCGCACGGGAGGCATCCTTTCCATAGAGATGACTGCGTACGTCTATGCACAGTCCCACACAGCACATTCTCAGTTGGTGATGAACTGTTATGCACCTTTGAGTGAACGTTAGTTGAACCACTTCCCTATTGCCACCGGAACACCCTTCCGGGCACGGCTGGTACGCATAAGCTAGGCATTGTGGATCCCGTTCTTCTCATCCTTGTTGCCGGGCTTGTCGGCGTCGCCCTGGGCACAGCCGGCATGGCTGCCTTCCGGCTGAGTGAAATCCAGCGCCGTTCCCTCCTTTTTGTCGACGAGCCGACCCTGCCCGAGGGGGCCGCGGAGGTCTTGTCAATCATCGGACGCGCCTACGTGGTGGTTGATGCGATCGACGGCGTGGTGCGGGCCAGTCCCGCCGCGTACGCCTTCGGGCTGGTCCGCGGGCACACGGTGGTGCACTCCGAACTGCTGGAACTCACCGCCCGGGTGCGCCGCGATGGGGTGATTGAGCAGAAGCAGCTGGAGCTGCCGCGTGGACCCCTGGGGCAGGGAACGATCATCGTGCTCGCCCGGGTGGCGTCCCTGGGGGAGGAGTACGTCCTGATCCTCGCCGACGACCGGACGGAGATCACCCGCACCGAGGAAATCCGCAACGACTTCGTGGCGAACGTGTCCCACGAGCTCAAGACCCCCGTGGGTGCGATCTCCCTGCTCGCTGAAGCGCTCGACGACGCCGCGGAGGATGAGGAAGCCGTCCGCCGGTTCGCCCGCAGGATGCACAAGGAGTCAGCCCGCCTGTCCGCCCTGGTGCAGGACATTATTGAACTGTCGCGGCTGCAGGGTGCCGACGTCGTGCGCCGCGGGCGCCCCGTCGATATCAACACGGTGATCGCGGAGGCGGTGGACCGCAACCGGCTCCCGGCGGAGAGCAAACAGATCGACATCGTGGTGGGCGGGCGCATCGCCGAGCCGGTCTACGGGGACCCCGACCTGCTCATGACGGCGTTCAGGAACCTGATCGACAACGCCATCCGCTATTCGCCCGAGGGCACCCGGGTGGGGGTGGGGCTGCGCTCCCGCGACGGTCTCGCCCAGATCTCGGTCACCGACCAGGGCATCGGGATCACACCTGAGGAACAGGAACGGGTTTTCGAGCGGTTCTACCGGATCGATGCTGCCCGCTCACGGCAGACCGGTGGCACCGGGCTGGGCCTGAGCATCGTCAAGCATGTGGTCTCCAACCACGGCGGCGAGGTGACCGTCTGGTCCCAGTCCGGCCAGGGGAGTACCTTCACCGTCCGGCTCCCGGAGATGGAAGCGGACAGCGATGCCGCCGACGGACTCGGGGCCACCGAGAAACGCGCCGACCGGCGCGTCGAAGCGTCGCCCGGGAAGTCCGGTCCGTCGGTCGAGAAACAGGGCGGACCGTCCGCCCACGAACAAGGAGTGAGCGTTTGACCCGCATCCTGATGGTGGAGGACGAAGAGTCCTTCAGTGACCCGCTGTCCTACCTGCTGGGCAGGGAGGGTTTTGAGGTCGCGGTGGTGGGCGACGGCAATGAGGCGATCGTCGAGTTTGACCGCGCCGGCGCTGACCTGGTGCTCCTGGACCTGCAACTGCCCGGCCAGTCGGGGACCGAGGTCTGCCGGCAGCTGCGCCAGCGTTCAAGTGTGCCGGTGATCATGCTCACCGCCAAGGACTCCGAGATTGACAAGGTTGTCGGCCTGGAGCTGGGAGCCGATGACTACGTCACGAAGCCCTACTCCTCGCGGGAGCTGGTGGCGAGAATCCGTGCGGTGCTGCGGCGGCAGGCCGAGCCCGAGGAGCTGATCTCCACCACTGTGCAGTCAGGGCCGGTGCGGATGGACATCGAACGGCACACGGTCAGCGTGAACGGCGCCCCGGTGTCGATGCCGCTGAAGGAGTTCGAGCTGCTCGAGATGTTGCTGCGCAACGCTGGTCGGGTGCTGACCCGGGGGCAGCTGATCGACCGGGTCTGGGGCTCGGACTACGTCGGTGACACCAAGACCCTTGACGTGCACGTCAAACGGCTCCGCGGGAAGATCGAGGCGGACCCGTCCAACCCCAGCCATCTGGTGACGGTGCGCGGCCTGGGCTACAAGTACGAGTCCTGAGATTTACTCTTCCTCTTCGCCTGTTTCCACCGGCGTTGGGGTGGGCTCTGGGGTGTAGCCACCGGGAACGTAGTCGCGGTACTCGGCCAGGGTACCGTCCAGCACGGGGACCCGCAGTTCGGCGGTCTCGGAGTTCACGACGAAGTTCAGGTCGACCAGCGCGCCGGGGATCTCGCTGACACCCTCGAGCACGCCGTCGTCGGTGGTCTCGTCCTCGAAGACCCACTTCCCTTCGGCTGGGACGGTGATGTCCACCGTCGAGTTCTCACCCTCGATGGTCAGCTGCACTGCCGAGTCGGTGGGGTTGAACACCGTGCCGAGGATCGTGCCCGGCTCGCCCTCTTCGGAGGTGATGATCAGGATGTTCCGCAGTTCCAGGGGGCCCACCTCGTCGACGATTCCGTCCGAGGCCGCGTACTGGATCGTGGTGGCCTGCTCACTGGTCACACTGCAACCGGTGGCACCAAGGAGAGCGACCAGTGCTGCACCAGCAGCCAAGCTCCGGGTCGCCCGGATGTGCTGCAGGGGGTTGATTCGGTCACTCTTCACAGCGCAAACTCCTACGGTGGTCGATCATCTGGTGGGGAACTGCCAGTTCAAACTTTCCTTACAGCCTATCGGGAAAAATTACCCGGTGAGGGAGCGCGTCGCGTCACATGCAACACTTTCGACGCGACGTGGATCACTAAAACTCTCATCCGTCAAGGGGCGAATCATAGCCACTCCTGTTCACATGTCCGCGCTGACTTGCGAAAACACGCCTTCGGCGTGTCGAATTCGTGATAAACTGATCTGCGGGAAAGGGGAAAGTCCACATGGTTTTTGAGGTCGGCGAAACAGTAGTTTATCCTCACCACGGCGCAGCGAAGATCGAGGAGATCAAGATGCGCGTCGTCAAGGGCGAAGAGAAAATGTATCTCAAGCTCAAGGTGGCACAGGGTGATCTAACCATTGAAGTTCCAGCAGAAAACGTTGACCTCGTTGGGGTGCGCGATGTAGTGGGCAAGGAAGGTCTCCAGCACGTCTTTGATGTGTTGCGGGCCGAGTTCACTGAAGAGCCCACCAACTGGTCGCGACGCTACAAGGCAAACCTCGAAAAACTTGCCTCGGGCGACGTGATCAAGGTTGCGGAAGTAGTCCGCGACCTGTGGCGCCGTGATCATGACCGTGGGTTGTCAGCGGGGGAGAAGAGGATGCTCGCCAAGGCGCGGCAAATTCTGATCTCAGAACTGGCACTCGCAGAGAAAACCGACGAAGAGAAGGCCGCAAGCGTTCTTGACGAGGTACTGGCTTCCTAGTTCTTCAGGAATAAGGTTTGGTGAGGGACCGCCCCGGGTGGGCGGTCCCTTTTTCTTGCCCTGACGTAGGGTAATCAGGTGTCGCGAACTCACCCCGGATCCCAGACCAGCCCCGTGCCCGACGCCGGGGCGCAGGTCGGCGTCATCATCGTGGCTGGTGGGGCAGGCCAACGGCTGGGGCTCGGCATTCCCAAGGCCCAGGTCCAGGTGGCGGGCCGCAGCATCCTCGACCATGCCCTCCAGGGAGTGCTCGACGCCGGCGTCGCCCACGAAATCTGCGTGGTGGTCCCCGCCGACGACACTGTTCTCCGGGCGACCGTCGCTGAGGTGGTGACCGATGTCCCCGTGCTGCTGGTCGCCGGGGGTGCCACCCGTCCCGATTCCGTCAACGCCGGCCTGGCCGCCCTGTCTCCGGGCATCAGCCATGTCCTGGTGCACGACGCCGCCCGCGCCCTTACCCCGCCCGCCGTCTTCCGGCGGGTGGTCGCTGCGCTCCATGCCGGCGCCGAAGCGGTGATTCCCGTGATTCCCGTGGTCGACACCATCAAGACCGTTGACGGCGGTCTGGTCACCGGCACACCGCCACGCGAAACCCTGCGGGCGGTCCAGACACCCCAGGGATTCAACATCGATACCCTCCGCCTTGCCCACCAGGCCCCGGGCGCCGCCGTCACCGACGACGCCATGCTGCTGGAACGCCTCGGCATTCCCGTCCAGGTGGTCGACGGCGACGACGCCGCCTTCAAGGTCACCACCGCCCAGGACCTCCAGCTAGCGGCCATCCTCGCCCGTCACCCCACCGGAAGGCCCCAACCATGAATCTCCCCCGCACCGGCGTCGGCGTCGACGTGCACGCGTTTGCCCCCGAGGACGCACCCCGGCCGCTGTGGGTTGCCGGGTTGCTCTGGGACGGCGAACGGGGCCTGAGCGGACACTCCGACGGCGACGCGGTGGCCCATGCCGCCGCTGATGCGCTGTTCTCCGCCGCGGGTGTGGGCGACCTCGGCACCCACTTCGGTACCGACCGGCCGGAATTCGCTGGTGCCTCCGGGATCAGCCTGCTGACCGAGGCCGCCAGGATTGTGCGCGCCGCAGGCTTTGAGATCGGCAACGTCGCGGTGCAGCTGGTCGGCAACCGTCCCAAGTTCGCGCCCCGCCGAGCGGAAGCTGAAGCGGTACTCAGCGCTGCGGCGGGAGCACCCGTCAGCGTGTCAGCGACCACCACGGACGGGCTGGGCTTCACCGGCCGGGGGGAGGGCATCGCGGCGGTCGCGACCGCCGTCGTCGTCAGCGTTGCGGACCCTGCCGCAGAGGCCATCTCGAACGACGCCGGATGAAGCCGTCCACCGCGACCGGCTAATCTGGAGCGGTGAGCCTGAGATTCTATGACACCGCGACCGCGCAGATCCGCGACTTCGTTCCCCTCAAGCAGGGTGAGGCGGGACTGTACTACTGCGGCGCCACCGTGCAGGGGATGCCGCACGTGGGCCACATCCGCTCGGCGATCGCGTTCGACCAGCTCACGCGCTGGCTGAGCGCCAGCGGCTACCGGGTCACGACGGTCCGCAACGTGACCGACATCGATGACAAGATTCTTGCCCGTGCCAAGGAATCCGAGCACGACGACGCCCTGCCCCGCCAGTTGCGCGGCGAACAGTGGTGGGCACTGGCCTACCGCTACGAACTGGAATTCCAGCGGGCCTACGACACCCTCGGGGTGCGCCGGCCCACGTACGAGCCGCGCGCCACCGGCCACATCCCCGAAATGCACTCCCTGATTCAGCTCCTGATCGACCGGGGGCACGCCTACCCGGCCAACGACGACTCAGGAGACGTCTATTTCGACGTCCGGTCGTGGAAAGGGTACGGCTCGCTGACACGGCAGAACATCGACGACATGCAAAGCGCCACCGACGTCGAACCCGAATTCATCAACCGGAAGCGCGATCCACGCGACTTCGCACTCTGGAAAGGGTGGAAGGAAGGCGAGCCGGACACCGCGGCCTGGCCCAGCCCGTGGGGGCCCGGCAGGCCGGGCTGGCACCTGGAATGCTCGGCCATGGTCACGAAGTACCTTGGCACCGAGTTTGATATCCACGGTGGCGGCCTGGACCTGCGATTCCCGCACCACGAGAACGAAATGGCCCAGTCGCAGGCCGCCGGGCACCCCTTCGCCCGATACTGGATGCACAACGGCATGGTCACCTTCGAGGGCGAGAAGATGTCCAAATCCATCGGTAACACGGTCAGCCCCGCCGAGATGCTTGATCTCGCCAGTCCGCGCGTGGTGCGGTACTACCTCGGGCAGGCGCACTATCGTTCGGTGCTCGACTACCGGCCCACCTCCCTGCACGAGGCAGCCGCCGCCGTCGAACGCATCGACGGGTTCCTCGCCAAAGCCGCAGCCCGGGAATTCCCGGACGGATTCGGGTTCACCTCTCCCGGAGCGCCAGCGGCCTTCAGCGATGCCATGAACGACGACCTCAACGTGCCCCAGGCGCTCGCGGTCCTCCACGACACGGTGCGCGCCGGCAATACGGCGCTGGCCGCCGGGGACAGCGAAACCACCCGGAAGGCGTTCATCGACGTCATGACCATGACCGGGATCCTGGGACTCGACGACGTCCAGGACCCCAGTAAGGGCCCCCGCAGCCCCGAGCACCAGGCACTGGACACCTTGATCGCCTCCCAGCTGCAGCAGCGCACCCTTGCCCGGGAAGCGAAGGATTGGGCGCAGGCCGACGCCATCAGGGACGCGCTCACCAGCGCCGGTATCGTCATTGAGGACACTGCCGACGGCGCCTCCTGGACCCTGAAGAACTGACCCGTCACGTCTCCGCCGACGCGGCGGTGAACTCGACGGCTGTACCCGCGTAAACTGGGGTGACCAATCTTCTACCCAAAGGTGTTTTCCCCATGGCCACTCACGGACGTCCCGGCGCTGTGCGCAAGAGCAAAAAGGGCCCCTCGGGCGGAACCGGAGGCCTTGGACGCAAGGCGCTGGAAGGCAAGGGTCCCACCCCGAAGGCCGAGGACCGCCCGTACCACAAGGCACACAAGAGCAAGCAGCTCGCCGAACGGTCGGCGGCCAAGCACTCAGGCAACCGCAACCCCGGGTCGTCCCGCAACACGCGCGGCAAGGGCACCGAAGAAATGGTCACCGGGCGCAACGCGGTGGTCGAGTCCCTCAGGGCTGGTATCCCCGCGAAAGCGCTGCACGTGGCCATCCGCATCGAAATGGACGAGCGGATCCGCGAATCGCTGAAGCTCGCCACCGAGCGGGGTATCCCGCTGATGGAAACCGGCAAGACCGAGCTGGACCGGATGGCGGATGGCTCGGTACACCAGGGCATCATGCTGCAGATCCCGCCCTACGAGTACGTCGACGCCGTGGACCTGGCCACCGAGACCATCCAGAAATGGAAGAAGGGCCACATCAACAACGCACCGTTGTTCGTGGCCCTGGACGGCATCACCGACCCGCGTAACCTCGGCGCCATCATCAGGTCGCTGTCCGCGTTCAGCGGGCACGGCGTCATCGTTCCCGAGCGGCGGTCCGTCGGGATGACCGCCTCGGCGTGGAAGACCAGTGCCGGCGCCGCCGTGCGGGTCCCCGTTGCCAAGGCCGGCAACCTGAACTCCACCCTGAAGTCCTTCAAGGACAAGGGCATCTTTGTGCTGGGCCTCGACGGCGACGGCGACGTGTCCCTCCCGGACCTAACACTTGGCCGCGAGCCGGTCTGCCTTGTCGTGGGTTCGGAAGGCAAGGGCCTGTCACGCCTCGTGCGCGAGAACTGCGACCAGATCGTCTCGATTCCCATTGATTCCGCGATGGAGTCGTTGAACGCATCAATGGCAGTGGGGATCAGCCTGTACGAGATCTCGCGCCAGCGCTCCGCCTAACCGCCGCGCTGACCACCCGCCATGAGCGTCTCCCTCGAACTGAGCCCCCCGTCCAGCGAGTTCCCGCTGGGAGTGCACCGCTCCCGCGGGCGCTCCACCCCCGCGGACAGCGTGAACGTCGCCGTCTACGCGCCCGGAGTGTCGGCCCTGGCCGTGCATTACCAGGGTCAGGACGGCGCCTGGCACTCCACCACCTTGGCGGACTACACCCACGGGGTGCACCATGGCGTGGTGGAGGGGCTCGCCGATTCGGTGCGCTACGCGTTCTGGCCGGTCGAAACCGCCCTGCCTGACACCTCCCAGCTGCTCCTCGACCCGTATACGCGGGCCATCGACACAGTGGACACCGAATCCGGACCGGTCTACTGGTCGGTCTACGTCCAGGACAACGGATTCGACTGGGGAACCTCCGCCCCACCCCGGACCAACTGGCGCGACACGGTGGTCTACGAGGCGCACGTCAAGGGGCTCACCCGGTTGCACCCGGACATCCCGGCGGAACTGCGGGGCACCTACGCGGGGCTCGCGCACCCCGTCATGATCCGACACCTCAGGGAGCTGGGCGTCACCGCGGTGGAACTGTTGCCTGTCCACTTCCACATCGATGAACCGCATCTCGGTCCGCTGGGGCTGACCAACTACTGGGGCTACAACACCCTCGGGTACTTTGCCCCGCACCCTGGCTACGCCACCGAGGCCGCCCGCGCCGCGGGGCCCCGGGCCGTGCAGGATGAGTTCAAAGGAATGGTGAAGCTCCTCCACGAGGCAGGCCTCGAGGTGCTCCTGGACGTGGTGTACAACCACACCGCCGAGGGCCCCCCGGACCTCCCGGCGCTGAGCTGGCGCGGGCTGGCCGAGCAGCAGTACTACCGGCCCGGCGATCACGGTCGCTACGTGGATACCACCGGCTGCGGCAACACCCTGAACTTCTCCCACCCCCGCGTGGTCGCCCTGGCCCTAGATTCCCTGCGGTACTGGGTGGAGGAATTCCACATCGACGGGTTCCGCTTTGATCTGGCCGTGTCAATGGCGAGGGACGAGACCAACACCTTCACGCCGCGCCACCCCTTCCTGGTTGCCGCCGGCGCCGACCGCGCCCTGCGAGGCATCAAACTCATCGCCGAACCGTGGGACATTGGGATGGGCGGCTGGCAGACCGGCAACTTCCCGCAGGGTTGGGCCGACTGGAACGACCGTTTCCGCGACACCGTGCGCGACTTCTGGCTCACCGACCAGGCCAGCCTCGCAGCAGGCGGCGCCGCGGGCACCGTGGCCCGCCTGGCCGGATGCCTGAGCGGTTCCACCGACCTTTTTGCACCCTCGGGTCGGACATCCGTCGCGAGCATCAACCTCATCACCGCCCATGACGGGTTCACACTCGCCGACCTCACCGCCTACAGCCGCAAGCACAACGAGAACAACGGCGAGCAGAACCGTGACGGCCACAACGACAACCGCAGCTATAACCACGGCATGGAAGGCCCCACCGACCAGGAGGCCATCTCCGCGGCGCGGTCCCAGACATCCCGCAACCTGATGGCTACCCTGCTGCTCTCCCTCGGCGTTCCCATGATCACCGCCGGGGACGAGTTCGGCCGGTCGCAGCGCGGTAACAACAACGCCTACTGCCAGGACAACGAGCTCGCCTGGCTGCACTGGGATCACGACGACGACGCCCGCCATCTCCTGGAGCACACCCGCTCCCTGCTGCGGATCCGGCGGGAGTTCCTGGCACACCAGCCGCACGGCTACCCGGCGCGGGACGACAGTTCATACCTGCACTGGTTCAACCCGGCTGGCACCATCATGAGCCAGGACCAGTGGAACGACCCCGGATCACGGACGGTTCAGCTGCTCCTCGGCTCACCGGACGGCATCCTGGACGGGCTGGTGGTGATCAACGGCAGCATGGAGGACGCCAGGATTACCCTGCCCAGCAGGAGCGCCCTGGAGGATAACGGCCTGCCGACGATCAAACGGTTCGAGCTGCGCTACACCACCGCCGGCGACCAGGACCGCCGGCGCGGCGCGAGGGTGGGCCCGGGCGAGACCGACCTCGTCCCCGCCAACTCGATCAGCGTGTACCGGGTCTAGCCCCGCCGCCGGGATTCAGCGGCAGGTCTCACCCGCACCCCGGGTTCCCCTTCGCGTAGGGGTGCTGAGGCGTGGCCCTGACGGTACGCAGCCCTGCCGGTACGCCGTTTTCCGGCCACGCAAAAGCGGCACCCACACCAGGAAACTCTGGCGCGACTGCCGCTCATGCTGAACAGGCGCTGGGCCTGCAAGTTTGTTGTCCTACGCGTTGGCGACCAGTCCGAGTTCGGACTTCGAGGCCAGGCTGATGTGCTTCGGCAGCACCCGGACGGTGTACCCGAAGGATCCTGAGTGGTCGATCGTCACTCCGCCGGAGAACTGGTACCGGCCCGCTCCGAGGTTCTCGGAGACCTCAAGGTCGGCCAGGGCCACCTCGCTGAGCTCGTCATTCTCGGAAGCCCGACCGTATGCCACCTCGACGGCGACATCCTCCGGGGAGAGGGCACCGAGCGACACGTAGGCGTTGATCGTCAGCGAATCACCGATCTGGGGATCCTCGGCGACGCCGATTGAGTCGACGTGTTCCACCTGGACAGCCGACCAGCCGTCGTTGATGCGCGACCGCCAGGCAGCGGTGTGCTTCGCTGCCGCGTAGTCGGACTCGGCGGCCAGACGACCCGCCCGCCAGGCGGGCTGGTACAGGTGGCTGACATAGTCCTGCAGCATCCGCTCGGCGGATACCGCCGGCCCCAGGTTGGCCATGGTGTGCTTGATCATGGCCACCCACTGGTGCGGGACGCCGTCGTGGGAGAGCTCCGAGGGTCCCGCAGCGCCGGCGCCTTCCGAGCGCACCGTGCTGTAGAACCGTGGTGCCACCTGCTCCTCGAGCAAGTCGTACAGCGCCGAGGCCTCAATGTCGTCGCGCTCATCGGGGGAGGCATCGTTGTTGGCGGTGGGGATGGCCCAGCCGTTGTCGCCGTCGTACATTTCATCCCACCAGCCGTCGAGCACCGACAGGTTGAGTCCGCCGTTGATAGCCGATTTCATCCCTGACGTGCCACAGGCCTCGAGCGGCCGTAGCGGGTTGTTCAGCCAGACGTCGCAGCCGGGGAACAGGGTGCGTGCCATGGCGATGTCGTAGTTCGGCAGGAACACGATTCGGTGGCGTACCTCCGGGTCGTCGGTGAACCGGACCAGGTCCTGGATCATCCGCTTGCCCTGCTCGTCGGCCGGATGCGATTTTCCGGCAATGACCAGCTGGATCGGGTTGTCCGGGTGTAGCAGCAGGGCCTTCAGGCGGGCGGGATCCCTGAGCATCAGGGTCAGCCGCTTGTAGGTGGGCACCCGGCGGGCGAACCCGATGGTGAGGATGTCCGGGTCAAGCACGTTGTTCGTCCACGCCAGCTCGGCGTCGGCCGCGCCCCGCTTCTTCCACGAGGACCGCAGGCGCTGCCGGACGTCATCGATCAGGTTGGACCGCATTCGGCGGCGCAGGGCCCAGATGTCCGAGTCCTCGACGTCGTACACGTTGGACCACTGCGGATCGAGCACCGACTCGGCGCCGAAGCGTTCCTTGGCGAAGTCGGCGATCAGCGGGTCAACCCAGCTGGGGACGTGCACGCCGTTGGTGACCGAGGAGATGGGGACTTCGCTGGTGTCGAAGCCCGGCCACAGCCCGGAGAACATGCCGCGGGACACCACACCGTGTAGCTTGGCCACGCCATTCGCACGCTGGGCCAGGCGCAATCCCATGACCGCCATGTTGAACTTCTGGGGGTCGCCGCTCTCGTAGTTCTCGGCGCCGAGGGTGAGGATTTTCGCCGTTGGTACTGACGGTGCCAGCCCGGCGTCGAAGAAGTGCTCGATCTGGGACTTCTCGAACCTGTCGATGCCCGCGGGGACCGGGGTGTGGGTGGTGAATACGGTGCAGGAGCGCCCCGCGGTCAGCGCCTCTTCCCAGCTCATCGGCGAGAGGTTGGACGGGTCCATCAGTTCCCGGATCCGTTCGATCCCCAGGAAGCCGGCGTGGCCCTCGTTAGTGTGGAACACCTCGGGGGCCGGGGTGCCGGTGAGGCGTTCGAAGATGCGCAGCGCCTTCACGCCGCCCATGCCCAGCAGCAGTTCCTGCTGCAGGCGCTGGTCGCCGCCACCACCGTAGAGGCGGTCAGTGACATTACGGGCGGCCTCATCGTTGCCAGCAACGTTGGAGTCCAGGAGCAGGAGGGGGACGCGGCCGACGTCGGCGCGCCAGATGTGCGCGATCAGTTGCCGTCCGGCGGGCAGGGGCAGGACCACCTTGGCCGGGCTGCCGTCCTCCTCGCGGAGGAGGGTCAGGGGCAGGCCGTCGGGATCGAGGACCGGGTAGGTTTCCTGCTGCCAGGCGTCGCGGGAGAGTGACTGCTTGAAGTACCCGGCCTGGTAGAGCAGCCCAACGCCGATGAGCGGAACGCCCAGATCGGAGGCGGCCTTGAGGTGGTCGCCAGCGAGGATGCCGAGGCCGCCTGAGTACTGGGGGAGGACGGCGCTGATGCCGTACTCAGGGGAGAAATAGGCGATTGAGCGCGGTGCGTCCTCGCCGAGGGACTGGTACCAGCGCGGTTCGGTCAGGTACTTGTCCAGGTCGCTGCCCAGTTCGGCAATCCGGGCGACAAGGCGCTCGTTGTCGGCAAGCTGGCTGAGCTGCTCGCGGGTGACCGAGCCGAGGAAAGTGACGGGGTCCTGGCCGCTCGCCTCCCATGCCACCGGGTCGAGGTCCCGGAACAACCGGGTGGTCGGCAAATGCCACGACCACCGCAGGTTGCCTGCCAGCTTGCCCAGTGGGGCGATGCTTTCGGGGAGAACGGTACGGACTGTAAATCTGCGGATTGCCTTCACCCGGGAAAGGCTAGCGTACTTTCCCGGGCGCAGGTGGGCATGCCACCGCCGATGAGAGCAACTGAGAGTAAACGTTTGTGTTATCGGTCTACTCAACAGTTAAATGCGCACATGTTACGTCCGCGCGCCTTAGCAATCTCGGCAAATACTCGCTAACGTCTAACCTGTGACGACTTCAATAGAGCCACCACGTAAGGGACGTACCGCCAGGAAGCCGATAGACGGCAAAGATCTGCGGTTCGGACGAATTCCAATTACCAACATTGCGCCAGTGGTGGACGGCGGTGCCTTCCCGTCCAAAGCGATCCCCGGATCAGACATTACGGTCGGCGCGACGGTATTCCGCGAGGGGCATGACCAGCTGGGTGTCTCAGCGGTCCTGCTGTCCGGAGCCGGCGACGAGGTCCAGCGGGTACGCCTGAGGCCGGTGGGCCAGGGGCTTGACCGGTACGAGGGCCAGTTGCGCCCGCCGTCGGCCGGCAGCTATACCTTCGTCATTGAAGGGTGGGGGGACCTGTACGGTACCTGGCACCACAACGCCGAAGTGAAGATCGCCGCCGGCGTCGACGTTGAATTGATGCTCGCCGAAGGCGCAGCCCTGTTCACCAACGCGGCGAAGTCCCGCCCGGGCCAGGACGCAGAGGTCTTCACCGCTGCCGCCGGGATCCTCGCGGACACCGAACTTCCGGCCGGCGAGCGGCTGGCCGCCGGTGAATCAGCCGACATTCTGGCTGCCATCGACCGCGAACCGTTGCGTGACCTGGTCACGGTGTCCCAGCCTTACCGCATCCTGGTGGAACGCGAGCTCGCCGGGCGCGCGTCCTGGTACGAGTTCTTCCCCCGCTCCGAAGGGGCCACCTACGACCCGGCCGCCGGGCAGTGGACCTCCGGTACCTTCGTCACCGCCGCCGAGCGGCTTCACGCCGTCGCGGACATGGCGTTCGACGTCGTCTACCTTCCGCCGATCCATCCGATCGGACGCACCCACCGCAAGGGGCCCAACAACACACTGACCGCTGGCCCCAGCGATCCCGGATCACCCTGGGCCATTGGCGCCGCGGAGGGTGGGCATGACGCGATCCACCCAGACCTGGGTACCTTCGCCGACTTCGACGCCTTCGTGGCACGAGCCAACGAGCTGAACCTGGAAATCGCCCTGGACCTTGCCCTGCAGGCGTCCCCGGACCACCCCTGGGTGATTTCCCATCCCGAGTGGTTCACCACGCGGGTGGACGGGTCCATCGCCTACGCGGAGAACCCGCCGAAGAAGTATCAGGACATCTACCCGATCAACTTCGACAACGACCCTGACGGTCTCTCGAACGAGGTGCTGCGCATCGTTCTGCTGTGGGTCAGCCACGGGGTGAAGATCTTCCGGGTGGATAACCCGCACACCAAACCGGTGGTGTTCTGGGAGTGGCTCATCCGTGAGGTCAACCGCGAGCACCCTGAAGTGGTTTTCCTGGCCGAAGCCTTCACCCGGCCGCCGATGATGCACGCGCTGGGCCGGGCCGGATTCCAGCAGTCCTACACCTACTTCACCTGGCGCAACACCAAAACCGAGCTCGAGGAGTACTTCACCGAGGTCAGCAAGGTCAGCGCGCCTTACTTCCGCCCCAACTTCTTCGTCAACACCCCCGATATCCTCACCGAATTCCTCCAGTACGGCGGACCTGCGGGATTCAAGATCAGGGCGGTGCTCGCCGCCATGGCCAGCCCACTCTGGGGTGTCTATTCGGGTTACGAACTGTACGAGCATGTTGCGCGGCCGGGCGCCGAAGAGTCGATCGACAACGAGAAGTTCGAGTATCGTCCCCGCGACTTCAAGCGAGCCGAGGCCGAGGGGCGCAGCCTGGCGCCTTACCTCACCAGGCTTAACCACATCCGCCGGGACCACCCGGCGCTGGGCGACCTGGAAAACCTCACCCTTCACCACAGCTCCGACTCGGCAACCCTCGTGTTCTCGAAGCACAAGGACAACGTCGGCGGTGACCATAGCGCCAAGGACACGATCATCGTGGTGGTAAACCTCGATCCGCATGGGGCCCGGGAAAGCACTGTTTCGCTGAACCTCGACGCCCTCGCCCTTGATCCGGAGGACTGCAATGAGGACGGCACCTTCTGGGTGGACGATCTCATCACCGGGCAGAGCTGGGTCTGGGGCACCCACAACTACGTCAGGCTGGACCCACATGTGGAACCAGCACACATTCTTTACCTCAGGAGGAAGCCCTAGTGGCTAACCCGTTTCAACTCAACGCGCCCGGTCTCGCGCATGACCCACACTGGTACCGCAAGGCCGTATTTTACGAGGTTCTGGTGCGCGGATTCGCGGATGCGAACGGCGATGGATCGGGCGATTTCTCCGGTCTGATCGACAAGCTGGACTACCTGCAGTGGCTGGGGGTGGACTGTCTGTGGCTGCCGCCCTTCTTCAAGTCGCCGCTGCGCGACGGCGGCTACGACATTGCCGACTACTACAATGTGCTCGACGAGTTCGGCACCATCAGTGATTTCAAGCGGCTGGTTGCCGAGGCCCACGCCCGCGGCGTGCGCGTCATCATCGACCTGCCGTTGAACCACACCTCGGACAAGCACCACTGGTTCGAGGAATCCCGGAACGATCCTGATGGTCCCTACGGTGATTTCTACGTCTGGAGCGACACCGACGAAAAGTACGAGGATGCCCGCATCATCTTCGTAGACACCGAGGAATCAAACTGGACCTTCGACCCGGTCCGCCGGCAGTTCTTCTGGCACCGGTTCTTCTCACACCAGCCGGACCTGAACTTCGAAAACCCCAAGGTGATCGAGGCGCTGTTCGACGTCGTGAAATTCTGGCTCGACCAGGGCATCGATGGTTTCCGCGCGGATGCCATTCCCTACCTGTTCGAAGAGGAAGGGACCAACAGCGAGAACCTTCCCCAGACGCACGCGTTCCTCAAGGACCTGCGCACGATGGTGGACGAGAATTACCCCGGCCGCATCATCGTCGCGGAAGCCAACCAGCTTCCGGACGAGGTGGTCGAATACTTCGGCGACGCCGAGGGCCCCGAGTGTCACATGTGCTTCCACTTCCCCATCATGCCCAAGCTCTTCTACGCGCTGCGTGACCAGAAGGCCGGCCCGATCATCGAGACGATGGCCGAAACCCCCGACATTCCCGCGGGGGCCCAGTGGGGCACTTTCCTCAGGAACCACGACGAGCTCACCCTCGAAATGGTCACCAACGAGGAACGCGAAGCGATGCTCGGCTGGTATGCCCCGGATTCGAGGATGCGTGCCAACGTGGGTATCCGCCGTCGGCTGTCCCCGCTGCTCGATAACTCGCGCGCCGAAGTGGAACTCATCCACGCCCTGCTGCTGTCCCTGCCGGGCAGCCCGTTCCTGTATTACGGGGACGAAATCGGGATGGGTGACAACATCTGGCTTGAGGATCGCGACGCGTCGCGTACCCCGATGCAGTGGAACCCCGATCGGAACGCTGGGTTCTCCACCGCGGACCCCGGAAAGCTGTACCTGCCCGTAGTGCAGTCGCTGGTCTACCACTACAACCACGTCAACGTGGAAGCCCAGCTGGCCAGCTCCAGTTCCCTGCTGCACTGGATGCGGCAAATGCTCTCCGTTAGGCGCACCCACCCCGCGTTCGGCCTGGGGTCCTACCGCAACGTACCCACCGAGGCGGAATCGGTCCTGGCCTTCATCCGTGAAGTTGCGCCCGGCAACGATGAGGGTGAACAGCCGGAGGTAGTGCTCTGCGTGTTCAACCTCTCGCAGCACCCCGTGGCCGCCGAACTGAAACTGCCCGAATACGCCGATCGGGGTCTGCGGGACCTCTTCGGCGGCACCCCTTTCCCCGCCTTCGGTAGCGACGGCGCCCTCACCCTGACGCTGGGCAGCCACGACTTCTACTGGCTGCGCCTGCGCTCGGCCAACTCAAACACCGCTTCACCGCTCACCGAAGCACTGCCCGTCATCCAAGCTCCGGAGGCCGCAAAATAATGCCCAAAATGACGCCGACCTTTCCAGAACTTCTTGCAACCTGGCTACCCGCTCAGCGGTGGTTCCCTGCCAAAGGCCGCGAGTTTGAACTTCGTCGGGTCGGCGGCATCCGGCTGGAGGACCCCAAAGGTGAGGTGGGGCTCGATGTCCACCTGATCGCCGTTGACACCGGTACCCGCCAGGACATTGTGCAGGTTCCGCTGAGCTACCGGAAGGCTCCCCTTCGGGGTGCCAAGGCCGCGCTGATCGGTGAAGCCGAGCACTCCGAACTCGGCCACCGGTGGATCTACGATGCCACCCACGATCCGGTGTTCGTCACGGCGTGGATGGAGCTGATCCGTTCCGGTGGGGTCACCGAGGACGGGCGGACGCAGGGGGCTCCCCAGGGGGCCTTCGCCGACCAGAAACGGTTCGCCCGGTCCCTCAAGCCGACGGTCCTCAAGGGCGAGCAGTCCAACACCTCAGTGGTGGTCAAGACCAAAGCCGGATCGATGATCATCAAGTTCTTCCGCGTGCTGGCCCCGGGTGAGAGCCCCGACGTACAGGTCAGTGCCAAGCTGACGGATGCCGGATCCGTCGACGTCCCGGCCACGTACGGGTGGGTCACTGGCAGCTGGGAAGACACCAACGCCGAGGGGAAGTGGCTGACCGGCCACCTCAGTGTGCTGCGCGACTTCATCGACGACAGCACCGACGCTTGGCGGACTGCCTCAGCCGCGGCGGCAAGTAACACCGATTTCACTGCCGAGGCAGCCGAACTGGGCCGGGTGACCGGACGTATCCACTCCCAGCTCGGGGAGGCCTTCGGTAGCCGGGCAGCAAGCGAAGCCGAACGCGCCGAGTTCATCGAGACCCTCGTCCAGCGGATCGAATGGGCGTGGGATGAAGCCCGGGATATCGTCGGACCGCTTGAAGCCGAGGTTGCCAGGGTGGTGGACCGTGTCCGCGCTGTCACGACCCTGCCCGATCTGCAGCGCATCCACTCCGACTACCATCTGGGCCAGGTCCTCAACGCCCCGGACGGATCCTGGTTGGTCCTGGACTTCGAAGGTGAGCCGCTGCGCCCCGCAGCGGAGCGTTCGGTACCCGACGTGGTGCTACGCGACGTCGTCGGCATGACCCGGTCGCTTGAGTACGCCGGCGCGGCGGCAGCCCACGGCAACGACGCTGCCATTCCGGCCGCCGACCAGTGGACCGTGGCTGCCGCTGCCGCCTTCGCTGCCGGCTACCAGGAGCAGACCGGCATGCCGATCGACCGTGCGGACCCTCTGTTCCTTGCCCTCTGGCTGGATAAGGCGCTGTACGAGGTCGTGTACGAATTGCGGAATCGTCCGGACTGGGTGGACATTCCCGTTCGGGACGTGCGCCGTGCCCTCAGCGGGCAGGGAGAGGCCACCTCGGTGCAGGCTTCGGCTGCCGTTCCCGCGTCCGCGGGTCCGATCGATCCGATGATCGCCGTCGACCCCGTGGCAACCTCGGCGGCAGTCGCCGCGACCAGTGGCGGCTCAGCGGTGACCGGTCGGATCAACCACCCGGAGGATGTCCTCCAGGCGGTCTCCGAGGGTCGCTACCACCAGCCGCACGCTGTCCTGGGCGCTCACCTTGAAGGGCAGACCCAGGTGACCATCCGGACCCTGCGCCGGCTGGCACAGCGGGTCACGGTGGTGACTGGCAGCGGCCGGGTTGAGCTCGAGCATGAACATAACGGCATTTGGGTGGGCACCATCGAGTCGGAGACCCCCGGGCACGTTCCCGACTACCGGCTTGAAGTGACCTACGACGGCAGCCCGCAACTGGTCGATGACCCGTACCGTTTCCTGCCCACCCTGGGCGAGATCGACATGCACCTGCTGGCGGAAGGACGCCACGAGACCCTCTGGACGGCTCTCGGTGCCCACGTCCGTCACTACGCCTCGGTGCTGGGCGATATCGACGGCGTCAGCTTCGCTGTCTGGGCGCCCAACGCTCAGGCCGTGCGCGTCAAGGCCGATTTCAATGGTTGGGACGGCTCAATCAACGCGATGCGCGCGCTGGGCAGTTCAGGCTTCTGGGAAATCTTCATTCCCGGAGCCGAGGCAGGGTCCCGCTACAAGTTCGAGATCCTCGCCACCGACGGCCAGTGGCGCGAGAAGGCGGACCCGATGGCACGTGGGACTGAAATTCCACCGCTGACCGGGTCGCGGGTAGTCGAATCCCGGTACACGTTCCAGGACGACGAATGGATGACGGCGCGCGCTGCAGCCGATCCCCACAACGGACCCATGAGTGTGTACGAAGTGCACCTCGGCTCGTGGCGACTTGGACTGAACTACCGGGAGCTTGCTGACCAGCTCACCGAATACGTCCAGTGGCAGGGCTTCACCCACGTCGAGCTGATGCCTGTTGCGGAACACCCCTTCGGCGGCTCCTGGGGCTACCAGGTGACCTCGTACTACGCTCCAACCTCGCGGTTCGGTCATCCCGATGACTTCAAGTATCTGGTGGATAAACTGCACCAGGCGGGCATCGGCGTCATCATGGACTGGGTGCCGGCTCACTTCCCCAAAGACGAGTTCGCCTTGGCCCAGTTCGACGGCGGCACCCTCTACGAGCACGGCGACCCGTTCCTTGGGGAACACCCCGACTGGGGAACGCTAATCTTCGACTTTGGTCGTCGCGAGGTGAGGAACTTCCTCGTCGCCAACGCACTGTATTGGCTGGAGGAATACCACATCGACGGGTTGCGTGTGGACGCTGTCGCTTCGATGCTTTACCTGGACTACTCCCGTGAGGATGGCCAGTGGACACCGAACCGCCTCGGCGGCCGGGAGAACCTTGAGGCAATTGACTTCCTGCAGGAGGTCAACGCGACCGCCTACAAGCGGGTGCCGGGCATAGTCATGATCGCCGAGGAGTCCACTTCGTTCCCCGGAGTTACCCGCGCCACCAGCGGCGGCGGGCTCGGATTCGGGTTGAAGTGGAACATGGGCTGGATGCATGACTCGCTTGAGTACATGGCCGAAGACCCGGTCAACCGCGGCTACCACCACGGCAAGGCCACGTTCTCAATGGTCTACGCCTACACGGAGAATTTCCTCCTGCCGATCAGCCATGACGAAGTTGTGCACGGTAAGGGATCCCTGTTGCGCAAGATGCCTGGTGACCGCTGGCAGCAGCTCGCGAGTGTGCGCGCCTACCTGGCATTCCAGTGGGCCCACCCCGGCAAGCAGCTGATCTTCATGGGCACTGAGTACGCCCAGGAATCTGAGTGGTCGGAACAGCACGGTCTTGACTGGTGGCTCTCGGACACTCCCGCGCACAAGGGGGTCCAGCATCTGGTGCGGTCGCTGAACGGCATCTACCGGGACACCCCGGCTCTTTATCTTCGCGATAACGATCCGTCCGGATTCCAGTGGATCGACGAGAACGACGGCGCACGCAACACGCTGTCCTTCATTCGCTGGGATGGCCAGGGCAACCCGCTGGTCTGCATCGCGAATTTCGCTGGCGCGCCGCACGAAGGATTCAGGGTGGGACTCCCTTGGTCTGGCGACTGGGAAGAAGTGCTCAATACCGACGCTGAGGAATTCGGTGGATCCGGGGTCATCAACTCCGGCGGTGTGACTTCCGTTGAAGGACCGTGGAGCGGACAGCCGGCTTACGCCGACCTCCGGGTGCCGCCCCTGGGTGTCGTTTACTTGGCGCCAAAGAAGGCCTAGATTGGCGTGGGGCCGGGCTTCGTCAGCCCGGCCTCCCCGCCGATTTACAACCTCGGCCGAAGGGTGCTAGAGTTTATATCCGCGCTGGTCGAGGGAATTGACCGGTTGATCACCCCAAAACTTCGGTTCGTCTCAGAGTGCAGTAGGACTCAGAGATTGGAAGGATCAGCCGATTTGACCCGAAGATGATTAGCCGGTAAGTTTGAAAAGTTGCTCCGGAGCGATGATGGAACGGTTTGGTTCTGTTTGGTGCCGGGTGTGTCTGTTGTTTGAGAACTCAATAGTGTGCCATGTTTGTTGATACCGATTGTTTTATTGATTGGTTGAATTTGGCTGCATGATGCCACCCCGTGGTGT
>NZ_JADOUT010000007.1:0-138015 GCF_015752345.1 Arthrobacter sp. CAN_A212
TCCGCGGCACCGACGGCAACGTCTGGTCCAAAGCCTGGACTGGAAGCGGCGGCTGGTCCGGCTGGTTCAACCACGGCGCCCCCGCCGGCGGTTTCGCCGGCGGACCGTCGATCGTGTCCCGCAACAACAGGGTCTGCAACATCTACGTCCGCGGCGCAGACAACGCCCTCTGGCAGAAAGCCTTCTGGAACGGCGCCTGGCACGACTGGGGCCGCCACAACGACGGCGGTGTTCTCGCCTCCGAACCCGCCCCCGGCTCCATGGGCGACAACCACGAACACGTCTTTGTCCGCGGCACCGACGGCAACGTCTGGTCCAAAGCCTGGACTGGAAGCGGCGGCTGGTCCGGCTGGTTCAACCACGGCGCCCCCGCCGGCGGTTTCACCGGCGGACCGTCGATCGTGTCCCGCAACAACACGGTCTGCAACATCTACGTCCGCGGCGCAGACAACGCCCTCTGGCAAAAAGCCTTCTGGAACGGCGCCTGGCACGACTGGGGCCGCCACAACGACGGCGGTGTTCTCGCCTCCGAACCGGTCGCCGACACCATGGGGCAGGAGCATGAGCACGTCTTTGTCCGCGGCACCGACGGCAGCGCCTGGTCGAAGGCGTGGAGCCTGGTCCCGACCGTTGTCCTGCATCTGAAGATCCTGACCGCTCCCACGAGCTTCACCGTGGACCAGATGGTGCAGGCCATGCGGACCGTCTACGCCAGCCGGGGCATCAATGTTGCTCTCGGTTCCACCGAGAACCTCAACCTCCCCTTGCTCACGGACCTCGATGTGGGCGGGTGCACCATGGGATCGACCACCACCGAACAGAACCAGCTGTATGGAAACCGGGCCAATGTCGGCAACGACCATGTGGCGGTCTATTTCGTGAGAAGTACCAATCCGCCGTCGAACGGATGTGCAGCCTTCCCAGCCGGCCGCCCCAGCTGCGCGGTGTCCTCCACGGCCAGCAGCTGGACCCTCGGCCACGAGGTAGGCCACGTGCTGGGCCTACCCCATGTCACGCCGACCGACCGGTTGATGACGGGTGGGGGCACCTGGAATGTCACTAATCCGCCACCCGATCTCGACGGTGCGGAAACCACTACGCTGGTCAACAGCGCACTAACAGTGAACGTTTAGGAGAGCGCCATGTCAGTAACCATGGAGGAAGTCCGGGCAGCCCTTGACCCGGATGAGGTCGACTACCCCGAAGCCTCGAGGCTCGGCCCAGAGGCCCTTCCTCATCTGCTGACCCTGGTCCGTGAGGCGGAACCCGGACTTGCTGCCAAGGCCGCCTACCTTGCCGGTGCGATCGACAGCGCACAGTCGGAGGAGGTCGTTGCGGCGGCGGCGGCGAACGACGACGCCCGGGTTCGGGTGGCCGCGGCCGAGGCCGCGGCGATGCTGCCTCCGGAGTCGGCCAGCAGGGTGCTGGGCAGTCTCATGCTCGATGATGATCAGGGGGTGCAGAAGCTCTCGCTGCGGTCGGTGTCTACCGGACTCTCCGCCGAGGTGCGCGACAAGGTGGCCGAGGTCTCTGAAGGTGCACCAGATCCCGGCCTGCGCAAGCTCGCCGCCGAAGCACTCGGTCGGATGCGTTAGCAGACCGCCTGGCTGTTCTCGATGAGGACGGGCTACTGGCGTTGCACCAACGTATCCGGCGTGCACGCAATAAGTACACGACGAGTTATCGCCGGAAAGCGGCGGGAGAAGTGGTCGAATCCGGTGGCCGGGGGAAGGCTGCCAGACGCCAGGCAAAGCGCGACAGCCGCTAGCTACCAACCAACACGTGACGCAACGGCGGAAGCTCCTCGAACGCTGGCCTCGCGAACCAGTACCCCTGGAACAGGCTGATTCCGACCGCCTTGAGCGCGAGGTACTCCCCTTCGGTTTCGATACCCTCGGCGAGGACGGTGATGCCAAGCTTGTGCGCCATATCGACGACGCTGGCGACGACGATCTGCCGGGCCGGGCTCGCGTCGATCCCACGGATGAGCAGCATGTCGATCTTGATCAGATCGGGCTGAAACTCGACGAGCAACCCCAGCCCCGCGTGCCCGGCCCCAAAGTCGTCGATGGCGGTGGTGAAGCCGTGCCTGCGGTATTCGGTGATGATGTTCGTGAGGTGGCCGGTGTCGGACACCTCCTCGTTCTCGGTGAACTCGAACATGATTGCGGACGTCGGGAAGCTATAGCGGGCGGCGGCCTGCAGCGTGGCGCGAAGGCAGGCAGCCGGCTCGTAGACAGCGTTTGGCATGAAGTTGATGGAAAGCTTCAGTTCCTGATCCGCAGGGAACAGCCGCGAGGCCAGTTCGATCGCCTTGACCCGGCAATCCTGGTCGAACCGGTACTTCTGCTCCGGTGTCACCCGCGAGAGGACGTCGTAGGCACCTTCGCCGGCGAAGCCCCTGACCAGTGCCTCATAGCCCCAGACCCGCCCGGCGACGGCGTCATAGATCGGCTGGAAGGCCATGCTGAAGTCAAAGTCCAACTTTGACGAAGTTCTGCAGCCGTCACATGCCATGGGGATCCTCTCGGGGGTTGGGTCTACGGTATGTCACGGGGGCCGGATGTCAGTCGATTTCGGCGTGTCGGACCGTTCCCAGGTATTCACTTGCCCGGCAATGCTGCTGGCCATAAGTGGTGGAAGTGGTTGATCGGTCCGCTACCGTCACCAACCTGCAATTCGTCGGCGTAAGTCAAGGCCTCCTGCAGCCACTTCTTCACCTCACTGACGGCGATACCCCAGTCCCCCGTGCGCGCCATGACGGTCGCAACGGCAGCGGACAATGAACACCCTGTTCCATGGGTGTTGTCGGTCGGGACTCGGGGAGCGAGGAACTCGCGAAGGGTCTCCCCGGCCATTCCTGCCGCATCCACCAGGGCATCCGGGCTCGAATCCGTGAGCAGGTGCCCACCCTTGACGAGGACAGCCGTTCCGGTGCTGGCAGAGAGCCGCTGCGCCTGGTCCAGGGCCTCCGGCCAGTGCGTGGCAACCGGAGCGCCGACCAGAACCGCGAGCTCGGGCAGATTAGGCGTTACCAGGCTTACCGTTCCGACCAGGCCCCGCATGGATGCTTCCGCCGAGTCAGCCAGCAGTCTGTCGCCGCTGGTGGCAATCATGACGGGATCAAGCACCACCAGCTGTGGTTGAACGCGGAGGAGCCACTCGTGGACAACCTCGATGGTCGCCACGTCACCGAGCATCCCGACCTTCACGGCGTCGATGGTCACGTCGTCGCTCACTGCATCCAACTGTTCACGCAGAAACGGGGTCGGTGGAGTGTGCACCGAGCGGACGCCTCTCGTGTTCTGCGCGACGAGCGCTGTCACGACAGCCATCCCGTAACCGCCCATCGCGGCAATACTCTTCAGATCGGCCTGGATGCCCGCCCCGCCCGTGGGATCCGTTCCGGCGATGCTGAGAACGCGGGGGACCCGGCGGAGGGCAAGCGGCCCTAGGATCGCCATTGGCCGGCCAACTCTCGCGCTGCTGCCTCCGGATCGGTCGACGCACAGACGGCTGAGACGACCGCGACCCCTGCAGCCCCGGCGTCGCGGAGGGGGCGTACATCGGATACCCCGATCCCGCCAATTGCCACACACGGCAAAGAGCTTCCCGAAGCCAGAGCACCGAATCCTTCGGTTCCCAACGGATCGGGATGATCAGCTTTGGTGGCTGTCGCATGGATGGCACCAATCCCCAAATAGTCCACGGTCGAAGCCGGCAGGTTGTGAGCGGTCCCGATTTCGCTGCCGGTGGCAGCGCTGAGGCCTACGATCGCACCCGGACCGACGATTGACCGCACCAAATGGACGGGCAGGTCGGATTGACCAACGTGCACTCCGGCGACCTGTGCTCCGCGGGCCCGAGCAGCCAGGAAGACGTCAACCCGGTCGTCGACCAACACGGGGACAATCGATCCAACCGATTCGGCAACCGCGAGAAGTAACTGGAGCAGACCCCTGGTTGACGCGTTCTTGTCGCGCACCTGAACCATGGTCGCGCTGCCGGCCACCGCCGCTGCAACGACGTCGGCTACCGGAGTAGGTTGGCACAGGCCAGTGTCAGTCACAAGGTACAGAGACAGCTGGTCCCGAAGGGTCACCGCCTCGTTCCATCGCTTCATCGCGCGCCGTCCGATGGGCTCACCGCAAGGAGATTCAGACCGGAGGCGACGTCGTCGGGTGTCACGGCAGCCAGCCGGTCGAGGAATTCGATGGCGAAGCTCCCGGGTCCGTTTGCTCGCGCCGCCGCCTGCTCCGCTGCGAGGGTGTACACACCCGTGGCCGCAGTGGCCGCGAGAACGGCATCGTCGGTTAGAGCGGCGAAGGCAGCCATGACGGCCCCCAGCGCGCAGCCCCCACCCGTCACCTTCGTAAGCAGGGCATGCCCGTTCGCTACGACTACGGCATCTCCATCCGGACCAACCATGAGATCGTGGGCGCCTGATATGGCCACAGCCGACGACGTCGACCGTGAGAGTGACCGGGCCGCGTGCAGAGCATCCAGAGGATCGTCGGTGGAATCGACTCCGCGACCACCAGAGCCCGCACCCGCCAAAGCGAGGATCTCGGAGGCATTCCCCCGAATGATCCTCGGGCTCCGCCCCGCCAGCTGACCGGCCAGCTCCGTGCGGACAGAGAGGAATCCGACGGCCACGGGGTCCAGCACCCACGGCGTCCCGGCGGCATTCGCCGCAACCACGGCTTCGGTCATCGCCGTCTGCTGATCCCGCTGGGGAGTTCCCAAATTGATAAGGATCCCCGACGCGACGGAGGCGAACTGCTTGGCTTCCGAGGGAATATCCACCATGGCCGGCGCCGCCCCGACCGCGAGGAGGACATTGGCGGTGAAGTTGGTCACCACCGCGTTGGTAATACATTGGACCAAGGGGGTGGTGGACCGTAATTCTTCGAGCAGTCGAGCACAATCAGATGATGCATGACGAACAGTCATCCACGACATCCCTTCGCTAGTTCGAACTAGATCAGGTTCAACGGGTGTCAATTCTCAGCTGCTTCTGGTGAGCAGCACCCCGTGCCATGGTCACCACCCTAACCGCTACGCCCCAGACCTACCCAAATCCCCGCGCCAGCCCTGCCGGGTAGCGGGACGGTCTCCCCGCCGGTTACTGTGTCAGGAGCGACACGGGGTGCCGGTTCTTGCTGGCTGAGATCATACCCGTCGAACCTGATCCAGTTCGGACTGGCGAAGGGATGTCCATCCGGTCTTTTCGGTCGGTTCATGCGTCTTTTCGCCCCGCTTATCACACGACTTCAGACGGGGTACTGCATGCAACTCACCGAACAGATTGTCCTGGTTACCGGAGGCGGTCGGGGCTTGGGCCGGAGCATCGTCGAGGCGTTCTCGGCTGAAGGCACCCGCGTAGTCATTAACTACCGGGCCAGCTCAGCCCAGGCTCACGAGCTCGCCGCCCAGATCGGTCCGGAACGGGCATTGGCTGCAGCAGCGGATGTAACGGACCCTTTGCAGGTCGGCGATCTCCTCGAACGAGCGCGGGTGCACTTCGGAGCTCCTGTCACCACGGTGGTGAACAACGCGCTGGCATCATTCACTTTCAATGGGGATGCCCGCTCCACCGCAGCGGAGATCAGTTGGACTGATTTCAGCGCCCAGTTCGCCGGCAGCGTCAAAGCCAGCCTGAACACCACGCAGGCAGCACTTCCGGGAATGCGTGGGCACAACTTCGGGCGCATCATCAACATCGGCACGAACCTGTTCCAGAACCCTGTGGTGCCTTATCACGACTACATCGCGGCGAAAGCAGCGCTGCTTGCGCTGACCCGGACCCTGGCGAAAGACCTTGGCCCGCAGAACATCACTGTCAACATGGTCTCCGGGGGGCTCCTGCGCACCACTGACGCCAGCGCCGGGACCCCCGACGACGTCTTCGATTACATCGCCGCATCAACCCCGCTGGGGCGGGTGACCACTCCGCAGGAGTTCGCCGACGCTGTCCTCTTCTTCGCCTCGCCCTGGGCCCGGTCCGTAACTGGGCAGAACCTGGTGGTTGATGGCGGGTTGGTGATGGACTGATCAATGCCTTGATCAGTCCCGGCTCCCAGGCGGCCAAGGAGCTTCGACTGGTCTAGGCGGCCCGCGGGAAAATGCGGTCGAGCTCCTGCAGTTCCGTTTCTGAGGGTACCCAGCACACCGCTTCGGCGTTCTGCTCGATCTGTTCCGGCTTGGTGGCGCCCGCAATGACCGAGGCGACGGACGGCTGGGCCGCCAGCCAGGAGAAGGCAACCTGCAGTTCGGTCAGGTCACGGGCCCTTGCGAAGGCTCCAAAGTCGGCGAGCTGGTCCCAGTCGGCGCCGTCCAGCAGGTTGGTGCGGGAGTGGGTGAGCCTGCTGCCCGCCGGAACCTTCGATGCACTGTACTTGCCGGTCAGCAGTCCGTTGGCGAGGGGAAAGAAGGGGAGCACGCCGATCCCGTACGCTTCGGCTGCGGGGACAACCTCGGCTTCGATCCCGCGTTCGAGAAGATTCCAGTGGTTTTGGGCCGAGATGAAGGGCGTGTATCCGCCGAGCTGGGCTACGAACTCGGCCTCGGCGAGCTGCCAGCCGGCCCGGTTGGAATGGCCGATGTACCTGACCTTGCCGCTGGTGACCAGGGCGTCCAGCGCAGAAAGGGTCTCCTCGATGGGCGTCAGCGGGTCTGGCGCGTGGAACTGGTACAGGTCGATCCAGTCGGTGCCCAGGCGTCGCAGCGATGCGTCGACAGCCTTCATGATGTACCGGCGCGATCCGCGCGCACCCCAGTCCGGACCGTTGGCGCCTTTCAGGTCCAGGCCGAATTTGGTGGCGATGAGCACGTCGTCGCGGTTCTTGACGAGTGCCTTGCCCAGCATTTCCTCGCTCAGGCCGGGGGTTTTGCCGTAGGAATCGGCCACGTCGAAAAAGTTGATTCCCGCATCGATGGCGGCTCCGATGACGGCGTTGGTGCCACGCTGCGTCTCGGTGGGCGTTCCGGAGCGGCCCAGGTTGTTGCAACCGAGCCCCACCACTGAAACGTTCAGTCCGGAGTTGCCAAGTCTGCGATATTCAGTCATGGGACTACGCTACAACATCGGTTACCCGGGGCACCTTCTGGTGCCCCGGGTAAAATCTCTCATGTTCGGGTTCAGGCGAACCAGATACCCATTTCCCGCTGCGCCGATTCTGCCGAGTCCGAACCGTGGACCAGGTTCTGCTGCACCTTCAAACCCCAGTCCCGGCCCAGATCTCCCCGGATGGTGCCGGGTGCGGCGGCTGTTGGCTCGGTGGCACCGGCGAGGGACCGGAATCCTTCGATGACCCGCTCGCCCTCAAAGATCGCGGCGACGATGGGCCCACTGAGCATGAACTCGACGAGCGGTTCGAAGAAGGGCTTGCCGACGTGCTCCTCGTAGTGCTCTTCGAGCATTGCACGGGTGGCCGACACCATTTTCAGGTCCACCAGGGTGTACCCCTTGGCTTCAACCCGGGCCAGAATAGTCCCGGACAGAGCGCGGGAAACGCCGTCGGGCTTGATCAGTACAAGAGTGCGTTCAGCGCTCACAGAAGTCCTCCAAAGTGTTGGGTATGGCCAGTGGAACTCTACTAAACATTAGTGCCGGGCTCTGACCCGCCCTCGGGGTTCGCCCGTTCCCATTCGGCCTGCTGACGGTCACGCTCCTCGTTTTCGGCGTCAAGGCGGATCCCGGTACGGATTCCGTACAGCCAGGTCAGGGCGAACAGCACCCCGATCAGGAACATGGTGGGTTCGATGAACCCGGTAGCGATGATGACCAGTTGCAGCACCCAGCCGATGGCAATGCCGTACGGCTTGGTCAGGAACGCGCACGCCCCGACCAGTGCGATGGCCAACGCAATCCCCACGGTTAGGATCAACACTGGTGAGATGGTGTCGCGCAACAAGCCGAATGCGGCGAGGGTCGCAAACAAAACCACCAGCGCTTCGAGGGTGAGGACCACTGAGGCAAAGGTGACTTTGATGGAACGCCGTTTCTTCGGCATTCCGGGTCGCCACTCCCGCTGCGCCTTGGTCATACGGCGTTTCCGGTTTTGCTCCATGTGCACTCCCCTACTTACCCAGCAGGGTGCGGGCCTCCCCCACCACCGTGATCGAACCGGTGATGAGGATGCCCCCTGCGAGGTCGTTGTTTTCCTCGGCCTTCATGACGGCCCATTCAAGCGCGTCGTCGAGCCGTTCGGCGATGTGGACGTGTTCCTCGGCGAACCCGGCCGCTAGCGCGTCCTGCAGCAGATCAGCAGCAGGGATGGCGCGCGGTGAATTCGACTGGGTCAGGCAGACGTCCTCGAGGATGCCACCCAGTTCCTCATGCAGCTCGGCCAGGATGGCTCCCGCATCCTTGTCCTGGAGCACGCCGACCACCAGGATCAACCGGCTGAAGTCGAAGGCTTCCTTGACGGCTGCCGCGGTTGCCTTGGCGCCGGCCGCGTTGTGCGCCGCGTCGACGATGATGCTCGGTGCCGTGCGCACCACTTCGATCCGCCCCGGCGAGGTGACGGTTCGCAACCCTTCGCGGACCACCGCGGCGTCGAGTTCACGGGTCCCGCCACCGATGAATGCCTCGACGGCGGCGACGGCGACGGCGGCGTTCTGCGCCTGATGCGCCCCGTGCAGGGGCAGCAGCAGTTCCTCGTACCGGCCGGCTATCCCGTTGATGGACAGCACCTGACCGCCGACGCCGATGGTCCTGGTTTCGACCCCGAACTCAACTCCCTCGAACCGGAACTCAACGCCGACTTCGCGAGCCTTCTCGAGGAGCACCTGGGCGGCCTCGTGGGGCTGGGCCGCGCTGATCAGGAAGCCGCCCGGTTTGATGATCCCCGACTTTTCCAAGGCAATATCGTATTCGGTGTCACCGAGCAGCTCGGTGTGATCGAGGGAAATCGGCGTGACAACTGCTACCTGGCCGTCGCCCACGTTGGTTGCGTCGGTGATGCCGCCGAGCCCTACCTCGATGATGGCGACGTCGACGGGCTCGTCGGCGAAGACCGCGAACGCGAGAATGGTGATGCTTTCGAAGTAGGTCAGCCGGGGGTCCCCCGCCGCTTCCAGTTCACCGTCGATGATTTCCAGGAACGGCCGGATCTCATCCCAGATCCGGACGAAGGTCTCATCCGAGACCGGTTCGCCGTCGATACTGATCCGTTCGGTGACGCTGCTCAGGTGGGGGCTGGTGTAGCGTCCGGTCCGCAGCTCGTGGGCCCGCAGGATGCCCTCGACCATGCGTGCGGTCGAGGTCTTCCCGTTGGTCCCGGTCAGGTGGATGATCGGGTACGCCTTGTTGGGTTCGCCAAGGATCTCCATCGCCCTGAGCATCGGCGCCATCCGGGGTTCCATTTTGTTCTCGGGCGCCCGGCTGAGTAGTTCAGCGTAGACGCTCTCGACCGAGAACCGGTCAAAGCTCCCTACCGGGGCCGGGCCTTCGGCGTCCATTGGTTCCGGGGTCTGCTGGCTCATGGGTGCCTCTCTACTGTGACTGTGTACTCGCCGACGGTCAGCGCGCCGTCAGCCGGCGATGCGGCGACGAAGTGCAGGTCGGTGGTCAGCGTTTCCGCCTTGATCAGCGGTGCGTTGGCTGTCAGCGCGTCCACCAGTTCGGGTGCCGCGCGGAGCGTGGTCGTGATCCGGTCGCTGATGTGCAGGTCAGCGTCGCGGCGGGCCTGTTGGATGGCACGGATGGCGTCCCTGGCCGCTCCTTCGGCGGCGAGTTCGTCGGTGACCTCCGTGTCGAGGACCAGGAACCCACCCCCGGGCAGGACTGTGACAGCCTTCCCGGAGTTGTCGCCGTCGTCGGACACGACCGTCTCCAGGGTGTACTCGTGGGGCTCGAGCGCCAGTTCACCGGCGGTCACCGCACCGTCGGCGGTTACCGACCAGTCACCGGACTTGGCTGCCTTGATGGCGGCCTGGACGTTTTTGCCCAGCCGCGGGCCGGCGGCACGGGCGTTCACCACGAGCTTGCTCACAATCCCGAATTCCTCGGGTGAGGCGTCGGCCGCGTCGATCAGCCGGACCTTCTTGATGTTCAGCTCATCAGCGATGATCCCCTGATACTGACCGTCAAGGTTCCCAGCGGACGGCGCTACCACCGTGAGGTTGGCGAGCGGCAACCTCACCCGCAGGTTGGCCGCCTTCCGCAGGCTGGAGCCGGTGGAGCAGATCTGGCGGGTGCGTTCCATCCGCTCGACGAGGTCGGGAGCCTCGGGGAACGCCGATGCCTCGGGCCAGTCGGTGAGGTGCACCGAACGCCCGCCGGTCAGTCCACGCCAGATTTCCTCGGTGACGAGGGGCAGCAGCGGCGCTGCCGCCCGGCAGACAGCCTCGAGGCAGGTGTAGAGCACGTCGAAGGCGTCGGTGTCTTCGTCGAAAAACCGCTGCCGGCTCCGGCGGACGTACCAGTTGGTCAACGTATCCAGGTAGCGGCGCAGGGTCTCGCAGGCGTCGCTGATGTTGAAGGCATCCAGGGACGCCGTCATGTCCCGCACCAGATTTCCGGTGTAGGCGAGGATGTAGCGGTCGACGGGCTCCGCGAGGCGGTCGGCCTGCTCCGAGCCCACCGTTTTCGCTTCGTATCCGGTACCGCCAGCGGCGGCATTCGTGTACAGGCTGAAGAAGTGCCACACGTTCCAGAGCGGGAGGATGACCTGCCGGACGCCGTCGCGGATGCCCTGCTCGGTGACGATCAGGTTGCCACCGCGCAGGACCGGGGAGGACATGAGGAACCAGCGCATCGCGTCGGCGCCGTCACGGTCGAGGACCTCGGTGACGTCCGGGTAGTTGCCCAGGCTCTTCGACGCCTTCTGGCCGTCGTCGCCCAGCACGATGCCGTGGCTGATGACGTTCCGGAACGCAGGCCGGTCGAACAGCGCCGTGGAGAGGACGTGCAGCATATAGAACCAGCCGCGGGTCTGACCGATGTACTCCACAATGAAGTCGGCGGGGTTGTGCGACTCGAACCATTCCTGGTTCTCCATCGGGTAGTGCACCTGAGCGAACGGCATGGAGCCGGAGTCGAACCAGACGTCCAGGACGTCCTCGACCCGGCGCATGGTGGACTGACCCTCCGCCGGGGAGCGGGGGTCGTCGGGGTTCGGCCGGGTCAGCTCGTCAATGAACGGGCGGTGCAGGTCGGGCTCGCCGGCCTTGTTCAGCGGCAGCCGCCCGAAGTCGGCCTGGATCTCGGCGAGAGAGCCGTAGACGTCGGTGCGGGGGTACGCGGGGTCGTCGGACTGCCAGACCGGGATAGGGCTCCCCCAGTACCGGTTTCGGCTGATCGACCAGTCCCGGGCGTTCTGCAGCCATTTGCCGAACTGTCCGTCCTTCACGTTCTCAGGGATCCAGTTGATGCCCTGGTTCAGGTCCACCATCCGGTCCTTGATTTTCGTGACCTCGACAAACCAGGAGGACACCGCACGGTAGATCAGCGGGTTGCGGCACCGCCAGCAGTGCGGGTAGCTGTGGACGTAGCTCGCCTGGCGGACCAGCCTGCCGCTGTCCTTCAGCACCCGGGTGATCGGCTTGTTGGCGTCGAAAACCTGCAGTCCCACAATGTCGGCGAGGGGCCCGTGCCCGTACATCGGCAGGAAGCGCGCCCCTTCATCCACTGACAGGATGACCTGGATCCCGGCCTCCTCGCAGATCTTCTGATCCTCCTCGCCGTAGGCGGGCGACTGGTGCACGATGCCGGTGCCGTCGGTGGTGGTCACATAATCGGCCACCAGGAAGCGGAAGGCGTTCCGATAGCCGCCCTGTTCGGGGTCAGTCAGGTAATCCCACAGTGGTTCGTAGGCCAGATCGGCCAGCTCGGCGCCCTGCAGGGAACGTTCGACGGCGGCGGTCGCCTCCTTCGCGGAGGCGTAGCCGAGGTCCTTGGCATAGTTGCCCAAAAGATCAGCGGCGATGAGGAAGCGGCGGTCGTCGTCGGCCAGTGACGCTCCAGCGGGCACCACTGCGTAGGTGATGTCCGGCCCGACGGCGAGGGCAGCGTTGGTGGGCAGGGTCCAGGGCGTGGTGGTCCAGGCGAGGGCCTGCACGCCGGCGAGATCCTGGGACAGCGCGGTGGAACCGGCGAGGATGGGGAAGGTCACCGTGACGGTCTGGTCCTGGCGGTCCTGGTAGACGTCGTCGTCCATCCGCAGCTCGTGGTTGGACAGCGGCGTTTCGTCGTTCCAGCAGTACGGCAGGACGCGGTAGCCGTTGTAGGTGAGGCCCTTGTCATACAAATTCTTGAACGCCCAGATCACCGACTCCATGTAGTCGACGTTCAGGGTCTTGTAGTCATTGTCGAAGTCCACCCAGCGCGCCTGGCGGGTCACGTAGTCCTGCCACTCCCCGGCATACTTCATGACCGATGACCGGCAGGCGTCGTTGAACTTGTCGATGCCCATGGCTTCGATCTGGGCCTTGTCGCTCATGCCGAGCTGCTTCATGGCCTCGAGCTCGGCGGGCAGCCCGTGGGTGTCCCAGCCGAACCGGCGCTCGACACGGTGCCCGCGCTGGGTCTGGTACCGGCCCACTAGGTCCTTGGCGTAGCCGGTCAGCAGGTGCCCGTAGTGGGGCAGGCCATTGGCGAAGGGCGGCCCGTC
Organism: Arthrobacter sp. CAN_A212; assembly: GCF_015752345.1. Classification (NCBI taxonomy): domain Bacteria; kingdom Bacillati; phylum Actinomycetota; class Actinomycetes; order Micrococcales; family Micrococcaceae; genus Arthrobacter; species Arthrobacter sp. CAN_A212. Next base: position 12,618 of record NZ_JADOUT010000007.1, read on the forward strand.
ATAGAAGACGAACTCGTTGGAGCCATTTTCGCCATCGCGGAGGTCTGCGTCGCGAGCGTCGATTGAGGCCTGGAAAGTGCCATCGGCGTCCCAGTACTTGAGGATTCGCTCCTCGATTTCCGGGAAGCGCGGAGACGCCGAGGAAGAAGAGGCGTCGGCGGCGCTGTCCAGGCTGGTGGCCTTCGGGTAGATCTGTGGCATGTTGTTCATCCTGTAGGCAAGGTGTGGTTCAGTTACCTGCGAGGACGCGTCCATCCGCTGGGGTCAGTCTGCAACCCCCGCGCCGAACCCGCGGTACCACCTCACTTGCCGCCGGCGAGAAATATCCTCGCGGCTGCCACTTCGTGACCGCTGTGACGGGCTTACCCGTCCGGTTCTACTGACCTGCCGGATATCTGACCTGTTGCAGGTTAGGCGCGGCGGGGGTTCTTCCGGAAGCTCACCGGTGATCGCCGGGTCAAAGCTGTTGCCCCCAGTCTAGCCGATATCGGCTCCCTTGGCCGGACTGCCTGCCCGGCTACTGCTTCCGGATCACCTTGTGGGCTGCGGCCTGCGCCAGCGGCCGGACCACAATCTCGTCGAGGTTGACATGGTGGGGCACGGTGACGGCGTAGGCGACGATGTCGGCGACGTCCTCGCTGGTCAGCGGCTTCTCGACGCCGTCGTACACCTTCGAGGCAGCGTCGGCGCTGCCCAGCCGGTTCAGGGAGAACTCCTCGGTGTGCACCATGCCCGGGAGCACCTCGATGACGCGGACACCGTGCTCGGCCTCCTCCAGCCGGAGCGCATGGGTCATCGCGCGTTGGGCAGCCTTCGCCGCGTTGTAGCCGGCGCCGCCCTCGTAGGAGACCATGCCGGCGGTGGACGTGAGGTTCAGGACCGTGCCACCCTGGGCCTGCGCGCGGAGCAGGGGAAGGAACGCGCGGGTCATTTTCATGGTGCCCACGACGTTCGCCTGGTACATCCACTCCCAGTCGGCGGTCTTCGCGTCGATCATCCGGTCCGCCCCGCGCGCGCCCCCGGCAATGTTGATGAGCGTGTCAGCGCCACCGGCGTCGGTGACAGCCTCGATGAGGTGCTCGACGTCGTCGTCCGCGGTGATATCGGTGGGGACAGCGATGGCACCGGTCTCGGCGGCGAGGTCCGCCAACCGGTCCGCACGCCGGGCAACAGCGAAGACCCGCCATCCCTGGGCTGCGAGGAGACGGACAGTGGCCTCGCCAATGCCGGTGCTCGCGCCGGTGACAACTGCTGTGCGCTGCGTGGACGTCGTTGGTGTGGAAGTCATGGATCCAACTTATCGTGAAACAATTGACCGTATGGCTGAACACACTCCGGGCACAGACACGCCCGCAACAGTAAATGTCCCAGACAAACCGGTTCTCGAGGGTCTTGAATCCCGGCTCGCTGCACAGTGGCGGGCGGACGGCACCTACACCTTCGACCCCGAAACGTCCCGGGCGGAGGTGTATTCGATTGACACTCCCCCGCCGACCGCATCCGGTTCCCTGCACGTGGGACACATGTTCTCCTACACCCAGACCGACGTCGTCGCCCGGTACCAGCGGATGCGCGGCAAGAACGTTTTCTACCCCATGGGCTGGGACGACAACGGTCTGCCCACCGAACGCCGCGTCCAGAACTACTACGGTGTCCGCTGCGACCCGTCGGTCCCCTACGACGCCGGCTACACCCCTCCGGCCGAGCCGCCCAAGAACCAGCGCGACTTCGACGCCGTCTCCCGCCGAAACTTCATCGAGCTGTGCGAGCAACTGGCCGTCCAGGATGAGCTGGTCTTCGAGAACCTGTTCAGCACCCTTGGCCTGTCGGTCGACTGGAACCTGACCTACCGCACCATCGACGACACCTCACGGGCCGTCAGCCAGCGGGCCTTCCTGGACAACCTGGCGGCCGGGGACGCGTACCTTGCCGAGGCACCCACCCTCTGGGACGTCACCTTCCGCACCGCGGTGGCGCAGGCGGAACTGGAAGACCGGGAGCAGCCTGGTGCCTACCACCGGATCGCCTTCCACACACCCGGCGGGGAGAAGATCTTCATCGAATCGACCCGTCCCGAGTTGCTTCCCGCCTGCGTGGCGCTGGTGGCGAATCCCGACGACGAGCGGTACCAGCACCTGTTTGGCACCACCGTCACCTCGCCGCTGTTCGACGTCGAGGTGGAAATCAAGGCGCACCCCCTCGCGAAGCCCGACAAGGGCACCGGCATCGCCATGATCTGTACGTTCGGTGACCTGACCGACGTCATCTGGTGGCGGGAACTGCAGCTGCCAACCCGGGCGATTGTGGGACGTGACGGGCGAATCCGGTCGGAGACCCCCGAGTGGATCAGCACCGCCAAGGCACAGGAAAACTATTCGACGATCGCCGGCAAGACCGTGTTCAGCGCCAAGGAGGGCGTCGTCGCGCTGCTGCGTGCCAGCGGTGAGCTGGAGGGTGAGCCGAAAAAGGTTCTCCACCCGGTCAACTTCTACGAAAAGGGCGACAAGCCCCTCGAAGTCGTCACCAGCCGGCAGTGGTATCTCCGCAATGGCGGCCGGGACGAGGCCAAGCGGGAGAAGCTCATCCAGCGCGGCCGGGAAATCGACTTCCACCCCGCGTTCATGCGGTCCCGGTACGAGAACTGGATCGAAGGGCTCAACGGCGACTGGCTGGTCTCCCGGCAGCGCTTCTTCGGGGTGCCGATTCCCGTCTGGTACCGCCTGGATGCCGACGGCGAGCCCGACTACGAGGCACCGATCGTTCCTTCCCACGAGGCACTCCCCGTGGACCCGGCGGCCGAGCCTGCGCCCGGCTTTGAGGAGAGCGCCCGCAACCAGCCGGGTGGTTTCGTCGGAGAGAATGACGTCCTGGACACCTGGGCCACCTCGTCACTGACGCCGCAGATTGTGGGCGGCTGGCCGAAGAACCCTGACCTGTTTGCCAAGGTCTTCCCGTTCGACCTCCGACCGCAGGGCCACGACATCATCAGGACCTGGCTCTTCTCGAGTGCCGTCCGCGCCGACTCGCTGCAGGATTCGGCGCCGTGGCGCCACGCGGCGCTGTCCGGCTGGATCCTCGATCCGGACCGCAAGAAGATGTCGAAGTCCAAGGGCAACGTGGTGGTACCCACCGACGTGCTCGAGGAGTTCGGGGCCGACGCCGTCAGGTACTGGGCTGCCTCAGCCAAACTGGGTGCGGATACGGCCTACGAGATCGCGCAGATGAAGATCGGGCGCCGCCTGGCCATCAAGCTGCTGAACGCGTCGAAGTTTGTGCTGAACCTCGGTGCCACCGAGCACACGGTCCTCACCGATGACACCTCGGTGGTCACGAACCAACTGGATCTGTCCCTCCTGGCCCAGCTGGCACAGGTGATCGATGCGTCGACGGCTGCGTTCGAGAAGTACGACTACGCGCGGGCGCTGCAACTGAGTGAGACGTTCTTCTGGTCGTTCACCGACGACTATGTGGAGCTGATCAAAGACCGCGCCTACGGTGCGGCCGGTGAGGCCGAACAGGCTTCGGTGCTTGCCACGCTGGCGACGACGCTTGACGCGCTGCTGCGGATGTTCGCGCCCTTCCTGCCCTTCGCCACCGAAGAGGTATGGAGCTGGTGGCGCAGCGGGTCGGTGCACCGGACCGAATGGCCAACGTCTGATCAGCTCGCCGGGACCATTCGCACCGCTGACACCGGTGTTCTCGGCACCGTGGCACTGGCGCTCGGCGGTATCCGCCGGTCGAAGTCCGAGGCGAAAGTGAAACAGCGCACCGAGGTGCTCAGCGCCGTCGTGAACGGCTCAGCGGCGCAGTTGCGCCAGCTCAACGCCGGTCTGAATGACCTGTTGGCTGCGGGCAATGTCCGCGAGTTGCGCCTTGCGGAGGCCGAGGGCGAGCTCTCGGTCTTCGAGGTGGAGTTGGCACCCGTCGACGCGGTCTAGCCAGGTCACCTCGTACGCAGGAAGGCCCGCGGAATTACGGAGGCCCCGCAGACCGGTTGGTCTGCGGGGCCTCTCGTTACGACTTTTATGCGGTCGCCAGGTCCACCTTCGGCAAACAGTGCGGTCCGGTGGTCCGGGAAGAGTCATCTCTCACAGTCGCGGAAACGATCCTGTATCCGATTCCCCGGACCGTGGTGATGAGTTCTGCTTCCCCCTGACGGCGTGGTAATTTCCGGCGAAGATTCCCGATATGGACTTCAATGCCACGTTCGTCCGAACTGCGACTTCCAGTGAAGCCCTGATAATCCGATCCCCGGGCGATTCCTGCCAGGGCAGAATTCCCGCACCTGCGTCGGCTGGCACCCATGCTGCTCAGTTACGACGGAGAAGCCGAGCTCGACCAGGGGATTCTTCTCATCCTTGAAGGCCTGCAGAAACAGTTGGACACCCGGGGATAAACGACCAGGTGCCCAACTGTGGTTCAGTCGAAGGAAGGGCTCTCGGTGCGTGAGCGCTTGAGCTCGAAGAATTCGGGGAACCCGGCCAGCATGACGGCTCCGTCGAAAATCCGTCCGGCGTCCTCGCCGCGCGGGATGCGGGTCAGGACCGGGCCGAAGAACGCGGTGCCGTTGAACGCTACCACGGGCGTTCCGACCTCGTCGCCGACCCGGTCAATCCCGTCCTGGTGCGAGGCACGAAGCTGGGTGTCGTACTCGTCGCTCGTGGCATAGGCGGCCAGCTCGGCTGGAAGCCCGACCTCTTCGAGGGACTCGCTGATCACCGCGTCGAAATCCTTGCTCTGCCCCTCGTGGATCCGGGTGCCCATGGCGTCGTAGAGCTTCTTGATGTTTTCGCTGCCGTGACGTTCGGCGGCGGCAATGATGACGCGCACGGGGCCGTAGGCCTTCTTCATGAACTCCTGGTAGTCCTCCGGCAGGTCCCGGCCGTCGTTGAGAACAGCGAGGCTCATCACATGCCAGTCCACCGTGATGCTGCGGACCTTCTCCACTTCCTCAATCCACCGGGAGGTGATCCAAGCGAACGGGCAGGCGGGGTCGAACCAGAAGTCGGCTTTTTGGACACTGTCTGTTGAAGTAATCGTTTCAGTCATATTCCGTACAACCCGGGCTGCAGCCGACGTATTCCGGTCGTCCGCAGGAAAAATCCGGCGCTAGGCTGACTTGTTGCGGCGCTTCGCGACGACGTCGTGCGAGATCAGGGTTGGCTCGGCTTTCTTGCCGACCACATCCTCGGTGATGACGACCGTGGCGATGTCGTCCCGGCTTGGCAGGTCAAACATCACCGGCTGGAGGACTTCCTCCATGATGGCCCGCAGCCCGCGTGCGCCAGTACCCCGTTCAAGAGCCTGGTTGGCTATTGCCTCCAGGGCCTTTGGCTCGAACGTGAGCTCGACGCCGTCGAGCAGGAACATCTTCTGGAACTGCTTGATCAGCGCGTTCTTGGGTTCAGTGAGGATCTGCATCAGCGACTTCTGGTCCAGACTGGTGACCGTGGTAATCACCGGCAGGCGTCCGATGAACTCGGGGATCAGGCCGAACTTCAGCAGATCCTCGGGCATGACGTCGCCGTAGCTGACTTCTTCACTCTTCAGGGAACTGAGCGGGGCACCGAACCCGATGCCTTTGCGTCCTGCCCGGGAACCGATGATCTCCTCCAGGCCCGCGAAGGCCCCGGCAACGATGAACAGCACGTTGGTGGTGTCGATCTGGATGAACTCTTGGTGCGGGTGCTTGCGGCCGCCCTGCGGGGGTACTGACGCGACGGTGCCCTCAAGGATCTTCAGGAGCGCCTGCTGCACGCCCTCACCAGAGACGTCGCGCGTGATGGAAGGGTTCTCGCTCTTGCGGGAGATCTTGTCGATCTCATCGATGTAGATGATGCCCTGTTCGGCCTTCTTGACGTCATAGTCAGCCGCCTGGATGAGCTTCAGGAGGATGTTCTCGACATCCTCGCCCACATAACCGGCCTCGGTCAGGGCTGTTGCGTCGGCGACCGCAAAGGGCACGTTCAGCCGCCGGGCGAGCGTCTGCGCCAGATAGGTCTTCCCACAACCTGTGGGCCCGATCAGCAGGATGTTCGACTTGGCGATCTCCACGTCCTCGGTGGGCACCGCGTCCGAGAGGTTTCCGGTGCTCCTGGGGGTGTGACCGGACTGGATTCGCTTGTAGTGGTTATAGACGGCGACGGCGAGGGAGCGTTTCGCTGGTTCCTGGCCGATGACGTATTCCTGCAGGAAGTCGAAGATCTCACGGGGTTTGGGGAGTTCGAAGGTGCCGAGGTCTGCAACCTCGGACAGTTCTTCCTCGATGATTTCGTTGCAGAGGTCGATGCATTCATCGCAGATGTAAACGCCGGGTCCGGCAATGAGTTTCCGGACCTGCTTCTGGCTTTTCCCACAGAAAGAGCACTTAAGCAGATCTGTGCTCTCACCAATGCGAGCCATGTGTCAGTCCCCTTACGTGGATCTGTTGAATAGACAGCGTATTCTCCGGGCAGGCCCGATCACGCTACCTTCGAGTCTAGGACAATCGGGACGGGTAATCAGCACAAAAAGGCCCGTGGTGCGATTGTGTCGCATCACGGGCCCGGTCCCGGGAAAGGACGTTACGGTTTGTTGATCTTCGGAGGTGTCATTTTGCGGGAGGTAAGGACCTCGTCCACCAGACCGTACGCCTTCGCGTCGGCAGCGGTGAGGATCTTGTCCCGCTCGATGTCGATGTTCACCTGCTCCGAGCTCTTGCCACTGTGCAGTGCCAGGGTGTCCTCGAGCCACGTGCGCATGCGCATGACCTCGTTGGCCTGGATTTCCAGGTCCGATGCCTGTCCGCCCTGTCCTCCGCCGAGTGCCGGCTGGTGGATCAGGACGCGGGCGTTGGGCAGTGCGAGCCGCTTGCCCGGGGCTCCTGCTGCCAGCAATACGGCTGCCGCGCTGGCTGCCTGACCGAGGCAGACAGTCTGGATTTCGGGCCGGATGAACTGCATGGTGTCGTAGATCGCCGTCATGGCGGTGAACGATCCACCTGGGGAGTTGATGTAGAGCGTGATGTCCCGCTCCGGATCGGTGGACTCGAGCACCAGCAACTGGGCCATGACGTCATCAGCTGAAGCGTCGTCGACCTGGACGCCGAGGAAGATGATGCGGTCCTCGAACAGCTTGGTGTACGGATCCTGGCGCTTGAAACCGTAGGGGGTGCGCTCCTCGAACTGCGGAAGGACGTAGCGGTTGGACGGCATCTGGGGTGCGGCGCCGCCTGCTGCGGCTCCAAAATTGTGGTTCATGGTGTCTCCTGGGGTGGTCTCTGCTGTGGTCGGTAGGGGCAGGCCGCAGCGGTTAGTCGCGCTGCGTGCCGCCGCCGCCGGATACCGTGTTGGCGTGTGCAGCGATCTTGTCGAAGAAGCCGTACTCGAGACCCTCCTGGGCGGTGAACCACTTGTCGCGGTCGTTGTCCTTGAGGATCTTCTCGACGGTCTGGCCGGTCTGCTCGGCGGTCAGCTCAGCCATCACACGCTTCATGTGAAGAATCAGTTCGGCCTGGATCCGGATGTCGGAGGCGGTGCCACCGATTCCACCTGACGGCTGGTGCATCAGCACGCGGGCGTGAGGGGTCGCGTACCGCTTGCCCTTGGTGCCCGAGGAGAGGAGGAACTGTCCCATCGATGCGGCAAGCCCGGTGGCAACGGTGACGACGTCGTTGGGGATGAACTGCATCGTGTCGTAGATCGCCATCCCCGCGGTGACGGATCCGCCCGGCGAGTTGATGTACAGGAAGATGTCCTTGTCCGGGTCTTCAGCGGACAGAAGCAGCAACTGCGAGCAGATGGCATTGGCGTTGTCATCCCGGACCTCGGAGCCGAGCCAGATGATGCGCTCCTTCAGGAGCCGGTTATAGATGTAGTCGTCCCGGCCCGCGGGGTCTACGGTTGCCATGGTCGGCGTGGTGGGTTCGATTGCCATTGGAAGTTAGCCTCTCACTCTGGTTGGTCTGCCGAGTGTCGGCAGCCGACCGTTTGTCTCTCATTGGACAGTAACTTGTTTCGGGGCCCGTTTGATCCCGGCGCGGAGGCTGTTCGCTGACGGCGCACGATTGCGGCGGACAACGGGCTTTAACGGCTGAGGGCCGCTTCCCGGCAGGGAAACGGCCCTCAGACACGCATCATTGACTAGGCCTTGGCGGACTCTTCGTCGGCTGCTGGCTTGGCCTTCGCGGCGGCCTTCTTGGGTGCTGCCTTCTTGGCTGCAGGCGCCTTGGCGGCAGCCGTCTTCGCTGCCGGCTTCTTCTCGGCGGCAGCCTTCTTTTCTGCTGCTGGCTTCTTGGCCGCTGGCTTCTTTTCTGCTGCTGGCTTCTTCGCTGCAGGCTTCTTGGCCGCAGGCTTCTTCTCGGCGGGAGCCTCGTCGTCGGCGGGAGCGTCGGACGGTGCCTCGTCTGCTTCGTCGCCGGGGCGAACGAAGTCGCTCAGGTCGACGACTGAGCCGGAGCTGTCTTTGACCACTGCGAGTTCGAGGACCTTGGCGAGTGCCTTGCGGCGACGTACTTCTCCGACAATCATCGGAACCTGGCCGCTCTGGTCCAGCATCTGCGCGAACTGGTTCGGCTCCATGCCGTACTGGCCCGCGGTCGACACGATGTAGTCGATCAGCTCGGGCTGGCTGACACCGATTTCTTCCTTCTCGGCAATCGCGTCGAGGATCATTTCGTTGCGGAACGCCTGCTCGGTGTTTTCGCGGATCTCGGTGCGGTGCGCTTCGGTGTCGTGACCCTCAGCGTTGGCGTGGGCGTTTTCACCGGTGAAGTGCTGCTCCAGCTGGTCTTCGATGAACGCGGCAGGAACGGGGACCTCGATCAGCTCGATGAGCTTTTCCAGGACCAGGTCGCGTGCTTCAACGCCCTGCTCGGTCACCTTCTCCTCGGCTGCCCGCGAGGTCAGGTCTTCGCGGAGTTCAGCGATGGTGTCGAATTCGCTGGCCAACTGGGCGAAATCGTCGTTCGCCTCAGGGAGTTCGCGTTCCTTGACTGCCGTGACCTCTACCTTGACCTGCGCCTTGGCACCAGCGTTGTCGCCGCGGGCCAGGGTGGTCTCGAAGATGGCGTCTTCGTTGGCGCTCAGTCCGGTGACGGCCTCGTCCATGCCTTCAAGCATGGTTCCGGAACCGATCTGGTAGGAAACGTCCTGGGCGGCGTCGACCTGCTCGCCGTCGACGGTTGCCACCAGGTTCAGGGTAAGGAAGTCGCCGTCGGCTGCTGGGCGGTCCACCGCGGTGAGGGTGCCGAACCGGCCGCGCAGCTCGTCCAGAGCCTTGTCGACGTCGGCGTCGGAAGCCTCAGCTGCTTCAACAGTTACTTCAAGACCCGAGTACTCGGGAAGGGTGATCTCCGGGCGGACATCCAGCTCGACGGTGAACAGGAGCTGTCCATCCTTGGCGGCGGGGTCCGGCACTTCGGTGATCTCAACCTCAGGGCGGGTCAGGGGCCGGATTCCGGTTTCCTGAACAGCGCTCTGGTAGAAGTCATTCAGACCGTCGTTGATGGCAGTCTCGATGACGTAGCCGCGGCCCACACGCTGGTCAATCAGCTGGTTGGGAACACGACCCTTACGGAAGCCCGGAACCTGGACCTGCGCGGAGATGGTCTTGTAAGCCGCATCAATGTTCGGCTTCAGCTCCTCGAAAGGAACTTCAACATTGAGCTTCACTCGCGTGGGAGTGAGGTTTTCGACAGCGCTCTTCACGGCGTAGTACTCCTGAATGATTGAAGATGTTTGACCACACGGCGTCCGTGGAATTACCGGAACGGCATCCGCGGCGATAATGCAGAGTCGGGGTGACAGGAGTTGAACCTGCGACTTCCTGCTCCCAAAGCAGGCGCTCTACCAAGCTGAGCTACACCCCGTAAGTGCAGCCATTAGTCTACGTAACTTTTGCCCCAGTTGCACATTTGGCTAAATGGCCTTGCCTGTGGTGTAGTTATAGGCGTTCCGACGGTCTGAGCCGCTGAAGCAGTGAAGGATTAGCTCGGATTCTTGGGGATGTAGCTTAGTGGTAAAGCCTCAGTCTTCCAAACTGATGATGCGGGTTCGATTCCCGTCATCCCCTCCAGAGACAAACGAAAAGCACCAGCCTCACGGCGGTGCTTTTCTCGTTAACTGGGTTAACTCGTTAGCTGATGTGCTGGCTACACCTACTGGGCCTGACAGTCCGGGCACCAGTAGAGCTTGCGCGCGGCCAGGTCCGCCAGCGCCACGGCGGTGCCGCAGCGCCGGCAGGGCAGCCCGGCCCGTCCGTAGACATAGTGAGCGTCCTCACGCTTCACCCGTGTTGCTTTCGAACCACGGTCGACAGGCAGGGTGGTGATGATCCTTCCGTCCCGCACCCCGTCACGCATGATCTGCCCAATGTCCTGCCACAGCGCTGACGCCTCCGCAGCACTGACTGACTTCCCGGGGAGCCTGGGGTTGAGCTTCCGCCTGAACAGGGCTTCGGCGCGATAAATGTTTCCCACCCCGGCGATCACCGCCTGGTTCATCAACAGCAATCCCACCGGGCTTGTGCTCTTGCGCACCCCGGCGGTGAAGCGCGCGGCGTCGTCTCCGGTCGTATCATCGTGCAACGGATCGGGCCCCAGCCGGTCGATGACGGCGTCGCGTTCCGGGCCGGTGATGACCTCGCACGCTGTGGGACCACGCAGATCCGCCCAGCCGGAGTCGCTGGCAAGGCGCAGCCGGACCGCTCCCACGGGGTCCGGGGGCCCGGTGTAGGCGGCATCGGGGGTCCCATCGACTTCCCGCTCCCCCACCCTGCGCGGCGCGCCGATGCTTGAGGCGCCCATGAAAGTCCGGTCCCCACCGAAGCTCCATGCCCCGTACAGGCCCAGATGCACCCGCAGGAAAATCGGCGGCGTGTGACTGTCGTGCGGGGCGTCGGCGAACTCGACGAACAGTTGCTTGCCGTGAGCAGCCGCGCCCATCAGCACGCGGCCGTTCAGCCCGGCCGCGCCGGCAGCGAACCGGCCCTGCGGGCTTGAGGCGGCCAGCCGCTGACCGCCGAACACCGACGAAAGCTGTGACGCCAGCCGGTGAATCGAATGGCCTTCGGGCATACCCGCTACCCCCCGACGCTGCCGGTGGTCTCGTAGGCAGCGATCTGCCCGATCCGGCGAACATGACGTTCCGCCTCGCTGAACGGCTCGGCGAGGAAGGCCTCGATGATGCTGGTTGCCTCCTCAACCGAGTGCTGCCGTCCCCCCACGGCCACCACGTTGGCGTCGTTGTGTTGCCGGGCCAGCTTCGCGGTATCCAGGTTCCAGGCCAGTGCGGCACGCACGCCGCGCACCTTGTTGGCCGCCATCTGTTCCCCGTTGCCGGATCCGCCCAGCACTATCCCCAACGCATCGCGCCCCGCCTGCTGGTCCATGACCACTGCCTGTGCGGCGTTAATGCAGAATCCGGGGTAGTCGTCCTCGGCGTCGTACATTTGCGGCCCGTGGTCGATGACCTCGTAGCCGGAGCGGCGCAGGTGGTCGATCAGGTGGGCGCTGAGCTCCATGCCAGCGTGGTCAGTGGCGATATGAACGCGCATGAAAATTCCGTTTCGAGTGTGGTGTGTGGTTGCCCTCAAGGGTACTTGTTCGGTGGGTGTGCGCGATGGTCGTGGCTGGTGAAACAATGACAGTGCTGCGTAAGCTGCATCACAGAACGCGCCCGCCACCCACAGGGCATTCCCCATGTTTCCCGAAAGGCTCCACCTTGCCAGGCATGAATCTGACCCGCGACGAGGCACGAGCCCGCGCCGAACTGCTCAGCGTCACCTCCTATGACATCAATCTGGACCTCACCCGCGGGGACACCGTTTTCGAATCCCGGACCGTTGTGCGGTTCACGGGTACCCAGGGAGCCTCGACCTTCATCGACGCGGTAACCAACGCCGTCTCGCAGGTGACGCTGAACGGCGTCGACCTCGATCCCGCAGAGGTTTCCGACGGCGTTCGCATCCAGCTACCCACCCTCGCTGCGACGAACGAGCTGGTCGTCGTCGCCGAGATGCTCTACATGAATACCGGAGAGGGTCTGCACCGCTTCGTCGACCCGGTGGACAACGAGGTTTACCTCTATACCCAGTTCGAGGTACCCGATTCACGGCGGGTATTCCCTGTCTTCGAGCAGCCCGATCTGAAGGCAACGTTCCGTTTCACCGTCACGGCCCCGTCGCACTGGGATGTCATCTCCAATTCGCCCACCCCCGAGCCCGTGGCTGCCGGTTCGGTCGATGACGGCGGAGCGACGTCCACCTGGTCCTTCGATCCAACCGGCGTCCTGTCCTCCTATGTCACGGCCCTGATCGCGGGCCCGTACCAGTCCGTCCGCAGTGAGCTCACCAGCTCGGACGGCCGCGTCATCCCGCTGGGTGTTTTCGCACGGAAATCACTGATGCAGCACCTCGACGCGGAGAACGTCTTCGACCTGACGCGGCAGGGTTTCACCTTTTTCGAGGAGCAGTTCGGCACGCCCTACCCCTTCCCCAAATACGACCAGCTCTTTGTCCCCGAGTTCAACGCCGGGGCGATGGAAAACGCCGGAGCGGTCACGCTTGTTGAAAGCTACGTCTTCAGGTCCCGGGTTACCGACGCCACCGTCGAGCGCCGGGCGATCACCATCCTGCACGAGCTGGCGCACATGTGGTTTGGCGACCTGGTGACCATGCGGTGGTGGAACGACCTCTGGTTGAACGAGTCCTTCGCCGAGTTCATGTCCACGCTTGCCGCCTCCGAGGCGACCGAGTTCAAGCAGTCCTGGACCACCTTCGCGTCGCTGGAAAAGGCCTGGGCTTACCGCCAGGATCAGCTCCCGTCCACCCACCCGATCGTCGCCGAGATCAATGACCTGGAAGACGTTCAGGTCAACTTCGACGGCATCACCTACGCGAAGGGTGCCTCGGTGCTCAAGCAGCTGGTGGCCTGGGTGGGCCAGGACAAGTTCATGGAGGGGGTGAGGGAGTACTTCGGGAAGCATTCCTGGAAGAACACGGAACTGGTGGACCTGCTGTCCGAACTGGAGGCAGCCAGCGGCCGTGATCTGAAGGAATGGTCGTCGCTGTGGCTGGAGACTGCGGGAGTGAACACTCTCCGCCCCGACATCGAGACCGACGACGGCGGCGTAATCACCAGCTTCGCTGTGCTTCAGTCCGCCGTGGCCGACTACCCCACTATCCGGCCGCACCGCCTGGCGATCGGGTTCTACACCCTGGATGGCGCAGGGAAGCTGCAGCGCACCGACCGGGTGGAGCTCGACGTCGACGGCGAACGCACCGACGTGGCGGAGCTGGTGGGCCGGTCCCGTCCGGACCTGGTGCTGCTGAACGACGACGATCTTGCCTACGCGAAGATCCGCCTGGACGAGGTGTCACTGCTGACCGCGACCCGTCATCTGAAGGATTTCAACGACTCGCTCCCCCGCACCCTGGTCTGGGCGTCGGCCTGGGACGCGGCGCGGGATGGGGAGACCCCCGCACGGAACTATGTCGAGTTGATCCTTCAGAACATCGCCTCCGAGTCCGACTCGTCGGTGGTGTTGGTGCTGTTGCGCCAGCTGGCGACCACACTCGCGTTCTACGTCAATCCCGCAGACCGCTCCGCGATGACCGTCACGGCAGCGGAGAGCCTCTGGGAGCTGGCACGCGGAGCTGACGCCGGATCGGATTCGCAGTTGCAGTTCATCAAGGCATTTGCGGGCCATGCGCAGACCGACGCCCACCTGGACACCGTGGAGGCCATCTTCTCCGGTTCGCTGGTCCCGGAGGGGTTGGAAATCGATGCTGATCTCCGATGGGAACTTGTCACCTCGCTGGTGGCGGGCGGCCGGTTCGGGCAGTCCGACATCGACGCGGAGCTTGAGCGCGACGCGACGGCGACCGGCCAGCTCGCGGCGGCACAGGCGAAGGCGGCCATCCCGACAGCTGAGGCCAAGGCGGATGCCTGGCGCAGTATCGTTGAACAGTCCGATCTGCCCAACGCTGCGCAGCGCTCGGCAATCACCGGTTTCATGAGGGTCCACGACCCTGCGCTCCTGGCACCCTACGTGGACAAGTTCTTCGCTGCAGCCCCGGAGGTCTGGGCCAGCCGCACCCATGAGATCGCCCAGCAGATCATTGTGGGCCTGTACCCGTCGAGGCTGAACACCCAGGACACCCTGGCTAAATCGATGGCTTTTCTGTCCACGCTCGACGCCGACAGCACCTCGCTTCGACGGCTGGTGGTGGAGAGCCAGGACGGGATTGTCCGGGCCTTGAAAGCGCAGGCCGTCGACCGGTAAAAACCGGTGGATTCGGGTGTAGCTTTGAGCCATGAACCTCTCCGAGCACCACTATCGGGTCAACACCACCTGGACGGGTAACCGCGGCGAAGGCACTCGCTCCTACCGCGGTTACGGTCGGGAAAATGAGGTCTCGGCCAAGGGTCCGCCGTTACTTCTGGGCACGGCGGACCCCACGTTTCATGGGGACGAGGACCGCTGGAACCCGGAGCAACTGCTGCTCGCCGCGCTCTCCCAGTGCCATCTGCTCGCGTACCTTCACATGGCGGTGAAACACGGCGTGGTGGTGACGGCGTACGAGGATACCGCTGTCGGAACCATGCGACTGAACGCTGACGGCAGCGGGGAGTTCCTCAGTGTCACCCTCAAACCCCGGGTGACAATCACCGACCAGTTGATGAAATACACGGCACAGTCCATCCACCGTGAGGCCGCTGCGTCCTGTTTCATCGCGCGGTCGGTCAATTTTCCGGTCAACCACGAGCCAGTGGTGATGGTTGCCGAGGACGCCCAGGAGCACGCCTAGGGCGTTGCTGGTCCGGGAGTCAATTATCCGGTAGCTGCGCGAGCAGCTTATCCTCAGTGTCTGGGATCAGCCCCGACTTCCGCTCCCGGCCAAGCCCCCGCCGTCGTTCATCCTCCAGCACCCGCTGGATCGTCTCGTCGACGGGTCGCTGGGACAGCCCCTCGGCCAGGGCAGCCGCAGCCGATCGGGAGGCGAACCCTGCATAGCCTTCCGGCAACCAGTGGGGCAGGGAATCCGGGCCAGCCCAGTAGGCGACGCCGTGCTCCGTCAGCCAGTCTGGATCCACCCATCGGATCACGCCCTCGAAGCCGACCTGGGACGCTGTCCGGTCCATGAGGTCACCGAACCCGGTGGACGGGCCAACCGTGTTGAATACACCGGTCAGGTTCCGGGCGGCCGCGGTGAGGAGCCATCCGGCGAGGTCGTCCACGTCGATGGTCTGGGTCGAACGCTCACGCATCGCCGGGACGATCACCGTTCCGCCGCGGGCGAGCCGGGCCGGCCAGTAGCCGAACCGGTCACTGAGGTCTCCCGGGCCGGAGATCAGCCCGGGACGGGCAATCAGGACACCGGCACCGCGATACCTGTGACATAGCTCTTCGCAGGCCACCTTCGCCTCGCCGTATGACTCGCCAGGTGCGGGGATGTCACCGTTGTACGAAGGAAGGAGCGCGGCGCCCTCGTCGGCGCCGGGCACCGAATTGTCGGCGTAAACGGAACAGCTGGAGACATAGATCCAGAGACCTGCCCTGCCGCCCAGTGACCGCAGCGCCTCCTCGACCTGGCGGGGCTGCCACGACACCTCAACCACCACGTCCCAGTCCTGATCCACTGCGGCGTAGGGCGTGGGCCCGTCACGGTCAGCCCGGACGAACGCGGCACCCTGCGGCGGCATGGACGATGTGCCGCGGGCCAGACAGGTGACCTCGTGGCCGAGATCGAGCGCGATCTCGGCGATTCGCCGGGAGAGAAATACGGTTCCACCGAGGATCAGGATGCGCATCAGCCCAGCCTACGGCGCTAGCCTAGGAGCAGACACCCTTTCCGCCGCGCGGAGAGCCCACCTGAGCCAGTGAAGGAATCGGTCACTCCCCCATGCAGTCCCCCACCGAGATCGGTCTAGGAGACCAGCTACTGAACGCCGCCATCATCATCGTGGCAGGGCTGGTGTTGTGGCTGGTGGTCCGGTTTGTCATTAATCGCATGGTGCGCCGGGTGCGCAGCGGTTCCGACCTGTTCAAGAAGCCCCACTTCAAGTGGGCGCAGCCGGTCCTGCGCACGCTCGACCACAAGCGGCGGGTCCAACGCACTGAAACCATCGGCGCGTTGCTGCGCAGCGTGTCGGGACTGACCATTGCCATCATCGCCATCATGATGGCGCTGCAGGCGCTCGGCGTGGATATCGGTCCGATTCTCGCCAGCGTGGGCATTGTGGGTATTGCGATCGGCTTCGGCGCCCGCGAGATCATCAGGGACGCGTTCCTCGGGTTTTTCATCACCCTCGAGGACCAGTACGGAATTGGCGACATCATCGAGGTCGGGGACACCGTGGGAGTGGTGCAGTCGGTCGGCCTGCGGATCACCCGGCTGATCGACGAGAACGGGTCCATCTGGTACATCCGTAACGGGGACATCATGAAAGTGGGCAACCGTTCACAGGGCAATTATGTGCCCCCGGTAGCGGCCGACGAACCGACAGGAGAGAAATAATGACCACCCCTGGAAGCCCCGAAGGCATCCCCATCCCGTCCCGGTTCGGTGAGCCGCTGGCCAAACTGACCCCGGTGGGGCCACGTTTCGACCAGCCCGCCTACACCGACAACTTTTATGAGGCGGTGGGAGGTCACCCGACCTTCGTGCAGCTGGTAGACGTCTTCTACGACGGCATCGCCGGGGATGAGCTGCTGCGTCCGATGTACCCGGAGGAAGACCTGGGGCCAGCGAAGGAGCGGCTGCTGATGTTCCTGGAGCAGTATTGGGGCGGACCCAAGACCTACGGTGACCAGCGCGGCCATCCCCGGCTGCGGATGCGGCACATGCCGTTCACCGTGTCGCCGCGGGCACGCGACCACTGGCTCACGCACATGCGCGCGGCGGTCGACTCACTTGACCTGGCGCCCCTGCACGAGGCGACCCTGTGGGATTACCTGGAGCGGGCCGCCCATTCGATGGTCAACTCTGCCGACAAGCGCTAGGACCCGAACCTTGTGAACCGGCCGGTCAGAGGACGGTCGGGATCCGCGATAGCACGTGTCCCCGCGAGGTGCTGATCCTGGTCCATCGTCCGTTGGTGAAAATGGCTGGGCGTTCACCCTTCGCGAGGAACCCCAGGGCGAAGGCGCCGAAGGCTGCTCCCGCGGGCACCTCCACCGGCAGGCCCTCGATGCTGCGGCCCCAGATTGCTCCCCTCGCGCTGTTCACGATCAGGGCACCCGGGTTGTTGGGCACAGTTTCCGCAACTTCCCGGATTCCGGTTCGGGCTGCGGTTTCAACCACGCCGGCGTCCAGGTCCCCGTGGGACTCCCATCCGGCGCGCGGCGGAAGGACTCCCGTCCAGCTTTCGGTGACGGTGGTCGGCGGCACCTGCAGCACCACGTCATCCTCAGCCATGCGGGCAAGCCGGTCCGACACCGATGCCAGTGCCACCGTTACGTCCACCTGGGCGGGGGTGTTCAGCGGCATGGTCCGCAGTCCCAGGACCGTCGGAGTGGCTTCGCCCAGGATCCGTGGGCGAAGGATACAGATGTAGGCGGCGAGGACGCTGCCGGCAGCCTGCAACCTGACGGCGCCATCCTCGGCGGCCCGCGCGCGGGCAACGAAAGTGCGCAGATCGGCGACATTCCACTGATCGGCGAAGACCAGCTCCGATGACGGTGAGTGTGGTTCCACCGGTTAGCCGTTCGACCGGCGTCGGAAAGACACTGGTTCGCCGAGCCAGTGCTCGAGCGCGGCGCGCTGCACGTCGTTGAGTTTCGCTGGCCGGCCGGTGGCCCGGTTGACCAGGATCATGGTGGAGGCCGCGAGGGCGTAGCTCGCCGATCCGTCCGGCTCGGCAATCTGGTAGCCGAGGTCGAAGCTGGAACCGCCGACGCCTGTCACCCAGATGCTGATCTCCAGGGGGGCTGGGCGGTAATTCAGGGGTGCCGAGTACTCGATCTCGTGCCGTGCCACCAGGGTGAAGTGGTCGGGACCGATCAGATTTAGCAGCGTGTCCTGCTCCGCAGCACCGTCGGGAGCCGAGTCCGACAGCGGGTGGTGGATGAACTGCACCCTGGCATCCTCAAGATACTGGAGGAACCGGACATTGTTGACGTGTCCGTAGGAATCTTCGTCGCCGAAGCGGAGCTGAATGGGGAAGCGTTGAATCCGGGGCATGCTGCAATCCTCTCAAACGGTTGCTGCTCCGGCTAACCACAGCCATAATCGCCAGCCGTGTTGAGGGGTGGACTCCGGTGCGTCTAAGGTCAGAGGTACTTTCCGCGCCGTTCACGCGGCGCGGCAGCCTTCCCTTCCCCCGCATCACAAGGAGAACCAGATCCATGGCAGTCGAGTCCACGGTCGATCCCACCCAAACCCTGGTCGATCTGCTTGATCTGAGCAGCGCTGACGGAGCGCAAACCGACGAGGAAATTTTTGTCGGAACCTCTGTGCAGCAGGCAGGTCGGCGGATCTTCGGGGGCCAGGTACTCGGGCAGGCTTTGATCGCTGCGATCCGGACGGTCGAGCCGACCCGTGAGGTCCACTCAATGCACGGCTACTTCCTCCGGGCCGGAGATGCGCTGCAACCGATCACGTTCGGCGTGCAGCGGCTGCGCGACGGGCGCTCCTTCTCGGCGCGCCGAACCCATGCCTACCAGAATGGTGTGCCGATCCTGTCGATGATCGCCTCGTTCCAGGAGCCCGACGACGGGCTCAGCCACCAGGAGCGGATGCCCGAGGGCATGCCGGATCCCGAGACGCTGCCGAGCACGGCCGACCTGTTGGGTGAGATGGACCATCCGCTGGCCAAGGCCTGGTCCTTCGACCGCCCCTTCGACATCCGGCATGTGGACGGCGCGCTCTACGTGCAGCACGACGGCGATCGGGTGGCTCACAACGCCGTGTGGATGAAGACGTTCGCCCCCATGCCCTCCGACCAGGGACTGCACCGGGCGGCTCTCGCCTATGCCAGCGACTACACACTGCTGGAATCGATCCTGCGTCAGCACGGGTTGAGCTGGATCACCCCGGGGATGAGTGTCGCGAGCCTGGATCATGCCATGTGGTGGCACCGTCCGGTCCGGGTGGACGAGTGGCTGCTCTACGTGCAGCGCTCCCCCAGCGCGTCGGGAGCCCGTGGCCTGTCCACGGGACAGATCTTCAACCGTGCCGGGGAATTGGTGGCGACCGTCGCCCAGGAGGGAATGGTCCGGGTACCCGACTGATCGTCCGGGTAGGCCAAAGGGCCCGTCCCGCGGTGACCAGTCTGTGGTCACCGCGGGACGCGCCCTTTTCGTTTGCCTGGCTGTCCTGACGTACGGCCGTGTTGGTTTTAGTCGCGGGTCAGGCGGCGGTGGGTGACGCGGTGAGGCTTCGCGGCATCAGCGCCGAGGCGCTCCACCTTGTTCTCCTCATAGGATTCGAAGTTACCCTCGAACCAGTACCACTTGTCCGGATTTTCCTCGGTGCCTTCATAGGCGAGGATGTGGGTCACCACCCGGTCGAGGAACCAGCGGTCGTGCGAGACCACCACGGCGCAGCCGGGGAACTCGAGAAGAGCGTTCTCCAGGCTCGAGAGAGTTTCGACGTCGAGGTCGTTGGTCGGTTCGTCGAGCAGCAGCAGGTTTCCGCCCTGTTTGAGGGTCAGCGCCAGGTTCAGCCGGTTGCGCTCACCACCGGAGAGCACTCCGGCACGCTTCTGCTGGTCAGGACCCTTGAACCCGAACGCTGACACGTAGGCACGCGAGGGCATCTCCACCTGGCCGACCTGGATGAAGTCGTGTCCGTTGGAGACGACCTCCCACAGGGTCTTGTCGGGATCGATGCCGCCACGCGACTGGTCAACGTAGGAGATCTTGACCGAATCACCGATGGTCAGTTTGCCGCCGTCGATCGGCTCGAGCCCCACGATGGTTTTGAACAGAGTGGTCTTGCCGACACCGTTGGGGCCAATAACGCCGACGATGCCGTTGCGCGGCAGTGAGAAGGACAGCCCGTCGATCAGGATCCGGTCGTCGTAGCCCTTCCGCAGGTCGGTGGCTTCGATGACCTGGTTGCCCAGTCGTGGGCCGGGCGGGATCTGGATGTCTTCAAAATCGAGCTTCTTGGTGCGCTCGGCTTCGGAAGCCATCTCCTCGTACCGGGCGAGCCGAGCCTTGGACTTGGTCTGGCGGCCCTTGGCGTTGGATCGAACCCATTCGAGTTCCTCGGTGAGGCGCTTGGACTGCTTCGCGTCCTTCTTGCCCTGCACCTCAAGACGGGCGCGCTTCTTCTCCAGGTAGGTGGAGTAGTTGCCTTCGTAGGGGTAGAGGTGGCCGCGGTCCACTTCGGCGATCCATTGGGCGACGTGGTCCAGGAAGTACCGGTCGTGGGTCACTGCCAGGACAGCGCCAGAGTAACTCTTCAGGTGCTGCTCCAGCCAGAGCACGCTTTCGGCATCGAGGTGGTTGGTGGGCTCATCAAGGAGCAACAGGTCGGGCTTCTGCAGGAGAAGCTTGCAGAGCGCAACGCGGCGCCGTTCACCACCGGACAGGATAGTGACATCGGTTTCGGGCGGTGGGCAGCGCAGGGCGTCCATTGCCTGTTCCAGCTGCGAATCGAGGTCCCACGCGTCTGCGGAGTCAATGGCTTCCTGGAGCTTGCCCATTTCCTCGAGCAGCGTGTCGAAATCTGCGTCGGGGTTGGCCATTTCTTCGGAGATCTCGTTGAACCGCTGGATCTTGCCGTAGATTTCCCCGACGCCTTCCTGCACATTGCCCAGGACGGTTTTTTCCTCATTCAGTGGTGGTTCCTGCAGCAGGATCCCTACCGAGTAGCCGGCGCTGAGCTTTGCTTCGCCGTTGGAAGGGGTATCCAGGCCAGCCATGATTTTCAGGATGGTCGACTTGCCCGAGCCGTTGGGACCCACGACGCCGATCTTCGCGCCGGGGTAGAAGGACATGCTGACGTCGTCGAGGATTACTTTGTCGCCGACAGCCTTGCGTGCCTTGGTCATTGTGTAGATAAATTCCGCCATACCTCAAGGCTAGTCGCTGCACCCACCTATCTCCCATTTGTGTGCAGCAGCCGCCGCGGGACTAAAACGGTGCGTCGGTGAGCTGTCGGGCTGATTGTTCACCCCCGGTATGGTCGGAATCGCCGGGGGGCTCAGCACCGGAGGAGTCATTCCCCTCAGGAGCCGCCGCATCACCCGGGTCGCCGAAGATCTCGCCGGTGTCCCGATCAACATCCGGGTAGTCGACATCCGAGTCGTGGACATCCGGTGGGTCACCAGCGGTTGAAGCCTCGGTGCCCGCGCGGTCCGCGCTGGTCCGGCGAAAGTGCGCCGTGCCCCACATCAGGTCATGTCCTGCAGTGTCCGCATCGATGTCCACGGAGGTGCCGGTTCGTCCGTCCTCACGGATCCAGGGCCGGACCCGCAGCCGCCCGGTGACCATCACCTTGTCCCCTTTCTTGATGCTCACCCCGGCATTGGTGGCAAGCTGGCGGAACATTGACACGGTGTACCAGTTGGTTTGGCCATCCGTCCACGAATTGGTTTGGCGGTCGAAGCGGCGCTCGGTCGAGCACATTCGAAAACTCGCGTAGGCGAGGCCGCTCACGGCGACTCCCGATTTAACGTCGGTGGCCACATAGCCGCGGACGGTGATGTTGTCGCTCATCGAATTCCCCTTCAGCAAAGGTGTGCGCTGGCGGGTATGCCAGCAGACACTATTTCACCGGTACCGGGGTTTCAGAGGGAGCCGCGACAGCCCTATGTGGACAACCTGAGGGGAGGAACCCGGCGTGGAGGGAGAGTCGCCGACTGGCGTTCGTCCAACTTGACGATAAACTTGCGGTGGCGTGGAGATCTCCGCCGTCGGCCCCCGTAGCTCAATGGATAGAGCAACGGCCTTCTAATCCGTAGGTTGCGCGTTCGAGTCGCGCCGGGGGCACCAGAATCATGCCGGTGGATGACAGCCAGGAGTCGTGCGGACTCTAGTCTCCGAAGGTGACCTTGAGCTCAAGGTGGTGCTGGCCAGCGGCGTCCTGGGAGTAAACGGCCTTCCCGGAGATTCCCTTCAGGCCCTCGGTCCCCGATCCCGGAATGATGTGGCCCGAACTGGCGGCGGCGGTACCCTCAGCGATCCCCCAGTGCTGCACGATCATGGTGCCTTCCCTGCCATCCACCGAACCGGTGAATACCTCGGAGGCGACATAGCCGGCACCGTAGTCGTTGCCCGCCATCAGCAGCTCTGCTGAGCTGGTTCCAACAAGGCCGCCGCTGAAGACTTTCGTGGCGCTCACCTTGGTCAGTTCACTCGAGGAGCCTGGCGCTGAGTAGGGTTCCGGACTCCAGACAGAGATCTCGAATTCGCCGCTGAAGATGTGTTCTGTGGAGTCGGTCATCGTCCAAGTATCGCCGGTTCGGGCCCAGAAAGCATGTTGGACCGGCCAGCGACCGCTAGCGTAGCCCGCCCGCCACCGGCTCCTCGTACCGTTTCCGGAACAGGATTTTGGTTTTCGGATCAACAAAAACCAGGTACAGGGCAAAGCCCAGCGCGACGACCGCTGCCACCTGCCGTGCCACCGTCAGACTCAGCTCGAAGTAGGGAAAAATATCCAGCTGATCCGAAATGGCATAGATCATAAAGAACGACACGAGGAAGTAGAGGGTTTTGACCTGCCAGTCGTTGCGAATGCCGGTGACTGCGAACAACGGGATCAGCCAGACCACGTACCAGGACTGAATCATGGGGGCGAGGAAGACGATCGCGGCGAAGGCCAGAGCCAGTCGGCGGACCAGCCTGCTGTGCTCCCCGGTGAACATCAGCCAGCCGATAATCGCCAGCGCCACCAGCCGGCCGATTAAATACACCACCTCGGCGAAGGCCTGGCCGTCGAGTCCCACGGCGTCCCCGAGGATCATGACGATCATGCCCAGGAAACCGATCGGCGCGTACCAGATCCAGACGCTGCCGGGGGTGCTCAGCGCACCGACCCACCCGAAAGCGAAGCCGTTGATCAGTCCCATCACCCACAGGATGCCGAAGGAGATCCCCGCTGTGAGCGCCCAGTAGAGGAACTTCCGCCGCCAGTTTGCTCCCTTGCCGGCCCACATCAGACCGATGAACGGAAGGAAGATCAAGGTGATGGGTTTGATCGCAACCGACAGCGTGACCAGGAGCACCGCCCGCCAGGGCTTTTGAGTTGCGGCGAGGTACAGGCCGGAGAGTGCGAGACCGATCATCAGCGCATCGTTGTGGATGCTGGCAATGAAATTGATCAGGAAGAGCGGGTTCGCGGCGGTAAGCCAGAGCGCCCGGTTGGGGTTAACACCGTGCAGTTCCGCGAGCTTGGGCACGTAGTAGACGCACATCACCACACCGACAATCGCGATGAGCCGGAACAGGAGCACCGAGAAGTCGGGTTGCCCGTTGGTGATGCCCACCACCAGGGCCTCAATCCAGAGGAACACCGGTCCGTACGGGGTGGGACTCTGCGCCCACAAGTCGTCTGCCCCGATTTGCAGGTAGTTGGAGATCTGCGAGTAACCGTCGACGTAGGGGTTCAGCCCGGAGAGGACCACCTGCCCCTGGGCGATATAGGCAAACACGTCCCGGCTGAACAACGGCAAGGCCAGGCACATCGGGGCGCCCCAGGCGATGACGGCGCGAAGAATCACTGGCCGGGATTCCGGGCCCCACCCGTACAGCCGCTGACCGAGCCGCAGCCAGGACCTCACCAAGAGCATCCCACCGAGCGCCAGGATCAGGACCGACACCACAGCTCCGGCCGGTTCGAACCGCATCCACATGATGATGGGAATCCTGCGCAACTCCACTGATGCCAGCGACAGCCAGCCCACCCCATAGGACCCGATCATCATCAGCAGGGACCCAGTGAATCCCTGGATGACTGCCACGTTTGGTCGGCCAGCCAAAGCTGCGTCCGTCCGGGGCTGCGAGGCGTCCGCTGGCACCTGGGCGGTCATCTGCTGTTATCCAATCCTCGGTGGAACACGAAACTTCTGCACTTCTGACCGGGCAGACTGGCTAGATATTAGCATCGCCCCCTGTGCCGGGGCCGGTAACGCCGCGCACCGGGACGCGGGGTCTCCGCGGGGTACGACGTCGGCCCAGCCGGGAGGCGCGGTACATTTGGGAGGTGCCGATATCTAATGAACACATTGTCTGGATCGACTGCGAGATGACGGGGCTTGACCTCGAGGCTGACGCACTGATCGAAGTAGCTGTCCTCGTGACGGATTCCGAGCTGAATATCCTGGGTGACGGTGTCGACGTCGTTATCAAGCCCGATGACGCGGCCCTGGCGCAGATGGGCGACTTTGTGCGCGACATGCACACCACGTCGGGCCTGCTGACCGAACTCCCCCAGGGCATCAGCATGAAGGAAGCCGAAGCAGAGGTGCTCAGCTACATCATGAAATGGGTCCCCGACCCCCGGAAGGCCCAGTTGGGCGGCAACTCGGTCGGGACTGACCGCTCGTTCCTCGCCCGCGACATGCCGGCCGTGATTGAGCACCTGCACTACCGGGTCATCGACGTATCGACCATCAAGGAACTCGCCCGGCGATGGTTCACCCGCGCGTACTTCCAGTCCCCCGCCAAGAGCGGCGGGCACCGGGCGCTCGGGGATATTCGCGATTCCATCCGTGAGTTGCGTTACTACCGGGAGTCCGTTTTCGTGCCCAGCCCCGGCCCGGATTCAGCGACCAGCAAGGCGATCGCCGGGTCCCTGGCCGACTGACCCAGCGGTCGCGACGCCGCCGCGAAGCCCCGGTGGCGAAGGCCCGGCAAAAATTGTGTAGACTTGTCTGCGCTGCCTTTTGTAGGTGACTCTGCCGCAGGAATGAACTGCAGGACTGACATTTCGTAAGGCACATGGTGGGTATAGCTCAGTTGGCAGAGCGCCTGGTTGTGGTCCAGGAGGTCGCGGGTTCAAGCCCCGTTACTCACCCCAAGTAGGTCGAAAGATGACCTCGGAAGGCCGCCCCTGAATAACTTCGGGGGCGGCCTTACCTGTAAGACCCAGGCCGGGGACAGCCGGCGTTGAATCACCGTGGAGGTTGAACCGCATGGAACGCACAGTGTTCGAAGAAGACCATCTGCTGTTCCGTGAAGTCGCGGCCGAGTTCACCTCCCGGGAGGTATCGCCGCACTACGCCCAGTGGGATCAGGACCACCTCATGCCCCGCACCCTGTGGACCGCAGCCGGTGAGCAGGGCCTGCTGGGCCTGGCTGTGCCCGAGGAGTTCGGCGGTGCGGGTATGCCCGACTACCGGTTCCGCGCCGTCATGGACGAGGAGTTCGCGAAGACCAACCACCTGGCCGTCGGTCTGGCTTTCCACCTCCACGACGACATGGTGCTCCCCCACCTGCTCGCCTACGGCAGCGATGATCTTAAGTCGCGCTGGCTTCCCGGAATGGTGAGCGGCGAACGGGTGACCAGCGTGGCCTGGACCGAACCGGGAGCGGGCAGCGACCTCCGCGGGATCAGGACCAAGGCCGTGCGCGACGGCGATGACTGGCTGATCTCCGGGCAGAAGACCTTCATCGGCAACGGCATCAGCGGTGACGCCTCACTGGTGATGGCCCGCACCGACGGCAGCACGGGCAGGGGCGGCGCCGACTCCTTCTCACTCTTCATGGTCGAAAAGGGTGATGGGTACAACACCGGCAAGCAGCTCGACAAGATGGGCCTCAAAGCCTCTGACACTGCCGAACTGTTCTTCGACAGTGTCCGGGTGAGCGGCGACAACCTGGTGGGCGAGCTCGGTCACGGACTCCGCTATGCCCACGAACAACTGCCGCAGGGTCGGCTCGCGATCGCCGTTGCCGCGTCGGCTGTCTCCCGCGCCATCTATGAGGCCACCGTCACGTACACCAAGGAGCGCAACGCGTTCGGGGAACGGATCATCGACTTCCAGAACACCCGTTTCCAGCTCGCTGACATCCTCACCGAGGTGGAGGTCACCGAAACCTACGTCGACCAGGCGATGCTCGCTTTCAACGCGGGCACCCTTGATGCCGCTGCCGCCGCACGGGTCAAGCTGTGGGCCAGCGAACGCGCCACCTCGATCACCGACCGCTGCCTCCAGCTGCACGGCGGCTATGGCTACATCCTGGAATACCCGGTTGCCCAGGCGTTCCTGGCCACCCGGTTGCTCACCATCTTCGGCGGCACCAGCGAGATCATGCGCGACGTCGTCGGCCGCCACATCGCCGGCTGACACACCTGCCGCTAGCCGAACTTCCACCCCAATCCACAGGAAACACCACCATGACTGTTCGCCCCGTCACCATCACCGGTGAGCCAGTGCTGCACCGCCGGGCCGCCGTCGTCACCGAGTTTGACGACGAGCTGCGCGCCCTGATCGCCGATATGTTCGAAACCATGGACGAGGCGAACGGCGTGGGGCTCGCGGCCCCCCAGATCGGTGTGGGCCAGCGGATCTTCGTGTACGGCATGGAGAACGACGACGACGTCGCGCCACGCGGGGTGCTGGTGAACCCCTCCCTGGTGACGACCAAAATTTCGGGGGCGGACCCCGACCCGGAGGAGGAGTCCGAGGGTTGCCTTTCAGTGCCGGGCGAGTCCTTCCCGCTGAAGCGAGCCGACTGGGTCAAGGTGACCGGTTTTGACGGCTTCGGGGAGCGGCTGGAGTTCGTGGCCACCGGATGGTTTGCACGCTGCATGCAGCATGAGTATGACCATTTGGAGGGCAGGCTCTTCGTGGACCGGCTCATCGAGCCGTATTCCCGGTCCGCCCGCAAGGCCATCAAGAAGAACGACTGGGGAGTACCCGGCCTGACGTGGATGCCGGGCGTGGATCCGGACCCGTTCGGCCACTAGAGAGGGCCGCCAAGGGTTTCAGGCCCGGGGTTCCTGCCCAGGTTCCAGGTCCTCAAGACGCTCTACGTGGCGGAGCGGTCCGAAGATGGCCACCAGGGGCGCTGCCACCGCCAGTAGGACGCCGATCAGTACGGCGTTCCAGATGCCGACCAGTTCCGCGAGGATTCCTCCAAGGATACTGGCCACGCCGAGCATGCCCCAGCTGACCATCCGGGACGCGGCGCCGAGCCTGCCCATCATGGCGGGGGGACACACCCGTTGCCGGAACGCTGACCCAACGACGATGTTCCAGGCGATGCACACGCCCATCACGAACATTCCCACGACACCCCAGAGCATTCCGTAGCCGGGGGTCATGATCAGGAGCGACGCGTACCCCAGGACGCCGGGGACCATGGCGTACCGCCAGACCGGACCTGATCCGAACCGTTCGGTGGCCCGTTTGACGGTAATGCCGCCCAGCGCTCCGCCGACTGATGCTGCGGCCAGGAGTACCCCTAGCCAGATTTCCGACTCGTTCAGGGTCCGCAGCACCAAAAG
This sequence comes from Arthrobacter sp. CAN_A212, assembly GCF_015752345.1. Taxonomy (NCBI): domain Bacteria; kingdom Bacillati; phylum Actinomycetota; class Actinomycetes; order Micrococcales; family Micrococcaceae; genus Arthrobacter; species Arthrobacter sp. CAN_A212. Next base: position 39,999 of record NZ_JADOUT010000007.1, read on the forward strand.
CACCAGAAGCGATGCCACCATGCTGCCGCCAAGGTTCCAGAGCGCAGCGTTGAAGAGGATGGCGCGCAGCGGCCCGGTGCTGAAGGTGTAGCGCAGACCGTCCTTCATCTCGCGGAAAATGCGCCGCTCCCCCTGATATGGCTCGGCTTCCTTGAGCCTGAGGGAGGAGATGGCGAAGAGGGATGCGAAGGAAGTGATGATCTGCACCAGCAGCGAGTTGGAGGCACCCACCGCCACCGTCAACCAGCCGGCGATGCCACGGCCAGCCGCATCCGCCGACGCCGACGATGCGGTCATCAGGCCGTTGCCCTCGACCAGCTCATCCTTGGACACAGCCTGCGGGATGAGTGCCTGGTCTGACAGGGTGAAAAAGACAGCTGAGAGACCGACAAGGAACGCGACAACGAACAGCTGCGCCACTGACATGATCCCCAGCCAGAAGGTAACGGGGATGGTTGCCAGGGTTGCTATCCGGCCAACGAGGGACCAGACGATGACCGGCTTCCTGGGCCACCGATCCACCCAGACACCCACCGGCAGGCCGAGGATCAACCAGGGGAGGAAAGTCATTCCAGCGAGGGCGGCGACGGCGAAGTCGCTGGCCTGCAGTTCGACCACTGCGATGACGGGCAGCGCGATGGAGGTGACAGCGGTTCCCAGGACGCCCACGGTGCCGGAAAGCCACAGTGCACGGAAGTTGGGATTACGGACCAGCAGCGACTTCTGGGGCGCTACGGTGTCTGTCATTGGGATAGCGTATCCGAGCAAACACCGCTCGGATGCCACTTTCACTATTCGGGAAAAACTTCATTCGGGGCTATTGACCCACGGCTATCGCGCCCTGATAATCCCCTGGTCTCAACCTCGTTTATCACGCAGGCCAGGTCTGGGAATATGTTTCGAATTCATTTCGCATCGCGCCTTCGAAACGCGGAATGTTCGCGCTGCCATTCCCTTTTCGGTCATTCTGCGCAGGAGCCGGATACCCGAGGTGCTCCACTGCATCGGGGGAATACGCGCCGTGGAAGGCCAGCGGGCCGTGCGCGTCAATCAGGTCAGTGACCATTGACCCAGGTGGGCCGCTTTGTTGACCCGGCGTCGTGGACAAACTTGTCCCCGGAATAGAGGGCGGTAGCGCAACGAGTTTCACGGTGGATTTGCTGAACAGACATTCCTCAACCAGGACGATACCGGCCGGATTCAGCATCGCAGGGGCGAGTTTACGGCGAAGACACTTGGTGCACCTATTACAGTCCGGCACATCAATCTTTACGCAATAGGCAGCGTCATTCATTCAATCGTCCGCCACGACGATTCGGGCGCTGCCAATTTCGGAGAGGGAAAGGATGGGGAGAATCCTCACTCCCCCGGTCTGGAATATTCGGTACCGGACGTTTGCATTGCGGGCTTGTGGCCGATTCCCTTCGGAGCGGCAGGTCCGGGCATTTCGGCTCCGGACCTGACGGTGCGTGAGTTAGTGAACCGGGCACCGGGGTAAAGGGATGGGTTGACCGATACGCCGGGTTCTGTGCTTCCTGCCGTCACCAGCGAAGAAGTGGCGGCCATCCATCTACGAACGCCGTTGCCGACGCCCTCCAGCGGCCTACCCGGACACTCAGGCGAGCAGCCTTCAAGCGCGCCCTGTCTGGCCTTGCTCCGGGTGGGGTTTACCGAGCCGCACCGGTCACCCGGCACGCTGGTGGTCTCTTACACCACCTTTTCACCCTTACTGCATCAGGCATTGCTGCCTGGTACAGCGGTCTATTTTCTGTGGCACTTTCCTGCGGGTTACCCCGAGTGGGCGTTACCCACCACCCTGCTCTGCGGAGCCCGGACGTTCCTCGGTGAACCGGAGCCAGTGCACAAGGCACTGCGACCGGTCCAACGCGACCGCCTGGTCAACCCATCCTCAGTTGATTCTACGGGCTGGCGGAGTTCCGCGGCGCACGCAGAACAGCTTCGACCTGTGGATCGGTTCAGTGGCATGGTTCTGTGGCTCGGTTCTGTGGCCCCCGATGATCATGGGTAAAGTGGTGCGGTGCTGATACTGCTGCCACCGTCCGAAGGTAAGTCACCCGCTGTGAAGGGCCCGGCAGTGAATCTGGGGACGCTCCGGTTCCCCGAACTGACGCAGGCCCGCGAGACCGTACTGGATGCCCTCGCCGCCGCCAGCACCGATCCCGCCGCCCACAGCATTCTGGGAATGGGCCAGTCCCTCGGAGCCGAGGTGCTGCGGAACGTCACACTCCGCGACCAGCCGGCGGCCCCCGCCTACCGGATCTATTCCGGTGTGCTGTATGACGCGCTGGGCTACCCCACCCTGACCCCGGTGCAACGTCGCAAAGCCCAGGAATCGGTGGTAGTGGTTTCGGCCCTCTGGGGTGCACTGGGTTTCGCTGATGCCATTCCGGCCTATCGGTTATCCATCTCGGTCACGCTCCCCGCCACGGGGACGCTCTCCTCGTTCTGGAAGTCACGGCTGGCGGGCCCCTTGGGGGACCGGTCCGGGGACGCCCTGGTGGTCGACTGCCGATCCAGCACCTACGCCACCGCGTGGGCCGGCCACCCTGAGCGGACCGTCGCGGTGAACGTCCTGCTCGAGCGGGATGGCAAGCGCACAGTGGTCTCGCACGCCGCGAAGCATACCCGTGGGCTATTGGCCCGGCATCTGCTGACCCGGCGGTCGCGGCAGCCGGACACGCCGGCGGAGCTGCTGAAGGCTACCCGGGAGCGCTGGAGCGCCGAGCTGATCCCCGCAACACCTCGTAAACCGGCACAGCTGAGCATTATCCTGCCCGGCTGAGCCTTGCTGGGCTTACGCGGGGCCGTCCCAATCGGCGACCAGTTCCACTTCGAAGCCGGCCTGGTTCTCCAGGTACGCCGCGTAGCTGTCCTTGCCACCGGCATGCGGGTAGGCGGCAGCAAACATGGGGGTCCAGCCGTGGCTGGTGGCCCTGCGGGCCAGCAGGTCAACCTCTGCAGGGGTCCCCGCCCGGAAAGCCAGGTGGTTCAGCCCAGGGTGCAACCGCTGGTGGGGTTCGTCGGCGACGGCGGTTCCCGATTCGATCACCAGATACAGTCCGTCGGCGCCGAGAAAACTGATGCCCTCCGCCCAGGTTTCCATGACGGTGAACCCGAGTTGCCGAAGCAGCCAGCCCATCGAGTCGGTTGCCTCCTGCAGGTCCCTCACCCAGAGCTCCACGTGGTGCAGCCGGCCCCTGGGCTGCCTGACTGGCTCCGGTCCGGCGTCGGACGTGTCCGGTCCCGGTGCTGAAGCGGCAGCCGAGGGTGAGGCAGCCGAGGGTGAGGCAGCGCGCGGCACCCAGGGGATGCCAGCCATCCCGGCATCCATGGCCTCGTTGGACAGCCGGTCCGCATCCTTATTGATTTCGCGGGGGATCCACTGGTACTTGACCCGGGCGGGGTCGAGCACCGCGCGGGCCTTGGTGGCCAGTGCGCGCATGTCGGCGTGCTTGATCTTCCAGCGGCCCTCCATCTGCTCGACCACCAATTTGGAGTCCATCTTGACCAGGATTCGGCACGTGGGATCCAGCTCGTTCGCCAGTTCCAGACCAGCCACCAGCCCCGAATACTCGGCGACGTTGTTGGACACCTTCCCGAGATAGGCGGCCTTCTCGACCAGGATGGCGCCTGTCTCGGGGTCCCGGACAAGGGCACCGTAACCGGCGTGTCCGGGATTTCCCCGGGAGCCGCCGTCGGCCTCCACGATCAGGAAGCAGGGAGCGGCGGCCGGTTCGGTGGTGTCGCTGGAATGGTCAAAGAGGGTCTGTTCAGCGGGCACTGGCCTAGTTGCCCCACTCGGCGAAGCGGACCAGAATGGCACCGGAGTCGGGGCAGAACACGATGTCGTCCTCGGCGGCTTTCCTGAGCTCGGCCAGGTCTCCGGGGCTCAACTGCATTCCCGAGCCCTCTGATGTGCCGTGGAACAACCGTGCCGCGCCGACACCGCGGCGGGCGAGGGTCTTCTCGTACAACGCCAGGAGCCCGGCGTCGAACGTTGCCGCCAGTTCACTGCGCTGGGTACTGACGGAACCTGCTTCCGCCTCAATGGTGGCCAGTTCGACGTCGCGGGTGGCTTCGATGGCGGTGAGGCGCTCCAGCGCTTCTTCCTTGCGCTGCTGCGCTGCCTGCTTGGCGGCACGTGCGGCGTCAACCTTTTCCATGATGTCCAGTTCCACGTCCTCCAGGTCAGAGCGCCGTTTGGTCAGCGACGCGATCTCACTCTGGAGGGCGGTGAGGTCCTTGGGGCTCCCGGTCCCGCTGTCGAGGCGCTTCTGGTCGCGCTCCAGGCGGTTCACCACCGATTGCACGTCATCCTCGGCGCGGGTGAGGTCCCGTTCCTGGTCGCTGAGGACCGTCGCGGTGGCTACCAGCTCGCTGTCGGTCCCTTCCAGCTGCCTTGCCAGCTCGGCAAGGGCCGGATTGGCCCGTGCGGTGGCGGCCTGCCGCTGCAGCTGGTTCAACCGCGAATCCAGTGCCTGAAGTTCCAACAGCCTAAGCTGTTCTGCCGGTGCTGCTTTTGCCACAGTAAAACCTCCGCGGTTGCCGATTACCCGTCCATCTACCCTATTGCACGGCGCCTCCCACGGTCACCGCAGCTCAGGACGCCGTCGGCTGCGCTGGCCCTAATGCATCCCCGGGGTGAGCACGAAGTCCCACGGGTCGGTATTGACGCTGCTTACCCGGATATCGGCGTCGAACCCGTGGTCCGCCAGCACATGGGCCAGCGCCGCCGCAGCGGGGGTCAGCCACAGCCACTCACTGCCAAAGTGCGACACATCGATCAGGTACGGCCGGTCGTTTGAGGCTGCCTCGCGCGCCTCCGAGACGGGGTGGTGACGCAGGTCAGCGGTGACGTAGACGTCCGCCCCGCTGGCCCGTACCTGATCTAACAGGCTGTCTCCGGCACCGCCGCAGACGGCCACCCTGCGCACCAGCCCGTCACGGTCCCCCGCAACCCGGACACCACCGGCCACTGCCGGAAGGATCGAGAACACCACTCCCGCGAAGTCTCCCAGGGTGGTGGTGGCACTCAGGTTCCCTACCCGCCCCAACCCTTCCTCCGGCAACCCACCGGCCGAGGACGTGAGGGGCTGGACATCCACCAGACCGAACGCGTCAGCCAGCACATCGGATACTCCGCCGACGGCGCTGTCGCCATTGGTGTGCACCGTGGTGAGGGCGCATCCACCCTCGATCAGCCGGTGCACCGCGTTGCCCTTGAAGTGGGTCGCCGCCACCGAATTGACCGGCTTCATCATCAGCGGATGATGCGTGATGATGAGATCGGCACCCCACTGAAGCGCCTCGCTGATGACCTCGTGGGTCGGATCGACAGCAAACAGGATCTTCGAAGCCGGGTTGCTGGGCTTCCCCACCACCAGGCCAACCGCGTCCCAGCTCTCCGCGAGGGTTTCAGGCCAGAGCTCCTCAACCGCTAGCAGCACGTCGCCCACGCTGGGCGGTGGGGTGCTCCCGGCACCGTGGTCGGAGCGTTGGCCAGTCATCAACGGATCAGCTTCCATGGCTCTAGTTGTACCTGCTCCAGTGGGAACAGCCCAATTGTCCTTACCCTTCCGACGTCCTTGGCGGAGAGCGTCGGGAATCTTCTGGCCCGGCAACGCATTGATATAGGCATGATGACATTCGTGCTCGGCGGAGGCTGCTTCTGGTGCCTCGACGCCCTTTACCAAAAAACCCGCGGCGTCACCGACGTGATCTCCGGCTACACCGGTGGCCACACACCCGACCCCGACTATGACGCGGTCTGCTCCGGCACCACCGGTCATGCCGAGGTAGTGGCGGTGACCTTCGACGAAACGGTCATCCCCGCCGAGACAATCCTCGACATGTTCTTCGTATCCCATGACCCCACCACCCTGAACCGTCAGGGGTACGACGTCGGCACGCAGTACCGGTCCTCGATGTTCTATCAGAACACCGAGCAGAAGGAACTGTTTGAGCGCGCTATCGAGCGGAACCAGGAAAGCTGGTCCGACCCGATCGTCACCGAAGTCATCCGGTTGCCGCGGTTCCACCCGGCCGAGGAGTGGCACAACAACTTCTATGCCAAGCACCCTGAACAGGGGTACTGCCGCGTGATCATCAACCCGAAGCTGGCCAAGGCGCGCAAGTATTACGCTCAATGGCTGATCGACTAACTTTTACGCGCGGCGGGACGCCGCGCCGCTAGGCTGAATCCAAGCGCGCAGCGCAGTATCCGGCGAGCACTCCCCCAAACCCCGACCCTAGGCAGGTACCCATGGCCAAGATTTACGACGACGTCACCCAGCTGGTGGGGCGGACCCCCCTGGTCCGGCTCAACCGTCTCACCGAGGGCCTCGACGCCCAGGTTGCCGTGAAGCTTGAGTTCTACAACCCCGCGAACAGCGTCAAGGACCGGATCGGCGTCGCCATCATCGACGCAGCGGAGAAGGCCGGGGCGCTCAAGCCCGGCGGCACCATCGTGGAGGGTACATCCGGGAACACCGGTATCTCGCTCGCCATGGTCGGCGCGGCGCGCGGCTACCGGGTGCTCCTGACCATGCCCGAGACGATGTCCACCGAGCGTCGCGTGATGCTCCGTGCCTACGGCGCTGAGATTGTGTTGACCCCGGGGTCCGAGGGCATGCGTGGCGCCGTCGACAAGGCCAAGGACATCGTGGCGACGACTGAGAACGCCATCTGGGCGCAGCAGTTCGCCAACGAAGCCAATCCTGCCATCCACCGCGCAACAACTGCCGAGGAGGTCTGGGAGGACACCGACGGGGCCGTCGACATCTTTGTGGCAGGCGTGGGGACCGGCGGAACCATCACCGGCGTCGGGCAGGTCCTGAAAGAACGCAAACCCGGAGTGCAGATCGTCGCCGTGGAACCCGCGGATTCGCCGATCCTCAACGGCGGCGCGCCCGGCCCGCACAAGATTCAGGGTCTGGGCGCCAACTTCATCCCCGAAATCCTTGACCGGGAAGCCTACGACGAGGTGATCGACGCCTCCGTCGAGGACTCGGTGCGGGTGGCGCGTGCCCTCGGAACCCAGGAAGGCATCCTGGGCGGCATCTCCTCCGGAGCGATCGTCTGGGCCGCACTGCAGCTCGCCAAGCGGCCGGAGAACGCGGGTAAGCTCATTGTGGCGATAGTCTGCGACTTCGGTGAGCGGTACATCTCCACCGTTCTTTTCGACGACATTCGGGGCTAACCCCCACCCAACAGAAAGTAGTCTGTGAGTTTTTTAACGCGACTGCACGAGGATCTGCAGACGGCACGCGAGCATGATCCGGCCGCCCGTGGCTCCATCGAGAATGGACTGGTCTACTCCGGTCTCCACGCCATCTGGGTGCACCGGCTGACCCACCGGATGTGGGCCCGCCCCGGACTCCGGTTCCCGGCCCGGCTGCTCGCACAGCTGGCCCGGGCCGCCACCGGAATCGAGATCCACCCCGGCGCGACCATCGGCCGGCGGTTCTTCATTGACCACGGAATGGGTGTGGTCATTGGTGGTACCGCCGAAATCGGTGACGACGTGATGCTCTACCAGGGCGTCACGCTGGGCGGACGGTCCCTCGAGAAGGTCAAGCGGCATCCGACGATCGGCGACCGGGTGACAATCGGCGCCGGGGCGAAGGTGCTCGGGCCGATCACCATCGGTGCCGGCAGCGCGATCGGGGCCAATGCCGTCGTCGTGAAGGACACTCCGCCCGATTCGATCGCCACGGGCATCCCCGCGACCTTCAGGCATCGGGACTCCGCGCGGGAGACCCTTCCCGCGGTGGATCCGGCCGAGTACATCGATCCGGCGCTCTACATCTAGCGTCGTCGCGGTCAACCGCAGTTGGCCTTTAACTACTGATGGCCCGGGCACAATGCCCGGGCCATCAGCAGTTAAGGATGCTAGTGGGTGTCCACCGCTTCGATCTCGGACTTGTCCTCGCCCCACAGGGTGTGGAACGTGCCGTCCATGTCGACCCGGTTGTAGGTGTGCGCCCCGAACAGGTCCCGGAGGCCCTGAGTCAGTGCGGCGGGTAGCCGACGACGGCGCAGCCCGTCGTAGTAGGCCAGCGAGGCCGAGAACACCGGCACCGGGATACCCAGCTGGACGGCTGTCGACACCACGCGACGCCAAGCGGGAAGCGCCCCGGCAATCGACTCGGCGAACGCCGGGGCCAGCAGCAGGTTTACCGGCTGACCGTCAGCGGTGGCGTAGGCCTTCATGATGTCGTCCAGCAGTTCGGCCCGGATGATGCAGCCGGCTCGCCACAGCGACGCAATCTCATCAAGCTTCAGCTCCCAGCCGTACTCCTTGGCCGCGGCAGTGAGCATGTCGATGCCCTGGGCGTAGCTGACCAGTTTCGATGCGTACAGGGCCAGGCGAACGTCCTCGACGAACGACTCGGGCAGCTCCACGGAGCCCTCGTGGCCGGCCAGGATGTCCTGTGCCTCGGCCCGCTGGTCCCGCTGCGAGGACAGGCCCCGGGCGAACACGGACTCAGCGATGCCCGACGTCGGGCTGCCCAGTTCGAGCGCCGACACCACTGTCCAGCGGCCGGTGCCCTTCTGTCCCGCCGAGTCAACGACGACGTCCACGAAGGGTTTCCCTGTTTTGGCGTCGGTGTGGCCGAGCACTTCGGCAGTGATCTCAATCAGGAACGAGGAAAGAGTGCCGGTATTCCAGTCGGTGAAGATCTTGGCCTGTTCGGCCGGCTCGATGCCGGCGCCGGAGCGCAGCAGGTCGTAGGCCTCGCCGATCACCTGCATGTCGGCGTATTCGATGCCGTTGTGGACCATTTTCACGAAGTGCCCGGCACCGTCGGTGCCGATCCAGCGGCAGCAGGGCTCACCGTTGTACTTGGCTGAGATTTTCTCCAGCATCGGGCCCAGGGAATCGTAGGACTCGCGGGAGCCGCCGGGCATGATGGACGGTCCCAGCAGGGCTCCCTCTTCGCCGCCGGAGACGCCAACGCCTACAAAGTGCAGGCCCTTGGTCGCCAGGGCGGCTTCCCGTCGGCGGGTGTCCTCGTAGTGGGAGTTGCCGCCGTCGATCACAATGTCGCCGGGCTCAAGCAGCGGTTCCAGCTGACCGATGACCGAATCCACCGGTCCGCCCGCCTTAACCATGATCAGGACCCGGCGGGGCTTCTCCAGGGACTCGACCAGTTCCTCAAGGGTCTCGGTGCGGACAAAGTCGCCGTCGTCGGCGTGCTTCGCCAGCAGGGCGTCGGTCTTCTCGATCGACCGGTTGTGGAGCGCGACGGTGTAACCGTTGCGGGCGAGGTTGCGGGCCAAGTTTGCGCCCATGACCGCTAGGCCTGTGACACCAATCTGTGCACTCATAAAGTCTCCAATACTGGGTTTGCCCCCGGCTGTGGGGGCCGATGCGCGGACAGCCGGAAAAGCTCCACGCCACGAAACAGTACTTTCACCTTATTACCGCTGGACGCCCACTGACCACACGGCGACCGATCGTGAAGCGGCAGTGAGCCACGTCTCGGCACCGACGTCAACCTCCGCAGGACGTTCTTTGCACGATTGATATAGATTAACTGAAGGCATCCATCAGGGAAGGGGCTTGTCATTTCGCGACCAACCGTCCGGCAGCCGGCTCCGTTCCGGCCTGATATCCAGGGCTTGCGGGCGGTAGCGGTGGGGGCGGTAGTCCTCTACCACGCCGGCCTGTCAGCGGTGCCCGGGGGCTACGTCGGCGTCGATATCTTCTTCGTCATCTCCGGTTTCCTGATCACCGGCCAACTGATCTCCATGCTGGAGGCCCGCGGCCGGATCCCGTTTGGCGAGTTCTACGCCAAGCGCATCCGGCGCATCATCCCCGCCTCGTTTGTTGTGCTTGCTCTCACCACCGTGGCGTCGCTGGTGTTCCTTCCCCCAGCCACCCGTCCCGGGGCGTTGCAGGACGCCATCGCCACCGCCTTGTATGTCCCCAACGTCCTGTTCGCTGCGCAGGGCGCCGATTACCTTGCAGAAACCGCTCCCTCACCGTTCCAGCACTACTGGTCGCTCGGCGTCGAGGAGCAGTTTTACCTGTTCTGGCCGCTGCTCCTGCTGCTGGGGTTCCTGCTGGTCCGCAGATCCACCCGGAGGCTATTCTGGGTGGTCCTGTCGATCGTCGTCCTCTCCTTTGCCCTGTGCATCGTCCTGACCGGGACCTCCCAGCCTGCAGCGTTCTTCCTGCTCCCAACCCGCGCCTGGGAACTGGGGATCGGCGCCCTGGCAGCCTTCGCCCTGCACTCCGGGCTGGTGCGCCTGAACGGCCGGGCCGCGGCGCTCGGTACCTGGCTGGGGATGGCCGGAGTCGCGGTCAGCCTGGGAGCCCTCAACGAGAGCACCGTCTTCCCGGGGTGGGCCGCGCTGCTTCCAGTGCTGTCCACCGCCGCGGTCATCGTGTGTGGCAGCAGCCTTCCGTCGCGTGGGGCCGGGATGCTGCTGAGCCGGGCCCCGATGCAGAAGGTCGGCGCCTGGTCGTACTCGATCTATCTGGTGCACTGGCCGCTGCTGGTCATCCCGCAGGCGGCGGTGGGCTACGAGAATCCGCTGCCGCTGGTCCTCACCCTGGCTCTGGGGGCCCTCAGCGTGCCGTTGGCAGTCCTGCTTTACAGGTACGTGGAGAATCGTTTCCGCCATCCGGCAGCGGGCAGCCCGCTGCGCGCCCGCCGGGTCATCGCAACAGCCGCACTGGCGTCGCTGGGGTTCGTGGCGGTCGCGGCGGGCGCGGGCGCTGTGCAAAGCACCGCCCCGATCGCCTCCACCCGTGAAGCGGCGTCGCAACCACTGCAGGTCGCTCCTAACGGCTCCACCTTTGTTCCGGCCAACCTGAACCCGACACTGCGCGACGCGCCGGACAGCATTCCCGGGACGTACGACGACGGCTGTCACGCCGATTTCCCTGCCACCGAGGTGAACACCGACTGTGTCTACGGAGACCCTGACGGCACCGTGGACATTGTGCTTTTTGGTGACTCCCATGCCGCACAGTGGTTCCCGGCGCTGGAGGCCTACGCTACCGACGGCTCCTACCGCCTGCACAATCTGACGAAATCCAGTTGCCCCTCCGTGGACATCGAGATCCTCCACGAGCAGCGCCCGTATTCCCAATGCGAACAATGGCGCCAAAGCGCCGTTGATTACATCGATGCACTCGATCCGGCGGTGGTGGTGCTCAGCAACTACGGGGAGGTGTCCCCCGTCGATACCTCGACCGGACTCGTGGAGCAGTGGGAGGCTGGCCTAGGTGCCACTCTGGCCGCTCTGCCTGGGTCATCGCATGCGCTGGTCCTCGCGGATACACCGAGTCACAGTACGTCCCCGCTGGACTGCCTGTCCCGAAACATTGAGGAGGCAGCGGCTTGTGACCTGCCCAGGGCGGAAGCACTCGACGGCGAGGTCCTTGCCGCAGAGGAGCGGGCAGTGCGGGACGGGACGGTGCAGGGTGGGACAGTGCAGGATGGCAACGCGTCGTTCGTTGATCTGAGCAGCTACCTCTGCACCGACATTTGTCCGTCGATCATCGGGGATCTGCTGGTCTACCGGGATGAGCACCACATGACCACCGCGTTCAGCAGGGCGCTGGCAGGCCCCCTCGGTGACGAACTCGACAAGGTCCAGTAGCGTCGGGTTCCAGCAGGGTCGGGTTCCAGCAGTGTCGGGTTTCGGCAGTGTCGGGTTTCGGCAGTGTCGGGTTTCGGCAGTGTCGGGTTTCCGGCAGCGTCGGGTTTCCGGCAGCGTCGGGTTTCCGGCAGCGTAGAACCTGTCACGGTTCGTCGGCTCAGGCCGCGCCGGGGCAGAGATGCTCGGCGGCGAGTGCCTGGGTGATCCGGATGCGTTCAACGGTCTCGTCAGTCAGGTTCTCGGCAGGGTTGCGGGCGCCCAGCTCCTCGAGGTCCGCACCGGCCTCCAGATCGGCGCACACCTGCTCACCGGTGGCAATCAACTGTTCGTCCCCGGAGTAGACCGAGTCAGGTGCCTGCTCTCGGAGCTCAGTGAGGAAACGCTCCTGGGCGGCCACGCTCCCGACGTCGACCGTTCCGCACCCGACCAAGCCAATCGCCAGACACAGCATCGCTGCGCCGGTGGTGCGGCGTGAAGTTTCACGTCTGAGCATTGCGACTACAGGTCCCTTCTCTTCGTGCAACCCGGTTTAGACCGGTAATGCCGTTCCCGATTTGGAGCGGAACGACTTTTTGGTACTACTAAGAAGCACGTCGAGACGCTCCGCGACATCGCCCAAATCCTGATCGAACAATTCTACGTAAACGTCCAGCTTCTTCGCCGCGGTCACATGGCTCAGCGTATGCTGAACGCTCTTCAGGCCCCTGACTGCACCGGCCAGGGCGCCGCACCAAACCGAAGGTCATGCGCCCACAGACCCTCTGACGGCACCGCCGCAAGGGTGGCAGCACATACCCATGTCCGTGACTTCCGCATCGGTAAGGGTTACGTGGTCGATTCGTGCTGTTGGCCGGCTCATGGGCTTCATCTCATAGGGAGCCTAGGAGCCGATTCGAAGCGTCAGACCATAGTCGGCCTAATCGATCCGCCTCTGACTGGGACATGAGCTTGCGATCCCGGTAATAAAAAGTACCGGGGAAGAAGGTGATTTCGCCAAGGTAGACGCCTTCCGGAGTGTCGTACAGATCGACCCGGCAGAACGCGGTGGGGGCAGCAACCGAGACACGCTTCGCAACCGCGAGAATGGCTTCCCAATTCTCCGGGACCACGGCTGGAACGATCTTCTCCAAGTGCTGAGCTTTCTCGGCCACACTGTACGCACCATCCAGCATCGGCTGGAACGAGCCGTCGAAATACATTGCCTCGGCCGCGCTGCCGGTCAGGTGATCCTCTTTCAGAATCATCCCAATCTCCCCCTGGAATGCGTAGACGCGAATGTCCTGGGGCGGGGTGTTGCCTTCGTGGTCGCGGAGCAGCTGCTCAACGATGTATTCCCCGCGCTCGGCGTCGTCATAGTACCGGGTAGAGATTGTCCGGTACTTTTCTGCTATGTCAGCGAACCCCAAGATCTCTTTACTCAACAGGTTCTCAAACTTGTCATCGACCTTCTTCAACAGGTAGATGCCGATCGACGTTGAAGCGTAGGCAGGTTTCAGCACGAACTCACCCGGCAATGAGGTGTCGGCTAGGGCGGCGAGCGTTCCCCGGAAATGGATGGCGGGGGTTCTCACGCCGACAACCGCTGCGAAATCTCGGGTCTTGCCCTTCTCGCCTAGTCCTGCTGGGACGTGCGGCTCTGCGCCGTCCATCCGCTCTTGCATGTGTTGAAAGTAATCCATCAGCACCACCTTACCCAACCTTTTCAACGGCGCTTACCCGGCATTGCGGTGGGGGAATCTCCTGAAGACCGTCGCGAGGATCCTGGCCCCGCAGCACCAAATCAACCTGGGGAAACCTTGACTTGACCAAAACTCTTATCACCCGCGCGGGCTGGCATTCCTATTCCTCGCAGCGATGGCATTGACCAGGGCATTCAGCTACCTCTCACCACACCCACTGTCATTTATCTCTTCAATCCTCACCGAGTGGGTTGTATCAATGTGGGTGCGAGGAACCCTTGCGTTGGCAAGCGGCTCACCTAACCTTCGGCGCTCGCAGACTTGTGAGGATCCGCGCCGAGTTCGGCTGCTATCACTGGGCCTGCGAGTGGGAGGGATTCAGCCTTTATTACCCGCGGGAACGGGAGACCTGGCAGTGGGCTCCAGACCGCACGGCACGGCTGCACCGCGACAATGCGAAGCTGCGCGCCCAGCATGACGCCTTAGTGGGGCTCGTAGCGGATGACAACGAGCTATACGCCGAACAAATCCAGGAAATGCTCGACAAGTCTATCGGCAACACTTTCGGCGCCTACGAGCTTGAGCTGAAGCGTACCGAGCTTCCAGCTGAAACCGACCCGCGCAGTGAGGAGCGTCAGAAATTGAAGTCACCCAGCAGGAACCTCGCTTGTTTGCACCCCCTCGCACCATGTTGGCGGCGATCGTCGCCGGCGCGCTCCTCCGCCCGCCGGTTTTGACCGCGTTCACCCAAGGCAACCCAGCGTCATGAGGGCAAATACGAACAGATAGCATTGAGCAGTACTTTCCGACGAAAATAGGGTTTGCTGTAGATGAGAATCGAAGACCTCGCCCCGGGTGCCATGAACCTCGCGCCCATTCAGGTCGAACTAGACCAGTTCACGGTGCCCGTTCCCGGACAGGCTCAAACGTTCCAGGCCCCATTGGGAAAGAACATTCCTCTGGACTTCCTGGTTGTGAATGAAAAGTCGGATGTCTTGGTTGTCGCACTACATGGCGCCACAGACAGGGCCAAATACAAATTGCCTCGGTTTGAATGGCTGAATACCGTCGCCGGAAACGGGTACAGCTCGCTCTATTTTTCGGACCCCACCCTTAAAATGAAAGACGCTTCCTACTTCCAGCTCGCGTGGTATGCAGGTTGGCCAGAAATTGATCTGAACGCAATCATGGCTGAGGTCGTACGTTCGGCCGCAGCCCAACTTGGGTCAAAGCACATCCTAGTTGTCGGTGCATCAGGAGGCGGTTTTGCGGCGCTTCAACTTGCCGCTCGTCTGCCTGACAGCATTGCGGTGTCGCTCAACGGACAAACCGAGATATCTTCCTACCATGTGGATGGTAAGACTGGCGCGCAGCGAGTGTTCATCGACATCCTTGCCCCCTATGCTGCCGACACCAACCTGGAAGTATTCAATAGCCGCACCACCGACTGGACGCTAGCCTTCGGAAACAGACTCTCCGCAATACGCACCTACACCACCCCGGTCCCAAACCGCGCGATCATCGTCCAGAACACCAATGACGCCCACCACTACTACGACCACTACCTGCCAATTAGAAGGGCGATCGAAACGGGAAGAAACGTCGATCGGGTCCGATTCGCCGAATATGCCGGAGCTTCCGCCCATGTGCCGCCACCCCGTGCTACCTTCATGGAACATCTCGCCTCAGCTGAAACATGGAGTAAAAGCCGGTAACCACCCAGGCGGTCAGCGGACTACCGAAGGGTGAAACACTTCTTTTCTCAGTTGTCAGGAGTAATCTCGGCCGCATGGTGCACAAGTTCCACGGCGACAGTTGGGGCCTCCCACCCGGCGCCCGCAATCGGACCCCACCGCTGCAGATCGAGGAAATGGATCCCGCCGTCGTGCACACCGCCGAGGACTCGTCCCACTCTGGGCTGAGCTCGCGTTCCCTGACGGCCGCTCGTCGAGGGCGAAGGCTTTCGCCCGGGCGTGGACCCGGGAGGCGGTCCGCATCCAGAGGGTGGAACACAGCCTTCCTCGCTACGACTGGGGTGGCCGCCGGACAGGTCCGCCGCAGCACGCTAACGGAGATATAGGCTCTGAAGTTTCTGTGTTGTGGATCACGGCAGAACGCGAAATAGTCACTACTAGGCGGAAGCGGATAACGGTCCCAGTGAACAAAAAACCCCGCCGTCCCAAGCGATAGTGCTTGAAAGGGCGGGGTTTCGGTGGTGGGTCCTACCGGGATCGAACCGATGACATCCACGGTGTAAACGTGGCGCTCTACCAGCTGAGCTAAAGACCCAAATGTGTCGGTTGCGGCCCTCGGACCGGCCAACCAACGAGAAATTACTCTACTGGCATTCCCAAGAGAATGCCAATCGCCAGCCGTTGACCGCTACGGCAGGTCGGGCAGTCCCTCGGCCAGGTAAGTGAGCGCTTCCGAGACCCCGAGATTGACCAGCATGGTGGCCAGATCATCTCCGCGGGTGGTCCCCCGGTTAATGATCACCACTGGCTTGCCGAGCTTTGCAGCGTGCCTGACGAAACGCAGTCCGCTCATCACGGTCAGTGATGATCCAGCTACCAGCAACGCATCGCCGGAGTCCACCATCTCGTAGGCCTTCGCTACCCGGTCCTTCGGCACGTTCTCCCCGAAGTACACAAAATCCGGCTTCAGCATGCCACCGCAGTTGGGGCACGGGGCCATCACAAAGTCGCCCGTGTCGTCGACGTCGGCATCGGCGTCGGGCGCTACGTCACCCGCGTTCGATTCTCGCTCCAGATAGCCGGGGTTCAGGTCCTCCAGCAGCACCGCTATCTCGGACCGGCTGTAGCTCCTCGCGCACTGCAGGCAGACGACCCGATCGTAGGTCCCGTGCAGGTCGATAACCTGGTCACTGCCAGCCGCCGAGTGGAGCCGGTCCACATTCTGGGTGATCAGTCCGGAGAGAAGCCCCCGGGATTCGAGCGACGCCAGGGCATGATGACCAGGGTTGGGGTCGGCGTGACGGAGGTGGTGCCAGCCCACGTGGTTGCGTGCCCAGTACCGACGCCGCAGCCCCTCGTCCCCGACGAACTGTTGGTAGGTCATGGGGTTGCGGGGGACCGACTGGGGTCCGCGGTAATCCGGAATGCCGGAGTCGGTGCTCAGCCCGGCCCCGGTCAGGACGGCGAGGCGGTGGCCGCCCAGCAGCCTCACCACCTCCGCGACCCGGTTGCGTTGCTCGGGGCTGAAGGCGGAGGCGTTCACCACCGGTTCGCCACTGGCGAATCCGGTCAGACCGAGGCCAGGCGGTGTGGCTGCTCCGCCAGCTTGCTCGGGTGTCACGATAGCGGCCCGACGCGGTTTTCCCGCGTGGAAAGTTTGGTCAGCGCCGCTCGATATTCCTCAAGTGGGCGGGGGTGGCCGAGCTCGGCACGAAAGGTGTCAACAATTTGGCCCTGCGCATCAATGAGGTAGGTGGCTCGTTCCGCGTAGCCTCGGCTGGTGTCGAAAGCACCGTATCGGGCTGCGACGTCGCCGTGGGGCCAGAAGTCGGCCAGCAGGTCGAAGGTGAAGCCCTGGTCCTCGGCGTACGCGCGCAGGGTGTATTTGGAGTCGACTGACACGGCGAGGAGTCGCACGCCGTCGTCGTCGAACAATGCAAGGTTGTCACGGAGTTCGCAGAGTTCGCCGGTGCAGACACCCGAAAAAGCGAAGGGATAGAACACCACGGCGACGGGCGTTCCGCTCAGATCACTCAGGCGGACCGTCTCACCAAACTGGTTGGACAGGGCAAAATCAGGTGCCGGCTCACCTCTCAGTGGGAGCCCGCTCATGCTAACTTTTCCGTCGGCTGACCAATCGGGTGGCAGCCCAGTCCTTGGAGACACCGGCCGACGACGTCGCGTGCAGACCGGCGGTCGGAGCGGCTTCCTGGATAATCGATGGGGCGACATAGCCGGTGCGGCCTGACTTGGGCGTGAGGACCCACACGGTGCCGCCTTCGTCGAGGCAGGTGAGTGAGTCAACGAGTGCATCCACGAGGTCGCCGTCGTCGTTGCGCCACCAGAGCAGCACGCCGTCCACAACGTCCTGGTCCTCTTCAGTGAGCAGTTCAGACCCGGTTTCATCCTCGAGGGTTGCGCGGAAGTCGAAATCCACATCCTCGTCGTAGCCGAGTTCCTGAAGCAGGTCCCCGTCCTTGAAACCCAACTTGCCCGCCACGGTATCCGTTGTGGCGGCTTCGGCCTCGCTCACTGTTTTCCTCCCGAAAGACTGTGGGCCACTTTTGACAGCGGATCCACTCGTTACGTTGATATGCATTATGACCAGCCAACACCTTTAAACGGCATCCATCAAGCCAGCAGGTCTCCCAAGCGAATCCGCGGTCGCATATGTACACCATATAGTGCGGAAACAGCCGGAAATACCTGCCCGGACGCGCCCGTCGGATCGATCCACGACGAATCCGCCAATTACCGCCGAGAGCGGAAACCTGTCACCTACCCGGTCCCCACTACGCATCTCCGACGCGTCGCGGCTAGAGTTACCAAAGTGAATTGTCACGATCCTTACGATCTTGGGGTCGTGGCCACAGACAGGCTGCGGAGCATCGTTCCGTTGCGTCAGTTGTAAGCATCGTAGACATCATCTGCGGAGTGGGAGAGGTTTGGCGTGGCTGTAGAGCAAGGTGGACCGGAAATTCTTAGTAATTTGACCGGCGGAACCGACGGTGACCCGGAGGAAACAGCCGAGTGGATTGAGTCACTCGATGAGCTGATCCGGGTTCAGGGCACTGAGCGGGCGCAGTTCATCATGCGTTCGCTGTTGCAGCGCGCCGGTGCCCGCAGCGTCGGTGTGCCTATGGTGACAACCACCGACTACGTCAACACCATTCCGGCGGACCAGGAACCAGACTTCCCGGGTGACGAGGAGATCGAGCGGAAGTTCCGCGCCTGGATGCGCTGGAACGCAGCCGTCATGGTGCACCGCGCGCAGCGCCCCGAGATTGGCGTGGGCGGCCACATTTCCACCTATGCGGGAGCCGCGACGCTCTACGAGGTGGGCTTCAACCACTTTTTCCGGGGCAAGGACCATCCAGGCGGCGGCGACCAGATCTTCTATCAGGGCCACGCCTCCCCCGGCATGTATGCCAGGGCGTTCCTTGAGGGACGCCTCACCGAGGAGGACCTCGATGGGTTCCGTCAGGAGAAGTCGAAGGAAGGCCACGCGCTTTCCTCCTACCCGCATCCTCGGCTGATGCCCAAGTTCTGGGAATTCCCGACCGTGTCGATGGGGATCGGCCCGATGAACGCGATCTACCAGGCGCAGTCCAACCGCTACCTTCACAACCGTGGCATCAAGGACACCTCCGACCAGCAGGTCTGGGCCTTCCTAGGCGACGGCGAAATGGACGAGCCGGAATCGCGCGGCCTGCTCCAACTCGCAGCCAACGAACGCCTGGATAACCTGAACTTCGTCATCAACTGCAACCTGCAGCGCCTCGACGGTCCGGTGCGCGGCAACGGCAAAATCATGCAGGAACTGGAGGCCTTCTTCAGGGGCGCCGGTTGGAACGTCATCAAGGTGGTCTGGGGCCGCGAGTGGGACGAGCTGCTGGAGAAGGATGAGGATGGTTCCCTGGTGGGAATCATGAACTCCACGCCCGACGGCGACTACCAGACCTACAAGGCCGAGTCCGGTGGGTTTGTTCGCGAGCACTTCTTCGGCAAGACCCCACAGACCAAGGAAATGGTCGCCGACTTCAGCGACGACAAGGTGTGGAAGCTCAAGCGCGGTGGGCATGATTACCGCAAGGTGTACGCCGCCTATAAGGCCGCCACCGAGTTCAAGGGGAAACCGACCGTCATTCTCGCGAAGACGGTGAAGGGTTACGGGTTGGGCCCTCATTTCGAGGGGCGCAACGCCACTCACCAGATGAAGAAGCTCACCTCGGATGACCTCAAGGCATTCAGGGACCACCTGCGCATCCCCATCACGGACGAGCAGATCGACGACGACCTGTACAACCCGCCGTACTACCACCCCGGCGAGGACGCCCCGGAGATCAAGTACCTGCTGGAACGCCGCAAGGCGCTTGGCGGCTTCGTACCCGAGCGTCGCAACAAGCACACTGACGTCACCCTGCCCGGGGACAAGGCGTACGAAGTGGCTAAGCGTGGCTCCGGCAAGCAGATGGCTGCCACCACGATGGCTTTCGTGCGGCTGTTGAAAGACCTGATGCGGGACAAGGAGTTCGGGAAGCGAATTGTCCCGATCATCCCCGACGAGGCCCGCACCTTCGGGATGGACTCATTCTTCCCGACGGCGAAGATCTACAACCCGAACGGCCAGAACTATCTGTCCGTGGACCGGGACCTGGTCCTTGCGTACAAGGAATCCGTCGAAGGGCAGATCCTGCACGCCGGCATCAACGAGGCCGGATCGGTGGCAGCGTTCACCGCCGCCGGCACGTCCTACGCCACCCACGGTGAACCGCTGATCCCCGTCTACGTGTTCTACTCGATGTTCGGCTTCCAGCGCACCGGCGACTCCTACTGGGCCGCCGCCGACCAGATGACCCGCGGGTTCATCATCGGGGCCACCGCTGGCCGCACCACGCTCACCGGCGAGGGACTGCAGCACGCGGACGGCCACTCACCGCTGTTGGCCTCCACCAACCCCGCCGTGGTCACCTATGACCCGGCCTACGGCTACGAAATTGGCCACATTATGCGTGACGGCCTGAACCGGATGTACGGCGAAGGTTCTGACGACCGCAATCTGATGTACTACATCACCGTCTACAACGAGCCGATCCTGCAGCCGAAAGAGCCGGAAGAACTCGACGTCGAAGGCCTCCTCAAGGGCATCTATCTGGTCTCCCCTGCGAAGATTGACGGCCCGCGGACCCAGATCCTCGCATCGGGTGTCTCGGTACCATGGGCGCTCGATGCGCAGCGGATCCTCGCCGAGGACTGGGGTGTCTCGGCCGATGTCTGGTCGGTCACCTCGTGGACCGAACTGCGCCGCGACGGACTGGCCGCCGAGGAAGAAGCGTTCCTCAACCCATCCGGTGACGCCCGCGTGCCGTTCATCACCCAGCAGCTCGAAGGCGCCACCGGCCCGATCGTTGCCGTGACCGACTACATGAAGGCCGTCCCGGACCAGGTACGCCAGTTCCTGCCGAACGAATTCGCCACCCTCGGGGCGGACGGCTTCGGCTTCTCCGACACCCGGGCGGCAGCACGTCGGTTCTTCAAGATCGACAGCCACTCAGTGGTGGTACGGGCACTGGAAATGTTGGCACGCCGCGGCGAGGTGGACGCCAGTGCGCCCGCCGACGCGATCGACAAGTACAAGCTCCTCGACGTCAACGCCGGCACCACCGGAAACACCGGCGGGGACAGCTAGGCTCTAGGCACTCGTTGCCAGAAACTGCCCTGAGGGTCAGGTTCGCCGGTTGCAACCGGCGTAGCTGACTCTTGGGGCAGTTTCTCTTTGGGGAGTGAGAGGTACTCGGCGTGTTTGTAGCCTCTACACAAATGGAGCCGGATAGCGCTTCGGACGTATGCTCGTGGAATGCCTGTGTCCGAACGCCCGTTTCCGCCCAGTTTCCGCAGGACCCAGATCCCGGTGGCCGACCCTGACACGGTGGAGCGGCTGCAAGCCAAGATTGGCGCCCTCTCCACCGCCACCCTCCAGCAACTGGACGCCTCCCTCCCCTGGTACCGCAGCCTGCGGGCGGATGAGCGCTCGGCGTTGGGCCTGGTGGCACAAAAGGGCATCGCCTCGTTTGTGAACTGGTACCAACGGCCGGTGTCACCGGCGTGGGTTCTCAGCGATGTCTTCGGGACCGCACCGACGGAGCTCACCCGCTCCATCAGCCTCCAGAAAGCGCTGCAGCTGATCCGCGTGGTGGTGCAGGTGGTCGAGGATCGTGTTCCCGACCTCGCGGCCGACGCCGACCAGGGCGCCCTCCGCGAAGCCGTGCTGCGCTATTCCCGGGAAGTCGCCTTCGCCGCCGCCGATGTCTACGCCCGTGCAGCCGAGACCCGCGGATCCTGGGACACCCGGCTGGAAGCGCTGGTAGTGGACGCGATCCTACGCGGCGAAAGCTCGGACGCCCTGCGTTCCCGGATCGCCGCGGTGGGCTGGAAATCGCAGGCCCGGATCACGGTGATGGTCGGCAGCTCGCCGCCGGAACCAAACGCAATGTTCCTCAATGAGCTGCGCCGGACCACCGACCGGATCGCCGAAGACACCCTGGTGGGCATCCAGGGTGACCGGCTGATCCTGGTGCTCGGTGGAGTGGAAAACACCGAGAGCACTTACAGCCGTCTGAGCGACCTCTTCGGCCAGGGCCCGGTGGTGTACGGTCCGGAATCAGAGTCACTGGTCGCGGCCAGCAGTTCGGCACAGGCGGCGTTCGCCGGGCTGACGGCAGCCCGCGCCTGGCCCGCAGCCCCCCGGCCAGTCGCCGCCGACGATCTCTGGCCGGAGCGGGTCATCTCCGGGGACGATACCGCCAGAAAAGCCCTCATCCGGAACATCTACCGCCCCCTCGTCGGAGCCTCCAACGGCCTCGAAGAAACGCTGTCCGCCTACCTGAACCTGGGCCACTCCCTCGAAGCAACCTCCCGCGCCCTCTTCGTTCACGCAAACACCGTCAGGTACCGGCTCCGGCGCGTCTGCGACATCACCGGCTGGGATCCGCTCCTCCCCCGCGAAGCCTTCGTCCTGCAAACCGCACTGGTGGTCGGCCGGCTCAGCCAGCCCGCCCAGGCCCCGTCAGAGCGGCCTGCTACTCGTCCGTAACCCCTGCCTTCGTTGTAGACTTCCTACAAAGCGGCCTCCGGAGCTTCGTGCACCGGAATACCCAACAATCACCTAGCAGTTTGGAAAGCTTGATACGTGCTTGCAATTGTCTGCCCCGGTCAGGGGTCCCAAACGCCCGGTTTCTTGAGCCCCTGGTTGGAACTCCCAGGCGTCCCTAAGCATCTCGAATCCCTCAGCGAACAGGCCGGGCTGGACCTGATCCGTCACGGCACCGTCTCGGACGAGGAAACGATCAAGGACACTGCCGTGGCGCAGCCCCTGATCGTTGCCGCCGGATTGGTGACCGCCCGGGTGCTGCTGGGTAACCGTCCGATGACGGCGGCCACGGTGGTGGCAGGCCATTCGGTCGGCGAGGTTACGGCGTCGGCGATTGCCGGTGCGTTGTCCGAACAGGATGCGGCAACCTTTGTCCGGGTCCGCGCCACCGCCATGGCCGAAGCGGGAGCAGCAGTGCCCACTGGGATGAGCGCCATTCTGGGCGGCGCTCCCGACGACGTCGCCGAGGTGCTTGCCCGCCATGGCCTGACCCCGGCGAACGCCAATGGGGGTGGGCAGGTTGTCGCCGCCGGGACCCTGGACCAGCTGGCTGCACTCACGGCCGATCCCCCCGCCAAAGCGAGGGTCATCCCACTGAAGGTTGCTGGCGCCTTCCACACCCACCACATGAGCCCCGCCGTAGCGGCGCTGCATGAGTTGCGGCCCACGCTCACCCCCCGTGATCCGGTAGCCACCCTGCTGTCGAACTACGACGGCGCACCGGTAACCACCGGCGACGGAAACCTGGACAGCCTGATCGCCCAGGTGTCGCGACCGGTCCGGTGGGACCTCTGCATGGCCCAGCTGGAGCAGATGGGCGTTTCGGGGGTTGTCGAATTGTCGCCGGCGGGAACCCTAACGGGATTGATGAAGCGCGGAATGCGCGGCACACCCACATTGGCCGTAAAATCGCCTGAGGATCTGGATGCTGCCGCTGCCTTCATCGAAGAGCACTCACGCACCCCGGACCCGGTCATTTCCCCCATTGCAGAAGGACACTAGTGAACGCCCCGGTCATGAAGCAAGCTCCGCTACGCGAGCACACCCGCATCCACGGCATCGGCGTATTCCGACCCGACGTCATTGTCACCAACGAAGATGTCTGCCAGTGGATTGACTCCTCTGACGAATGGATCCGGCAGCGGACCGGGATTGTTACTCGGCACCGCGCCGACCGCGACACCAGCGTGATCGACATGGCGGAGGCCGCGGCGCGGTCGGCGCTGACGAACGCCGGGATCGACGCAGCACAGCTGAGCGCCGTCCTCGTGTCGACCGTGACCCACCCCTATGCCACTCCCTCGGCCGCCGCCCAGCTGACGGACCGCCTCGGAGCCACCCCGGCGCCGGCCTATGACATTTCCGCAGCCTGCGCCGGGTATTGCTATGGCATTGCCCAGGCAGACGCGATGGTGCACGCCGGGACCGCCGAGTACGTTCTGGTGGTCGGCGTCGAAAAGCTGTCCGACTTCATCGACAACGCTGACCGAACCATCTCCTTCATCCTCGGGGACGGTGCGGGCGCCGTGGTGATCGGCCCGGCGGAGAGCGCCGGCATCGGACCGTCAGTGTGGGGCTCGGATGGCAGCAAGCACCAGGCCATCCGCATGTCCCACTCGCTGCTGGACATCCGCGACGCCGAGCTCGCTTCGGTAGGGGCCGTCGGCGGATCCCTCGAAGACACGCCGAAAGCTTCTTGGCCCACCATGCGCCAGGACGGGCAGACGGTCTTCAGGTGGGCGGTCTGGGAAATGGCAAAGGTCGCCCAGGAGGCGCTGGACGCAGCAGGCGTCACGGCCGAGGACCTGGTGGCATTCGTGCCGCACCAGGCGAACATCCGCATCATCGACGAGATGGTCAAACAGCTGAAGCTTCCCGACCATGTGGAAGTGGCACGCGATATCGTTGACGCTGGAAACACCTCGGCCGCTTCCATTCCACTTGCCATGCACCGCATGCTGCAGGAACACCCTCAGCTGAGCGGGGGCCTCGCCCTACAGATCGGTTTTGGTGCCGGACTGGTGTTCGGCGCACAGGTGGTCGTACTTCCCTAGTTTTTCCCAAGCCAAACCGTCAACCGCGGTTTGATTAACCATGCCGGGTCTTTGATCCGGCTTGACAAGAAAAGGAGCCATCCATGGCTAGCAACGAAGAAATCCTGGCCGGCTTGGCCGAAATCGTCAACGAGGAAACCGGGCTTGCACCAGAGTCGGTCGAGATGGACAAGTCGTTCACCGACGACCTGGACATCGACTCCATCTCGATGATGACCATCGTGGTCAACGCCGAAGAGAAGTTCGGCGTTCGGATTCCCGACGAAGAGGTCAAGAACCTGAAGACCGTTGGCGACGCCGTCAACTTCATTTCCGGCGCGCAGGCCTAGATCCTTTTGGCTCCGTGGCCGCCAGCACCAGTAGGCGCTGGCGGCCACGGAGGAGCCAACCCGCACGTTCCACAGCTACACCCCACGTTTTAGAGAGTGAACCATGGCACGCAAAGTAGTGATCACCGGACTGGGCGCGACGACGCCGATTGGCGGCGACGTCCCCACCATGTGGAAGAACGCCCTGAAGGGTGTCTCCGGTGCTCGAACCATCGAAGCCGACTGGGTCCAGGAATACGAACTGCCCGTGACCTTCGCCGCGCAGGTCACCACACCAGCCAGCGAGGTCCTCTCACGAGTTGAAGCCAAGCGCATGGATCCCTCCACGCAGTTCGCGGTCATCGCAGCCCGCGAAGCCTGGCGGGATTCCGGCCTTGAAGAAATTGACCACGACCGGTTTGCAGTTGCCTTTGCTACCGGCATCGGCGGCGTCTGGACGCTCCTGGACGCCTGGGACACCCTGCGCGCCAAGGGACCCCGCCGGGTCCTTCCCATGACTGTGCCCATGCTGATGCCCAACGGTCCGGCCGCAGCCGTGAGCCTTGATCTGGGTGCCCGGGCCGGAGCCCACACTCCGGTGTCCGCATGCGCCTCGGGTACCGAGGCCCTGCACCAGGGCCTGGAGCTGATCCGGTCCGGCAAGGCCGACGTCGTGATGTGTGGCGGCGCCGAAGCGGCGATCCACCCGATGCCCATTGCCGCGTTTGCGTCAATGCACGCGCTGTCACGGCGCAATGATGACCCCGAGCACGCGTCCAGGCCCTACGACACGGGCCGCGACGGTTTTGTCATGGGCGAGGGAGCCGGAGCCCTCCTGATCGAGGCCGAAGAGCACGCCCTGGCCCGCGGCGCCCGGATCTACGGCGAACTGGCCGGCACCTCGGTGACCGCTGATGCCTACCACATCACCGCACCGGATCCCGGTGGACTGGGCGCCACCCGCGCCCTCAAGGCGGCAATGTTCGATGCCCGGGTGCAGCCGTCCGATATTTCCCACGTGAACGCGCACGCCACGTCCACGCCGGTGGGCGATAAGCCCGAGTACGTGGCGTTGAAGACCGCCCTCGGATCCCACATCGACAATGTGGCGGTGTCAGCAACCAAGTCGCAGACCGGCCACCTGCTCGGCGCGTCGGGAGCGGTGGAAGCAGTGATGACTGTCCTGGCTGTTTACGATCGCAAGATGCCGGTGACCATCAACCTGGAGAAGCAGGACCCCGACATTCCGCTGGACATTGTGACCACCGAACGCACGCTTCCAGCCGGCGATCTGGTGGCGCTGAGCAATTCGTTCGGGTTCGGCGGGCACAACGCGGTAATCGTGGTCCGCAGCGCCTAGCTCGCGGTCTAATCGCCGCTAGCCAGAAACGACACGGGAGGCGCCGACCCAAAGGGTCGGCGTCTTCCGCGGTTCACATGCTTTTCCAGGTCTTTCTGGCGGATGACGGGTCGGATCGCTGCTGGCAGGAATTAACCGACCTGGTGGAGCCATCGCACGGGAGCACCCTCGGCGGCATGCCTGAAAGGTTCGAGCTCCTCGTCCCAGGATTCTCCGAGTGCCAGCGACAACTCGTGGTACACGGCCGCGGGATCCCCTGCGCCGGTCTCGTAGGCGTACCGAATCCGGTCCTCGGTCACCATGATGTTGCCGTGAACGTCAGTCGTGGCGTGGAAGATGCCCAGCTCGGGAGTGTGCGACCAGCGACCACCGTCGGCTCCGGCGCTTTGCTCTTCAGTGACCTCGTAGCGCAGGTGAGCCCATCCCCGCAGGGCTGATGCCAGCTGGGCGCCGGATCCCTGGGGCCCGACCCACGAGAGTTCGGACCTGAACATGCCGGGTGAAGCGGGCTGAGGGGACCACTCAAGATCGGTTCGTTGATCAATCACCGAACCGATCGCCCACTCGATATGAGGGCATAGCGCAGAAGGGGCTGAGTGAATATACAACACTCCGCGCGCCGTAATACCAGACATTCCATCCTCCATAGCTGTAGGTGCGTCTTCCCCAACGACCTGCAACAGTGAATGGATTCGTCCAAATGTGTCCGCCGACACGGCGGACTACGGTTTATTCTGCCCTACATACCCTCATTGCGCCACTGTAGCTAGCTGATGGCCAACTTGGTCCCGCCCGGAACCGGTCCTCAATCCACCTCGGCCTGCCGTGGGCCTGTCTTGGGTCAGGCTCGCGGATGGGCCTGTTCGTAACTTTTACGGAGCCGGTCGACCGACACATGTGTGTAGATCTGGGTGGTCGCGAGACTGGAGTGTCCCAGGATCTCCTGTACGGCACGCAGATCGGCGCCGCCATCCAGCAGGTGGGTGGCGGTGCTGTGGCGGAGTGCGTGGGGTCCGGTGGCGGAAGTGCCCTGTACCCCAGCGAAGAGCTTCCCTACCGTCGACCGGGCCTGCCGCTGATCCATCCGTCCCCCGCGCTGTCCAAGAAACAGGGCTGGTCCGCTAGTCGATTGAGCCAGTTTGGGGCGTCCGCGTCGGAGCCAGTCATCGAGGGCGTGTGCCGCCGGCAGACCGTAGGGCACCGTCCGTTCCTTGTTGCCTTTGCCGAGGACTCTCAGGGTCCTGCGATCCGGATCGAGGTCATCGATGTCCAGGCCAACCAGCTCGCCTACCCGGATGCCGGTGCCGTAGAGCACTTCCACGAGTGCGATGTTCCGCAGCGCGATCGGGTCGCCGTCCACGGCTGACTTGCGCAGGTTGTCGAAAATGCCGTCCAGCTGTTTGACCGAGAGAATCCCGGGCAGCGTCTTCTCTTTTTTGGGTGCCCGGAGCCGGAGGGCCGGGTTGACCTCGATGAGTTCCTCCCTGACTGCCCAGGCCAGGAAACTGCGCACGGTGGCAGCGCGTCGGGCAATCGTGGACCGGGCCTGGCCGCGTGCATCCATCGTGCCCAACCAACCGCGCAGGTCCGCAAGAGTCAGCTCGTCCAGGCGGGTAACTCCCGCCTCGTGGGCGAAACGAAGCAGCCCGCCGATATCGGTGAGGTAGGCACGCACGGTGTGCGCCGAGCGGTTACGTTCGGCGACCAGATAGGTCCGGTACCGGTCCACGGTTTCGGCGAATGGGTCGGGCGGTTGCTGCATCCTTTCACTGTGCGCCCTGTTGGGCCGATCCTCAAGGAGGCGCTCCGCCGCTTCCATCGGCGGCTTGCGCTCAGGCCGCGGGTCGGACTGAATCACCTGCCTCGAGGTCAAGGAGGAATCGCTTGACGGCCGCGCCCGCCGAATAGCCGGTGACCGCACCGGATGAGCTGACCACCCTGTGCCCCGGGATGATGATCGCCAGCGGATTCACCCGGATGGCAGTGCCGATGGCGCGTCCCATCAACGGGTTGCCAAGTTGCACGGCGAGTTCTTTGTAGCTGCGGGTTTCGCCATAGGGAATGGCGAGGACAGCCGCCCAGACCCGTTGCTGGAAATCTGTCCCGTTCGCCTGGACCGGAAGGCTGAAGGTCCGGCGTTTGCCCGCGAAGTACGCGCGGAACTGGTCCTCCGCGCGGTCAAAGGTCCCGGCGTCGGCCAATAGATTCGCTGCAGTGGGCGTTTCACCGACTCCGCCCGACGGCCCTGAAATCTTCGCGAACGGAACACCGACGGCGGAGGGGATCGGGGGCGGATTGTGCACCTCATGGTAAACGGCGGTGAGCGTTCCTTGGTCGACGACGAGCAGGAGCTTACCGGCTGCCGTGGCCATGAACCTGTGCGACTTCATCAGGGGTTTCCTTTCTACTGGTTCTTACGGTGGGTGTTCTTCCGACGCCAACCGCCGTCGTCGGAGCGTTCTGCGAGGCCTCCGAACTCCAGCCGGCTCAGTCCCGCCAGGACGCCGCGGATGCTCAGGCCGGCCACTGAGGCTAGTTTGTCGACGCTGGTGGTTGCCCGCACGGGGAGGGCATCCAGCAGGAGAAGGTCTTCGACGCCGAGCCCATCATGGACGGCAGGGGTTGTCTCGGGCTCGGGCACCAGGGCAATGCCGATCGGCCCGGCGAGTTCGGCGATCTCCGCAGCATCCGTGACACACACGGCGCTCCCCTCCCGCAGGAGCCGGTGGCATCCCGCCGAGTTCGCTGAGTGCACCGACCCTGGAACGGCTCCCACCGCCCGGCCCAGACCCGCTGCATGATGCGCAGTGTTCAGGGCCCCCGACCGCCAGCGTGCCTCGACCACGACAGTCACTCCGCAGAGTGCTGCTATCAATCTGTTACGTTGCAAAAACCTCCAACGTGTCGGGGAGGAGCCGGGCGGCACCTCGGCGACCAGCAGTCCACGGCGGGCGGTTTCCCGCAGAAGCTGTTCGTTGCCGGCCGGGTAGTAGCGGTCGATGCCGCACGCCGTTACGCCGATGGTGGGTACCTGACGGCCCTCCCCTGCTGCGGCTAGGGCGGAACGGTGCGCTTGTGCATCAATGCCGTAGGCTCCACCGGACACTACCGTGTACCCACGGGTCACCAAGCCTGCCGCGAGTTCTCCGGTCACGGTCGCGCCGTAGGCGGTGCTGTCGCGCGAGCCGACGACCGCGACCATCCGGCTGAGCTCCGGGATGCCTGGTGCCAGCGCGCCGCGCACCCACAGGCAGGTCGGCGCGGAGAGTTGCAGGTCGTCCAGCGCCGCTGGCCATAGGTCACTCTCGGGTGTCACCAACACGCCGCCAAGCCGGCCGAGGGTTGCGAGGTCCCGTTCGGGGGCTAGATCCGCCACTCTCGGCTTCCAGCGGTCCAGTGCCTCCTGCAGGGCGTGGGGCCGGTTATTGAATCCATTGGATACCAGCAGTCCGGCGATCTCTCCGTCCACGACCGCACCGGCAGAGATCTGGCCGCTGGCGATCCGTAGTGCATCGAGTGGTCCGACGGCGGCTGTCAGCGCAAGGCCCACGCTGTCTGAAGGCTCGAACAGCCGTGACAGAGCAGCCCTTGCGATCATTCTGGGGTCCGTGGAAACTGTCATGGGGAGCTCTCCTGAAGCCGCAGGTTGAGCGCAATATCAACGTCGTCGCTCGAGGGCGAGGTACGGCCGCCGAGATCGGCGAGGGTCCAGGCCACGCGCAATACCCGGTCGTGTCCGCGCATGGTGAGGGTTTCGTTCTGCATGGCCCGGTCAACCGGTGCCGTGACGGCCCGGGACAGTTTGAGTCCGCCATTCAACACGGCCGAGGACATCTCAGCGTTGGTGCTGGCTCCCCACTTCTCCAGCCGTTCCCGCTGAGCGGCACGGGCGGCCGCCACCCGTGCAGCGACGGTCTTCGATGATTCGGCGGCGGAGGCGTCGTAGTAATCGGTCACGGACACGCGGGAGACCGCAAGCTGAAGATCGACCCGGTCGAGGAGGGGTTGCGACAGACGATTGAAGTACCGGCGGCGTTGCTCAGCGGTGCACACGCAGTCGATTCCCTTGCCGCTCGCCAGTCCACAGGGGCATGGGTTCAGAGCCATCACCAGCTGGAACCGGGCGGGGTAGGACGCGGTGCCCGCCGAACGGTGAAGGATCAGTTCGCCGCTTTCCAGGGGTTCCCGCAGGGCTTCCAGGACGCCACGCTGGTACTCAGGTGCCTCGTCGAGGAAGAGCACGCCTCGATGGGCTCGTGAGGCGGAGCCGGGCCGCGGTATTCCACTGCCTCCACCGATGATCGCCGCAGTCGACGACGTGTGGTGCGGGCTTTCAAACGGAGGTCGGCGCTGCAGGCCATTACAGGGGAGCACCTTTCCGAGGGAGTGGATCGCTGTTACCTCGATGGCTTCCTCATCCGTGAGGTCCGGAAGTATTCCGGGCATGCGCTCCACGAGCATCGTTTTCCCCGCCCCCGGCGGGCCCATCATCATCATGTGGTGGGCGCCCGCGGCCGCGATCTCCACGGCAAACCGGGCAGTGGATTGTCCGGCGATGTCGGCCATGTCCTTCGGCGCTGCGGGGATACTGCGGGCGGGTGCGCTGACCGCTGGCACCGGATCGGTTGCGACGTCAGGAAGAAGGACCTTCGTCGGGTCCGCACCAAAGGCGAGCAAGACATCGGCCAGACTTGCGAAGGCCCTCACCGTCGCCTGCGGCACCAGCGCCGCCTCACCCTCATTTCCGGTTGCGACCACGAACCGGGTGTGTCCGGCTTTCACTCCAGCCATCACCGCAGGAAGCACTCCGCTGACCGGACGAAGTCTGCCATCAAGTCCGACTTCGGCAATGAACACGGTGTCCTCGCAGCGGCGCACATCTCCTGCCGCTGCCAGCGCCGCCATCACGATCGCCAGATCGAAGCTTGAGCCCCGTTTGTGCAGGGACGCCGGGATGAGGTTCACGGTAATCTTGCGGCGACTCAGTGGCAGCCCTGCGTTGCGCGCGGCGGCCCTGATCCGCTCCCGGGCCTCGTTCAGCGACGCGTCCGGCAGCCCCAGGATCACGAACGCTGGCAGGGTCTGCCCGATGTCGGCTTCCACTTCGACGATGTAGCCGTTCAGGCCTACCAAAGACACCGCGTAGGTGCGTCCCAGTGCCATCAGCTCACCGCTTTGAGGTATTCAAGCCGGGGTTCGCCGGTGCCGTCGTCGACCACAGCGACCGCATCCACGCGGATCTCTGAAAACCGCAACTCGTGGGCTTCCGCCCACATCGCGCCCAGCAGGTAAAGCCTCCGGAGCTTGACCGAACTGATGCCCTCCAAGGGGTGGCCAAAATTCAGTGAAGACCGGGTCTTTACCTCCACCACCACCAGCACCGAGCCCTCGATCGCCACCAGATCAATCTCCCCCAGCGGACACCGCCAGTTGCGGTCGACCAGGTGCAGACCAGTGCCCTCAAGGTAGGACGCGGCCAGCGCCTCTCCCCTACGTCCCAGACTGTCCTTCGCCAGCATCCCAACACCTCCGGTACCAGCCTGCTACGGCCAGCACCGAAGACATTCGCAAACCCTGGCTATGTGCGAAACGTCAGCGGCACCCGCCCTGTGGAGAGCGAGTGCCGCTGGGATGACCCTGACAGCAAGCAGCGATCAGAATCGCCCACGGGGTGAATCAGAGATCGGCCTCGACCGATGACCTCTCGAGGATCGAGTCAATCTGCCCCATCGCCTGCTTGATGCCCTCCTCCATGCCCATGGCCACCATCTTTTCGAGCTGATCCAAGCTCTCAAAGCTGGACACGGTGGTCATCCGGGTACCGCCGTCCACTGCCTCAAGCGTCACGACGCCGTGGGTGATCCCCATGTCATCCACGGGATTGCCGTTCTCGTCGGCGAAGCCGTCATCGAACTCGAGATGGGTTGGCGGGTTGATGGCGCTGAACTGCCACCATCCGCGGCTCTTGCTACCGTCGGGGCCCGTCATGTAGTACGCCACTTTGCCGCCGGTGACAAAATCATGGTGGTCGAACGTGGCGGGGTAGGTGGGCGGCCCCCACCAGCGTTCGAGCTGCCGCGGGTCTTCCCAGACCTGCCAGAGCCGCTCAACACTCGTAGTAAATTCGGCGACAATCGTGAGGCTGAGTGCCTCGGTGTCTTTACGCGAACTGATTACTGTCATGATGGTGATTTCCCTTCTTCTTCAGCCAGAATGTCGGAAATCCGGTCGACGCGTTGCCGCCAGATGACCTCGTACTCCTCAAGCAGCCGCTGCGCCCTTCTTAACCCGTCGAGATGGACCCGCACAATCTGCTCCCTTCCGCGCTTCTCCTTGGTGACCAACGAGGCGCGTTCCAGCACTGCCACGTGCTTCTGCACCGCGGCGAAACTCATAGCGTAGTGGGCCGCCAACCCGGACACTGAGTAGTCACTGACCAGCGCCCTGGCGAGGATATCCCGTCGGGTCGCATCGGCGAACGCCTGGAACAGGCGGTCCACCTCGGCATCGCTTAAATCATCTACAACCATAAGGTTGTACGTTAGCGAACGCCAGGTTCGCCGTCAAGGGGCCGCGAAGCGGTCAGGCCGGATTTACCGCGAAGGAAAAGAGCATCGCCCGGAGTTGGGAGTACTGCTCAGTTTCCATCCACTGTCGCGCCTCCTCTTCGGAGGCGGGTCCAGTCTCATCAAGGGTGCTGGTGAAGATGAAGACGTCATTGTGCTCCATGAAGATCTTTCCGGCCATCTGGCTGGACATCCCCTCGAACGCGGGTTTTCCCGCTTGAAGCCGCGCCTGATACAGCCGTCCACCCTCCTCGTAGTCGGGCAGTGACTCGAAGACGAAGTAAACCGGGAGATCAGATTTGGGCTCCACGTGTGGAAGGAGTTCCGAGTCGAAGACCAGGTGATCCGGGCTGGGAAGGGCGGCGCCGTCACCCGGGACCCCACCATCGAACCGGGCGATCGGTTGGCCTGAGGCATCCGAGATGACGTAGGCCGATGCACTGAGCTCCACCCCGTAGGTGGGCAGATCAAGGGGTTCAACGGCGGCGGCTTCCCACCCGGCAGGAAGCAGGAAGCTGTAGATGCCATCCGGCGTGGTGAAAACCGAACCGGCCAGCTCGCCCGGGACAGCTGTGGGCTGGACTGGGTCAGGCGACGCCGACGGCATCGGGGTGGCTGTAGGGGTGGCCGAGGGTGTCAGGGCAGATGTAGGGGTGGCCGACGGCGTCGGGCTTACGGAGGGGCTGGGCGTACCCGAGGCCGTTTCGGTCGCCAACGGAGTCGCCGACGCCGATGGGCTTCCAGTGGATCCCGCGTCGACGTTCCCCGTGCACGAGCTGAGCATCAGACAAGCCGCTACTCCGACAACGATGACCCGAGACTCTTTACCGATGCTTCAGCTACCCCCGTAGAGACCACATCCGGCGGTGTGCCGGAATTACTGAGAGCGTACCCCGGGAATGCCTCAGTTCCCGAGCGGGCCGTCCTTCGGCAGTGCGATGTCATCCGACTTGGTCAGTTCCTCGACGTTGACATCCTTAAACGTGATGACCCTGACGTTCTTGACGAACCGTGCGGTGCGGTAGACGTCCCACACCCAGGCGTCCTGGAGGGTCAGGTCGAAGTAGATCTCGCCGTCGGCCGAGCGGGCCTGCAGGTCAACGTGGTTGGCCAGGTAGAACCGCCGTTCGGTCTCCACCACGTAACTGAACAGCCCGACGACGTCCCGGTACTCGCGGTAAAGCTGCAACTCCATGTCGGTTTCGTAGTTTTCAAGATCCTCAGCGCTCATGACCCCATCATCCCCCAATTTCCACGCGGGGAATGTTCATTCCGTCTCCGGTCCCGAGGCGCCAGGTGGTGCGGTGCAGGCCAGTGGGCCCCACCCCGTCGATCGCGGCACGGTGGCCCGCCGTCGCATACCCCTTATTGATGTCCCAGCCGTACTGCGGATGGTCGGCGGCGTAGGACACCATCAGGGCGTCCCGCTCCACCTTCGCCAGAACGCTCGCCGCAGCCACGCTGAGGCACGACAGGTCACCTTTAATCCGCGTATGGACCGGTACGTCGCAGCCCGCAGGAAGAACGTCGGTCTCGCCGTCGAACAGGGTGGCCTGCTCGCGGGGCGAGAGCCAATCGTGGTTTCCGTCGAGAATCACCGCATCGGGCCTGGCTGTGACGACAACCTGCTCCCATGCGCGGTTCCCGGCCAACTGGAGGGCACGCATCAGCCCGACGGCGTCAATCTCGGCCGCGCTGGCGTGGCCTACCCCGTAGGCAAGCGCCCATTTCTGGATTCGCGGTACCAGCTTGACCCGATCGGCCGGGGAGAGGAGCTTGCTGTCCCGCACACCGCGGAGGCCTTTGACGTCAACAAGGTCAATCAGCACCAGCCCCACGGATACCGGTCCGGCCAGTGCTCCCCTGCCCACCTCATCGCAACCGGCCAGGTACCGGTGCCCGGCCTCGCGGAAGGACCGCTCGTACCGCAGGGTGGGTGCAACAGACTTCATCGCAGCTAGGAGGTCGAATCGCTGGCGGCTGCCGGCTCGGGCACACCGTCAAAGACCTCGGGGTAATTGCCGAGGAAGCCCATCCGGTCCAGCGGCCAGGCGATAACCGCCGCCTTGCCCTCGATGTCTTCCACGTCGATGAATCCGGAGTTTGGCTTGTCCGTGTTGGCGCGGGAATCGGCGGAGGCGTTCCGGTGGTCGCCCATCACCCAGATCTTGCCCTCGGGGACCGTCACATCGAATTCTGTGTCGGACGGGCTGGCACCGGGGTACAGGTACGGCTCCTCAAGGGGTTCGCCGTTGACGGTGATCCGACCGTCGTCATCGCAGCACACCACCCGGTCACCGGCCATGCCGATGATCCGCTTCACGAGGTGCTGCTGGGTGTCATCGGGCAGCAGACCGACGAAGATCAGTGAATCCTTGACCCAGTTGGCGCCTGGTCCTTCGCCGGGCGGCGGTGCGGGCAGCCAGCCCTCGGTGTCCTGGAAGACCACCACGTCGCCTCGCTGCAACTCAAACGGTGCGGGCACCAACTGGTTGACGAAGATCCGGTCATCGATCTCCAGGGTGTTTTCCATTGAGCCGGAGGGAATGAAGAACGCCCGGAACAGGAAGGTCTTGATGAGGAAGGACAGCAGGATCGCGATCCCGACGATGATCAGGATTTCCTTGAGCCACCCCAGCAGGCCGCGGTCGCCGTCGTCGTCGCCCTTTTTCTTCGTCGCAGCGTCGCGGCGGGCCGCACGGCCCTCCGCGCGGGGCGTGTCCGAAGGTCGGGCCTCCGCACGGGGCGCGTCCGAAGGTGAGGCATCCGGGCGGGGCGTGTCCGAAGGTGAGGCATCCGGGCGGGGCGCGTCCGGACGGGCGTCAGCGTCGTCATTGGACTTGCCGGGAATGCTCGTTGCCATCTGCTGGTCATCTACCTAAGGTTGCTGGTCGGTCACTGGGTGGTGCGCTCGATGGGGCCGGATCGGGAGGGCGGCCAGATTACCTGGACTGCCCGTCCGATCACGCGGTCTGTTGAGACCAGCCCCCCGCCCGGCGCTCCCAGGAGAGATCGCGAGTCGAAGGATGCGGAGCGGTGATCACCCATCACCCACAATTTACCCTGTGGAACCTCCACCTCGAATTGCTGGTCGCTCGGAGCGTCCGAGGGAAAAACGTAGGGCTCATCGAGGGGGTTCCCATTCACTTCCACCTGCCCGTCCCCGTCGCAGCAGAACACCGTGTCACCGCCGACGCCGAGCACCCGCTTGACGTACACGGTGTCGCTACCGGAGATGCCCAGCCAGTGGCCGATCGTTCCGAGGATTTCAGCCGGACCGCCGCCGCTGATCGGGTCGAACGAGCCGCGGCCGTCGAAGACGACCACGTCGCCGACCCGCGGGTCATCATCGATCCGGGAGACCAGGACCCGGTCACCTTCCTCAAGCAGCGGCTGCATTGATGCCGAAGGGATGTAGTAGATGTCGGCCACGGTCGCGCGGAGCACCGAGGCGACCACCACGGCCACGAGAAGGGCGGACAGCACAAAACGCCAGCCCCGAAAGGGCCGGCGTTCTGGTTGTGCTCCCGCAGGCTGCCGGGGAGGATCTGATTCCGGCATGGTGCGGTTCAAGAACTGGTGTTACTTGGCAGTCTTGGGTTCGCGCTTTTCCTTGATCTTGGCGGCCTTGCCGCGCAGATCGCGCATGTAGTAGAGCTTCGCGCGGCGAACGTCGCCGCGGGAAACAACCTCGATCTTGTCGAGGACCGGGGAGTGCACCGGGAAGGTACGCTCCACGCCTACACCGAAGCTGACCTTGCGGACGGTGAAGGTTTCGCGAAGGCCATCGCCCTGGCGACCGACAACGAAGCCCTGGAAGACCTGAACACGGGTGTTCTTGCCTTCAATGATGTTCACGTGCACCTTGAGGTTGTCACCGGCGCGGAATGCTGGGATGTCGGTCCGCAGTGATGCGGCGTCGACGGCGTCAAGAATATGCATTGATATTGCTCCTGGTGAACGCCACAGGTCATTCACGTTGGTCACAGCGGTCAAGGCCTGGGCAATGTCCGCCGGAAATTTAGAAGACCGGCAAGACCATAGGTGGCCTGCCAGCGTGTCAGCCTGTTGGTAGTTCTCCCCCTGTGGCAGGGAACAACCCAGTAGACACAAAGTTCAATTATGCCATATGGAGGGGCTCACCCGGTCACCGGCGGCGGGCTGCCTCGCGGACGCTCAGGCGTTCGCCTGAGCGCGCCCCCGACGACGGCGTACCCCAGGTCCGCCAGTGCTGACACGTCCGCCTTGCTGAGGGAGTCCGATGGCAGAGCTTCGAGCAGGTCAGGACGACGCTGCGCGGTGCGACGGAACTGCTCGTCCCGCCGGAACTGGGCGATCCGTGCATGGTTGCCGCTGAGCAGCACGTCGGGAATCCCACGGCCACGCCAGTCCGAAGGCTTGGTGTAGACGGGGTATTCCAGCAGTCCGTCCGAGTGGGATTCCTCGACGAGTGACTCGGGGTTTCCGACGACGCCCGGCAGGAGGCGGCCGACGGCCTCGACCATCGCGAGGACCGCCACTTCGCCGCCGTTGAGGACGTAGTCCCCCAGGCTGACGGGGCGGACGTCAAAGAAGTCACCGGCCCACTCAAGGACCCGCTCGTCGATTCCCTCATACCTGCCGCAGGCGAACGCCAGGTGCGGCTCCTCGGCAAGGTCATGGGCCATCCGCTGGGTGAACACCTCACCCGCCGGAGAGGGGACGATCAGCACCGGGCGGGTCTCCGCCGGTGGGGCGTCGACGATGGACTGCAGCGCCAGAGCCCACGGTTCGGGCTTCATGACCATCCCTGCTCCCCCGCCATACGGGGTGTCATCGACTGTCCGGTGGCGGTCGGTGGTGAAGCTGCGCAGGTCATGGACCCGGAGGTCCAGCAGCCCGTCCTGCCGCGCCTTGCCGATCAGCGACAGGTCAAGGGCTGCCAGGTACTCCGGGAAGATACTGACGACGTCGATGCGCACCTAGCGACCGCTGCCCTCAGAGGCAGAATCAGAAGTGCCGGCGGCGTCATCGGCCCCGGCAGAACCGGTGGGGGCGTCGTCGTCGAGCCCGGTCACTTCGCCGTCGTCGGGACCTGCCTGGTTGGAACCGGGCAGGTTCAGTTCGAACAGGCCGTCCGGCGGGGTCAGCAGGACGAAACCGTCGGCGACGTTGACCTCGGGAACGATCTCAGCAACGAACGGGACCAGGGTTTCATGGCCGGCCGAGGTTTCGATGATCAGCAGGTCCTGCACCTCGAGGGTGCGCAGGCCACTGACCTTCCCGACGACGTCGTCCCCCACCCGGGCCTCGAGGCCCACCAGCTCGTGTTCGTACCAGGCGTCGTCGTCATCATCGTCGGCTTCATCGGTGTCGATGAAGAGCTTCGCACCGCGGAGCGTCTCGGCCGCGTTCCGGTCGGTGAACCCGTCAAAGCCGAGGATGAGGATGTCCTTGTTCCAGCGGGCGCCGCTGACGGTCAGGGGCCCGAGGGCTGCCGGTTCGGCGCGGAAGACGGACCCGGCCTCGAACCGGTCCTCCGGCGCGTCGGTGAACAGCTGCACGGTGACCTCGCCGCGAATACCGTGGGGCTTGCCGATCCTGGCAACCTGAACTTCCATCTGACACTCCTGGTGCTGCTGGGGTAGGTGGACATAAATTTGGCCCCTCCACCATTATCCGGTGCGGGGCCAAACTCATTGATTTTTGCTGTGTGGCAGTGTGCTGAAGGGCTGTTAGCCCCGGCGGCGGTCCGTGTCGACGACGTCCACGCGTACCGGCTCTCCATCGGCGAGGGCTGACACAACGGTGCGCAGTGCGCGGGCTGTGCGGCCCTGGCGGCCAATGACCCGGCCCAGATCGTCCTGATGAACCCGTACTTCGAGGGTTTCGCCCCGGCGGTTGTTCTTCAGGGAAACCTTGACATCATCGGGACTGTCGACGATTCCCCGGACGAGGTGTTCCAGCGCTTCTGCCAGCAATTTACTTGGCCTCGGCGGTTTCCGTCTCGGCTTCGGCTGGAGCCTCGGCGTCGGACTTCTTGGCCTTGGGGGTGATGGCTTCCGGAACGATGACCGAACCCTTTTCAGGAGCGGTGAAGGCTTCCTTGGGAGCCTTGGTCTTCAAGGTTCCCTCCTGGCCCTCAATGCCCTTGAACTTCTGCCAGTCACCGGTGATCTTCAGCAGTACAGCAACCTGCTCGGTTGGCTGTGCGCCAACGCCGAGCCAGTACTGTGCACGCTCGGAGTTGATCTCGATGAACGAGGGCTCCTCGGTGGGGTTGTACTTACCGATTTCCTCGAGGGCACGGCCATCACGCTTGGCGCGTGCATCCATGACGACGACACGGTAGAAAGGTGCGCGGATTTTACCCATGCGCTTCAGGCGAATCTTTACGGCCACTGTTGTGGTCACTCCTTGATGATCTAAAGGGGTGAACCCTACTCAGTGCTCCCGTGGGGCGGGCCACTTCTGAGGGTTCAAAAGGACAAGATGCGCGCGCAGAGAGAGGGGCTGCCCGGATCGAGTACAGATCTATTGTGCCAGATAGCCGACTCCAGCACGAATCACGCCACGCTAGTCGACTGCAACCCGGATTTTGTTGTTCCACGGGTCGTTGAAGCGTAGTTCGCTGCCCGTGTGATGGTGGGTGATGCCTGCGCCCCTGAGCCTGTCGGCGAGAGCGTCGACGTGGTCTGTGGCGGGGACCCGGATGAGCACCTCACCGAGTCCGAGCGTGTCCTTGCGGGGTCCGGCACCGCGGCTGTTCCACACGTTCAT
Organism: Arthrobacter sp. CAN_A212; assembly: GCF_015752345.1. Lineage (NCBI taxonomy): Bacteria > Bacillati > Actinomycetota > Actinomycetes > Micrococcales > Micrococcaceae > Arthrobacter > Arthrobacter sp. CAN_A212. Next base: position 79,206 of record NZ_JADOUT010000007.1, read on the forward strand.
TGCCATGTGATGGTGGTATCCCCCGGCCGACACGAACAGCGCCTGGCCGTGCCAGCCTGCGGTCCGCTCGAAACCCAGGGTATCGACATAGAACTTTCCGGCGGTCTCCACGTCGCCCACCTGCAGGTGTACGTGCCCGACGGCGGCCCTCGCCTGGGCCTGGCCCGTTACCGCCGCTTCGGTGAGGTGGTCACGGAGATAGGCATCTGCGGGAAGGCGAAGGCTGTCCATGACGACCGATTTACCCGTGGTCTTTCCGTTGGCCTGCCCGGAGGCGTCGGCGCTCCACTGCCAGGTATCGCGGGGCTTGTCGAAGTACAGTTCAATCCCGTTGCCCTCAGGGTCGGTGAAGTAGAAGGCCTCGCTGACCAGGTGATCGGCGCTGCCCACGTAGAGCCCGGCGTCGTACTGGGCGGTCGCCGCGACAGTGGCGGCGAGGGCCGATCGATCGTCGAAGAGTAGCGCGGTGTGGAAGAGTCCTGCCTCGCCCTGGGCGGGGAGCTGGAGTCCTGCGGCCGGAGCGAGGTGAATGAGCGGCGTGTTTGTGCGGCCGAGCCGGAGGCCATCGCTGGCCTCGTCGATGATCTCCAGGCCGAGGGCTCGCTGGTAGTAGTTGGACATGGTGGGCAGGTCACCCACCTTCAGTAGGACGGTGCCCATCGACAGGTCGTCGGGCAGCAGGTCCTGGGTGATGGTCATGGCTTCTCCTCTAAGTGACGCAGTATCAGAGTAAACTACTTGAACCTTCAAGTTATTCCGGAAGCTGCCGCGCAAATCTCCCCAGGTTCTGGCAGGGATTCGGGGTGGCGGACCGGGACACGCCGTCGTCGGGAGCCCATCCCCGCGGAAGGTGGGGAAACCTGCGCGGGCGTACCGTGTCCGGAGCCCTCACCCGACGACGACGGCTACAGGACGGCCCGCATAATCACGCGACGACCAATGCGGTCGAGCCCGAGCGCGGTTTCATGACGTTGAAGTTCCAGCAGTGCCGGGGACAGCACCGGTATCGCCTCGAACCCGCAGGTTGCGTAGAACGGGGCGTTGAAGGGCACATCGGCGAAGGTACTGAGGGTCATCGTGGGGTAACCGTGGTCCCGGGCCCAGGCTTTCGACGCCTCCACCAGGGCCCGGCCGGTCCCGCGGCCCGCGTGCCGCGGCAGCACGGCCAACTGCTCGAGGTGGGCGCCCCCGTCGACCTCCTCCAGCCGGGCGAACCCGATGCATGGCGTCCCGGCGACCAGCAGCTGCAGCGAGGCGGCCAGTTCAATCCGGGACGCTCCGGCCGGGAGCGGGACCTGAAGCGGTAACCCGTTGATCGAGGTCAGGAGCGAGTCGGCCGCCGCCTCGATGGCTGGCAGGAAGGTGATATCCAGCTTCCCGGCCTCACGGATGCTGATCATGCGCTCAAGTCCGCCTTCCTCACGCGTGGGAAGCGATGAACCCACGGATGAGGGCGTCGCCGTCGGGCGTGTCCTGGGGCCGGTGGCCTCCCAGCGACACCACGTGGCGGGCGCCGGTCACGGCCAGGTATTCGGCAATCTCCTCGTACAGGGGTTCCCAGCCGCCGGTGACAATCAGGGTGGGCACCCCCGGGACAATATCCAGTGGAGCCTCCCACGGCGGGGACTGCAACCGGAGCCGTCGGGCCGCGCGGCGGTCCTCGGTGGTCGCGGGCGGCCGGGCATCGGTGGAGAAGACGAGGCGGACCAACTCGTGCAGGAATTCCTCGTCGGAGAGCGATTCGCGGCGATCGTACAGCTGGCCCACGAGCGCACGGTGGGCCGCCGTTGCGGGCAGGTCGGTGGTCAGGGACAAACACGCCGGTTCCACGAGCACCAGGGAGCGCACCAGATCGGGGCGGTCAACGGCGGCCATCATCGCCGCGATGGCACCCTGTGAATGGGCCACCACATGGCCGCCCTCCCCCAGCGCGTCGATCACGATCCGCTGATCGGCGGCGAAATCGGTGGGCAAAGGGTCAACGCCCACCTCGAAGCCGTGGCGGCGAAGGAACAGGCAGTCATACGTGCTGGCCAGGGCGTGCTGGGTGGGCCAGGCAGCGGCTCCGAAGGTACCGCTGCCGTGGACAAAAACGAGTCGTTCAGTGGTCATTTCAGTGCTCACAGGGTCCTCAAAGGTGGATCGAGTCAACAGAAGTGACCGGATTACGATGAAAATCCGTCCTAGCGGTTGACTCGATCCGGGGTAGAACTGCCGCACCACGGGAGGAGGTGCGTCCTCACCGCCGGGTTGAAGCTGCCCCACCCCGGGGATGAGAGTTACTTGCCGAGGAACTTCTCGAAGCCCTTCGGCAGGTTCAGGGATGCCGGGTCGAAGTCGTTCTGGGCACCGAACGCGGCACCGGAGGGCACCGAGGGACGGTTGCGCCGTGCCTCGGCGTCGGCCCGCTCCTGGGCGGCCTTCGCCGGGTTGCCTGACTTGGGCTTCTTCTTCCCCTTCGCGACGGCCTTGCCCTTGCGGGCGCCGCCGTTGAAACCTCCGGGGCCAGCCATGCCGGGCATTCCGGGAATGCCACCACCGGACGCCATCTTCTTCATCATCTTCTGCGCCTGGCCAAAACGTTCCAGCAGGCCATTGACCTCCGAAACGTGCACACCCGAGCCGCGGGCGATGCGGGCGCGCCGGGAACCGTTGATGATCTTCGGTGCCACCCGCTCGTGGACGGTCATGGACCGCACTATCGCCTCAACCCGGTCGATTTCGCGCTCGTCGAAGTTTTCCAGCTGCTCGCGCATCCCGGCAGCGCCGGGCATCATCATCAGCATTTTCTTCATGGAGCCCATGTTGCGGATCTGCTGCATCTGCGCCAGGAAGTCGTCGAGGGTGAAGTCTTCCTGGTCGGAGAACTTCTGCGCCATCCGGGCGGCTTCGTCCTTGTCCCAGGACTTCTCCGCCTGCTCGATCAGGGTGAGGATGTCGCCCATGTCGAGGATGCGCGAAGCCATCCGGTCGGGGTGGAACAGTTCGAAGTCGTTCAGTCCCTCACCGGTTGAGGCGAACATGACCGGCTTGCCGGTGATCGAGGCCACGGAGAGCGCCGCACCGCCGCGGGCGTCGCCGTCGAGCTTGGTCAGGACCACGCCGGTGAAGTTGACGCCCTCATTGAATGCCTGCGCCGTGTTGACGGCGTCCTGGCCGATCATCGCGTCGATGACGAACAGCACTTCATCGGGGTTGACGGCGTCGCGGATGTCGGATGCCTGCTGCATCAGCTCGGCGTCGATGCCCAGGCGGCCAGCCGTATCAACGATGACGACGTCGTACAGCTTGGCGCGTGCCTCGGCAACACCAGCGCGGGCGACGGCGACCGGGTCGCCGGTAGCGGTCTCGGACTCGGAGCTGACACCCGGGTGCGGCGCGAACACCGGCACGCCAGCACGCTCACCGTTGACCTGCAGCTGCTTGACGGCATTGGGGCGCTGGAGGTCACACGCGACCAGCAGGGGGCTGTGACCCTGGCCCTTCAACCATTTGGAGAGCTTGCCGGCGAGGGTGGTTTTACCAGCACCCTGCAGACCGGCGAGCATGATGACGGTCGGCGGGTTCTTTGCCAGGCGGATCCGGCGTGTTTCCCCGCCGAGGATACCCACAAGTTCCTCGTTGACGATCTTGACGACCTGTTGGCCCGGGTTCAGCGCCTGGGACACCTCGAGCCCCAGCGCGCGTTCCTTGACCTTGGCGGTGAACTCGCGGACCACGCTGACCGCGACGTCGGCATCGAGCAGGGCGCGGCGAATCTCGCGCACTGTGGCGTCGACGTCGGCTTCGGAGAGCCGACCCTTCCCACGAAGGTTCTTGAAAGTTTCTGTCAACCGGTCAGAGAGTGAATTGAACACGTGCCGTGAACTGCTTTCTTCGATGGATGGTGGGGCCCAGTTATCAAGGGTACCAACTAGGGCCGCTGACGGCTTGCGGGACAACACGATGGCAAGGTGGCAGGGTAGTGCGGGTGGATACGCATACGAACTCAGTCCAGGACAGCTCCCCCTTTTCACCCGACCAGGAGGTCGCCACGCTCCTCATTCTGGGGGCCTCGGGCGACCTGACGGGCCGCTTGCTCCTGCCCGGACTGGCGCGCCTGGTCGGGCACGGCCGGGCGACGGGGCTAAATCTGGTCGGTGCCGGCTACGACGACTGGAGCGCCGGTCAGTGGGCGGACCGGGTGAGCGCTTCCTTCGCTGACGCCGCGAAGACCGCCGACGACGACGCCCGGGTCACCCTGGAGTTGCTGCGGACCACCAGCGAATACCGGCAGATCGACGTCACCGCGCCGGGTGAGCTGGCAGAGCTGATCTCGTCGCTGCAGGGTCCTGTGGCCGTGTACTTCGCCCTTCCGCCAGCGATCTCGGAGAAGGCGTGCGAGTTGCTCTCCGCCGACGATCTGCCACTGGGTACCCGCCTGGTGATGGAGAAACCGTTCGGGACCGATCAGGCGGCGGCTTTCAGACTCAACGAAACGTTGACGGCACTGGTAGCCGAGGACCATATCCACCGGGTGGACCACTTCCTGGGGAAGGCAACAGTCCTGAACATCCTGGGGCTGAGGTTCGCCAACCGACTCCTGGAGCCGGTCTGGAACAACCTGCACATCGATCGGGTTGAAGTGCTGTACGACGAGGCTCTGGCCCTGGAGGGCCGGGCTGGCTATTACGACGGCGCCGGCGCGCTCCGGGACATGATCCAGAGTCATCTGCTCCACGCCATGGCGATCCTCGCGATGGAGCCGCCGGTCAGTTTGCACGAGCGTGACCTGAGGGATGGCATTGGTGCCGTCCTGCGCGCCAGTGAGGTAGACCCGGATTTCGCCACGAGCACCCGGCGCGCCAGGTACTCCGCGGGGACTGTCGATGGGCGGATGATCCCCGACTACGCAGCCGAGGACGGTGTCGACCCGGCGCAGGGAACCGAGACGCTGGCCGAGATCACCGTGTCCATCAATAACTCTCGATGGTCGGGGGTGCCCTTCATCCTGCGGTCAGGGAAGGCGCTGGGTGGAAACCGGAAGGAGGCGCTCGTGTCGTTCAAGCCGGTGAGCCATCTTCCGACCGGATTCACTGGCCAGGACTCCCCCACCCAGTTGCGGATCGGGTTTGGACCCGAAACCCTGAAGCTAGAGGTTGATGTCAACGGACCAGGCGATATTTTCTCCCTGGACCGGGCCGTCCTGGAGGTTCAACTGAACGCGTCGGAGCTGCTGCCGTACGGTGAAGTTCTGGAGGGCGTCCTGACCGGCGACCCCACCCTGTCCGTTCGCGGGGACACCGCAGAGGACTGCTGGCGGATCGTCGACCCGGTGCTGGACGCGTGGGCTGCGAACGAGGTGCCGTTGGATGAATACCCCGCCGGTTCGTCCGGCCCTGCCGCCTGGGACCAGCAGGCTTGAAGACACGTGGACTGAAAGCCAGGAGGGCTTAAAGGCAAGCGAACTTAAAGGCGAGTCACCCTCCGCTTCTGAACCGCCGCGCTATGCGGTGATTCGGGAAGCGAAGGGTGACGTTGACCGGTGCGATCCAGTGCCTGTGGGATTCAGTGCCGGTTCGATTCAGGAGTGGGCGCGTCCGGGGAGATCCCGGCCCGGTTAGAGCGCGGCGTCGCCGCGTTCTCCGGTGCGGACGCGGACGGCGTCCTCCACCGGGATAACCCAGACCTTGCCGTCGCCGGCCCGGCCGGTGTTGGCTGTTGAGACCAGGACATCGACGATGTCGGTGACCCAGGCGTCCGCCACGAGGACTTCTACGCGAATCTTCTGGAGCAGGTCCACCGTGTATTCAGCACCACGGTAAACCTCGGTGTGGCCGCGCTGTCTTCCATAGCCACTGGCCCCGCTGACCGTGAGTCCCTGGACGCCGTACGTTTCCAGAGCCCCGCGGACGCCGTCGAGCTTATCCGGGCGGACGATTGCTGTTACCAGCTTCATGAGTTCACCTTTTCCGACACACTGTCCTTGGCTGCAACGTTGTTAGTGGGGTGGAACTGTCCGCCGACACCGAGGCCGCCGAACTCGTAGGCTGTCTCGGCGTGCTCCGACAGGTCGACACCTGATACCTCGTTGTCGGCAGTGATCCGGAATCCGATGGTCTTGTGGATTGCCAGGCCGATGATCGCGGTCATCACAGCGGAGAGCGTGACGGCCACCAGGACCGAGACAACCTGTGCCAGCAGCTGGCCGCCGCCAGCGCCGTAGAAGAGGCCACCGCCCTCGCCGTCAACCGGCATGGCGATGAAACCGAGAGCAATGGTTCCGACGGTGCCGGCCACCAGGTGCACGGCGACGACGTCGAGCGAGTCATCGAAGCCCAGCTTGTATTTGAGGCCAACCGCCAGGGCGCAGAGTGCACCGGCGACGAGACCGAGGCCGACGGCGCCGATGGGGCTGACGTTGGCGCAGGCCGGGGTGATGGCGACCAGGCCGGCGACGATACCCGACGCTGCACCGAGGGAGGTGGGTCGGCCATCGCGGAAGCGTTCCAGCACCAGCCAGCCGACCATCGCTGCAGCGGGAGCTACCATCGTGTTGATCCAGATGAGGCCAGCTTCTTCTGCGGTGCCTGCGGCGCCGCCGTTGAATCCGAACCAGCCGAACCACAGCAGTGCTGCGCCGAGCATCACCAGCGGAACGTTGTGGGGGCGCTGCGCCGGGTCCTTGCCGAAGCCCTGACGCTTGCCGAGGATGATTGCCAGCACGAGCGCTGCCACGCCGGCGCTGATGTGGACGACTGTGCCACCGGCGAAGTCGATCGCCTCGCCCACGGCTCCGCCGACAGCGCCATCAGCGCTCAGCAGGCCGCCACCCCAGACCATGAAGGCCAGTGGGCAGTACACCAGGGTGACCCAGATGGGAACGAACAGCGACCAGGCACCGAACTTTGCCCGGTCGGCGATCGCACCGCTGATCAGGGCGACGGTGATGATGGCGAAGGTGACGCCGTAGCCGGCGCCGATCATGTCCTCGGTGCCAATCAGCCCTTCGAGGCCGAAGGAAGCGAAGGGGTTACCGAACAGCTGGGCGACTCCGTCGCCGCCTGTCATCGAGTATCCCCAGAGAACCCAAACTATGCCGACCAAACCGACGGCGATGAAACTCATCATCATCATGTTCAGTGCGGCCTTGGCGCGCGTCATGCCGCCGTAGAAAAATGCCAACCCCGGTGTCATCAGAAGCACCATAGCGGCCGAAACCAAAACCCAGACGTGACCTGCTGTCAGATCCATCGTCACATCCTCTCGCGAGTGGCGGGCAGTTCCCGCAATCAAAAGTCTGCCTGCGCTGTGTTTCGGGCCCGGGAGCCAATTGATTGCGGGGAGGTTACAGAACTCGCACGTTGGTAAAGAGTGCATGACGGGTATGTTTCGGCTGTGTTAACCGCACCCGATTCTGCCCACTTCGCTGGACTGGATCAGGATCGGAGAGTAATGGGGAAAGGGGTCCGGCAGGGGACAAAGGGTGAGTCCCCGGCTGGCTAGACTTGCTGGGAGCTGACAACGATGGAGAACAATGTCCGACCACCCCTCTCGCCCCACCCCCGATCCTGCACCCGAAGATGCCGGCAATCCGGTTGCAGCACGCACCCGGCCAACCCCGCGGGTCATGATGGCCGCCGGCCTGGCGACCGTCGTCGTCCTGATTGGCGCCGGGGTGGGCATTTCGGCGCTCACCGGCGACGACGAACCGGCCGCGACCCCGAGCTCGTCCTCGTCGGCGACGGCGACGGCGACGGCGACGGCTCCCAGCGCACCCGCCGCGACCGACTCCCCTGCGCCCACCACCGAGCCGGTTCCCGAACCCACAGACGCGCCATCCGAGGCACCGACTGAGTTCTACGAGCAGGCAGGGCCCCCGGATGGGTCGCCGCTGGAGGCGGTGGAGCCGATGACCGTCAGTGTCTCAGCCGAACCGACCGGTACTGAGCTGCCCTCCAACCTGATCGGCCTATCCCTGGAGGCCACCGACCTCGCCGACCCACGGATGTCCGGGGACAACGAGGAGATCGTGAGCAGCCTGACCGGACTGGGACGTCCGATGCTGCGCTTCGGCGGTAACGCCGTCGACCGGCGGTTTTTCTGGACGTCAACGGACGAACCCATCCCCGGGAACCTTTCCGGCGACGACGCCCACCCGGTGCGGGCCGCGGGCCCCGCGGACCTGGAGCGCGTGAACACGCTCCTGGAAGCAGCCGACGCCACGATCAGCCTCACCGTCGACCTGGGCCACTACGATCCCGCACGCGCGGCCGACATGACCCGGTACGCAAGCGAGATCTTCGGGGACCGGCTGGTGGGCATCACGGTGGGAAACGAACCCAACGGGTACCCGACCAACGGTCTCCGCCCCTCCAGTTGGGGCATCCCGGACTACTTGACCGAGCTGTCGGCGTATGCGGAGGCGATGTACGCCGTGGCCCCGGAGGTCCGGATCGTCGGCCCGGGTACCTACGCCGAAGCCTGGTGGGACCCATTCGCCCAGGCGGACCTCCCGCAGGAAAAGATCCTGTCCTTTCACCACTATCCGCTGTCCCAGTGTGACGGCGCGAACGACCCCCTCGGCGAGCCCATCATGGAAAACCTGATGGCTTCACCCATCCACGACCGGGCGCAGAATTACCGCACCGCAGCCCTGGCGCCCGCCAAGGAGGCGGGGCTGGAAACGTGGATCCCCGAGACCGGCATTTCGGCCTGCCCCGGGTCCAACGAGACCACCAAGACGCATGCCTCGGCACTGTGGACGGTCGATTACGCGCTGAGCGCGGCCGAGATCGGGGTTGCCCGGCTGAGCTTCCACAGCTCGCTGCTGACCTGTGTGGGCGGACCCCCGATGTCCTCGATCTGCTCCGGCGGACCGTATCTTCAGCCGGATGCGACCTTTGACGAGCGGGCCAACTACTACGGGCTGTCGATGGTTGCCGAGCTTCCGCCGGGAGCGTTCCTGCAGAACACCGTCGACGGCGGTGGGCTGGCGTACAGCTACGCGATCGAGCACGAGGACGGCAGCATCAGCGTGGTGCTCGTCAACCAGAATGATCCCGAAGTGAGCGCCCAGACCGACGTCACGGTGCAGTTGCCCGCGGGTGCCCGCACGAGCGCGATGACCCAGCTCGGGGGGCCGTCCTACGGTGCCGAGGATGCGACGGTCATCGACGGGCAGCCCGCACCACCGGTTCCCGCGGCGGACCGTCCGGCCGTTCCCGGGTTTGTTCCCGGCGCCGAGTCCGTGCAGGTCCCGGTGACGGCGGGCACCGTGTCAGTGTTGACCTTCACCTTTTAGCCCCACACAGAAGCGGCGCCCCACGAACCATCGTGGGGCGCCGCTTTCGGTGGATCAGCTAGTTGAGGATTGCGTCCACGAAGGACTCGGCCTCGAACAGCGCCAGGTCGTCGGCACCCTCGCCGAGGCCCACCAGTTTCACCGGCACCCCGAGGCTGCGCTGGATCGCGACGACAATGCCGCCCTTGGCCGTGCCGTCGAGCTTGGTCAGGACAATTCCCGTCACGTTGACCACTTCGGCGAACACGCGGGCCTGGTTGAGGCCGTTCTGACCGGTGGTGGCATCGAGCACCAGCAGCACCTCATCAACGGTGGCCAGCTTCTCGATGACCCGCTTCACCTTGCCGAGTTCGTCCATCAGGCCGACCTTGTTCTGCAGGCGACCGGCGGTGTCGATCATGACCACGTCCACTTCGCCGTCGATCCCGGCCTTGACCGCCTCGTAGGCAACCGAGGCGGGATCGGCGCCGTCGACGTCGGACCGGACCGTGGGGACACCCACACGCTGTCCCCACGTGGCGAGCTGTTCCGCTGCTGCGGCGCGGAAGGTGTCGGCCGCGCCGAGCAGGACGTCCTTGTCATCAGCGACCAGCACCCGGGCCAGCTTGCCGACGGTCGTGGTCTTGCCGACCCCGTTGACACCGACCACCAGCACGACCGCCGGGCGGTCTGCGTGCCGGTGGGTAGCGAGGGAGCGGTCCATCGTGGGATCCACGAGTTTGATGAGCTCTTCGCGCAGCATGTCCTTCACCTCGGCGGGGCTGCGGCTACCCGCCACCTTCACCCGGGCGCGGAGCGCGTCCACCAGTTCCATTGTCGGTTCGGTGCCCAGATCGGCGAGCAGCAGGGTCTCTTCGATTTCGTCCCAGACGTCCTCGTCGATGTTGTCGCGGGACAGCAGGGCGAGCAGGCCCTTGCCGAGCGCGTTGTTCGACCGGATCAGTCGGGCACGGAGGCGGGCCAGGCGGCCCTGCACCTCTGCGGGGGTTTCGACCGGCACCGTTTCGGTCCCGATGGTGGTTTCGTCGAGGTCGCGCAGGTCGTCGGGAACAATGACATCGTCGGCCGTACCCATCGGCCGTTCCAACGTGTCGGTGGAGGTTCCCGACGGGCCGCTGGCGACCCGGTCGTCGTCGTCGCGGGTGCTGGTGTAGGTACCCGGCGGTGTTTTCCGTCCCTTCAGCAGCAGCACGGCAAGTGAGCCGATGACCGCGAGAGAAATGGCTACGTAAATTACTATCTGGAGCGTCGTCTCGTTCACAGACCTAGCTTCTCATACGCGTCTGGCGCTGCCCGGGTGAAACTGGTGAAAGACTAAACGCATCATGTTCAGCTTCAGACGCTCCTCCACCACCGGCACAGCCGCCGTCGAACCCGCGGAACGCATCAAAATTCCGCGCGAAATCCGGGTGCTGATTGCTGCTGCCTTCGTGATTGCCATCGGTTTTGGCCTCGTGGCGCCGGTCCTGCCGCAGTTCGCGCAGAGTTTCGATATGCCGCCGCTCGTGGCGCGCCTGGACCTGGGGGTCACCGCTTCGGCGATCATCGTCAGCGCTTTCGCGTTCACCCGGCTGGTGTTCGCTCCCGCCAGCGGCAGGTTAGTGGAGCGGTTGGGTGAGCGGCCGGTCTACGTGTCCGGCCTGCTCATTGTGGCGCTGTCGACGGCGGCGTGTGCGTTCGCGGCCGACTACTGGCAGCTGCTGATTTTTCGTGGTCTCGGCGGTATCGGCTCCACCCTGTTCACGGTCTCGGCGATGGGGCTGATCGTCAGGCTGGCACCTCCCGGCCTGCGGGGCCGGGTATCCGGGTCGTACGCGTCAGCGTTCCTGCTGGGCAGTATTATCGGCCCGCTGATCGGTGGCCTGTTGGCCGTGTTTGGGCTGAGGGTGCCGTTCCTGGTCTATGCCGGTGCGCTGATGATCGCCGCGGCCGTGGTGTTCTTCCAGCTGCGGGACTCCTCGCTCCGGGACAAGGCAGCCAACGCCGCCCCCCTGCCGGCGCTGACTGTCAGGGAGGCGCTGGGCGATTCCGCCTACCGGGCGGCCCTCGCCTCGGGGTTCTCCAACGGCTGGTCCTCGTTCGGCGTCAGGATGGCGCTCGTTCCCCTGTTCGCTGCGGCGGTACTCGGTGAGGGGCCGGAAGTGGCCGGTATCGCCCTGACCTTCTTCGCCGCGGGCACCGCCCTGGCGTTGACCTTCTCCGGCAGGCTGGCGGACCGCCTGGGCCGCAAACCGATGATCCTGACCGGCCTCGCCGTCAACGGACTGGCGATGGCCTGCCTTGGCTTCACCACCGATCTGGTCCTGTTCCTGACCGTCTCCGTGATTGCCGGCCTCGGGGCGGGTCTGCTCAACCCGGCGCAGCAGGCGGCGGTGGCCGACGTGATCGGGAACCAGCGCAGCGGCGGAAAGGTCCTGGCCGCGTTCCAGATGAGCGCGGACACCGGTGCGATCATTGGCCCGATCATCGCCGGCCTCCTGGTGGACGCGCTGTCCTTCGGGTGGGCCTTCGCCCTGACCGGTGCCGTGGCTTTCGCTGCGTTCCTGGTGTGGCTGGGTGCCCGCGAAACGCTTCCCCAACGAACTCCCTAGGCTTCCACCAGCCGCTGGCTGATGACGGTGGAGACGCCGTCGCCCCTCATCGTCACCCCATAGAGCGCGTCTGCCACCTCCATGGTCCGCTTCTGGTGGGTGATGATGATGAGCTGACTGGACTCGCGGAGCTCCTCGAACAGGGTGATCAACCGGCCAAGGTTGGTGTCGTCAAGAGCTGCCTCCACCTCGTCCATCACATAGAACGGCGACGGCCGCGCCTTGAAGATCGCTACCAGCAATGCGACAGCGGTCAGCGAGCGCTCGCCCCCTGAAAGCAGGGACAGGCGCTTGATCCGTTTTCCGGCGGGCCGTGCCTCCACCTCGATGCCGGTGGTCAACATGTTCTCCGGGTCGGTGAGCACCAGCCGTCCTTCCCCACCAGGGAACAGCCGCCCAAAGACCTGTTCGAACTGCACCGCCGTGTCCCGGTAGGCGGCGGTGAAGACCTGCTCCACCCGCTCATCCACTTCCCTGATGATATCCAGCAGATCCTTGCGGGTCGCCTTGAGGTCCTCGAGCTGGGTGCTCAGGAACTGGTGGCGTTCCTCCAATGCGGCGAACTCCTCCAGGGCGAGCGGGTTCACCTTGCCCAGCGAGGCGAGGTCCTTCTCGGCGCGCTTCAACCGTTTCTCCTGCTCCTCCCGGACGAAGGGCACGCCGACGGGCACCGGCTTGCCGTCGTCGTCCACGGGGGCGCGAAGCTCTGCCCACTTATCCGCAGCAGCGGCGGGGACCGGCACCGGGACGTCCGGGCCATACTCGGCGACGAGGTGGTCAGCGGTCAGCCCCAGCTCATCGATCGACCGGTTCTCGAGCGTCTCGATGCGGGCCTGCTGCTGGGCGCGGGCCAACTCGTCGCGGTGCACCGAGTCGGTCAGCTCCGCGAGCTCGGCCAGCAGCCGGTCGTTGCCGGTCCTGACCTCGCCGAGTTCGGCATCCCACTGGGCGCGCAACTCCTCGGCGGCGTCCCGGTGGCGTGCTGCCTGATCCACCGACACGTCGAGGTAGGCCAGCGCGCTGCGGGACGCCTGCCCTACGGCTGCAGCACGGCGGGCCTGAACCCGACGGATCCTGGCCCGTTCCGCTGCCTGCACCCGCGCCTGCCGTTCGGCGATTGCCGCCCGTTCCAGAGACACCGCCCGGTTGGCGATTGCGCGGAGTTGCTCCTCGGCGCTCCGCAACGACAGCCGGGCTTCCATTTCGGCCTGCCGTGCCTGTGCGGCGCCCAGGGCGAGCAGGTCCCGGTGCTCGGTCGACGGTTCGGTTTCGGCGGGAACGTCCTGGGCAGCAGCGAGCCGCGCGGTGACCTCGTGCAGCCGGTCCTGTTCGGTGGCGAGGTTGGCGGCAGCGGCGTCAGCGAGCTGGGTTAACCGCTCCGTCTCTCCTGCCGCGGAGCGCACCACCGAACCCAGTTGTCCCAGCTTCTCGGCCACTGCCGCCAGCCGTGCATCCGATTCGTGGAGCTGCTCCAGCGCCGTATCGGCAGCCAGTTGGGCGTCCTCAAGCCGCGCTGTCGCGGCGGCAATCTCGAACCGTGCCCGCTCCCTCCGGTTGGCGGCCGCTTCCAGCCGGCCGGTGGTCTCATCAACTGCCGCCTGGATCTCCAGGACCCCGGGCTCGGCGGCTGAGCCGCCCCGGACGGAGGCCCCGGTCACGAGATGCCCGTCGCGGGTCACCGCGGTGAGGTGTGGGTGCGCCTCCACCAGGTCAAATGCCCCATCAAGGAGGTCGACGACGACGCTGTGGGCCAGCATGGTCCCAACGACGCCAGCGATCCGGGCGTCGCAGCGCACCAGGTCTGCCGCCGGCACGGCACCCGGGGGAAGTTCCTCAGCGGGGACTCGAACGGTCCCGCCTGGTGAACCGTCGGAACTCCCCACCGTCGCAGACACGCCGCTGGCATCAGTCCCCCCGCCATCTGCCCTACCGGCATCAGTACCACCGGCGACAAGTAGCGCCACCTGCCCGGCATCGTCGTCGATCACGCGCCGTAACGCGCGGTCGGCTGCCTGCAGGTCCCGGACCGCGACGGCGTCGGCTGCGGGGCCGAGGGCCGCAGCAATGGCCGTCTCGTACCCCTGCCGAACGGTAATCAGTTCAGTGACTGCAGCGAGCACGCCGTCCAGGCCGGCGTCGAGCACCGTCTGGCTCCCGTCGCGGCGTTGCAGTCCGGTCTGGAGGGCTTCCCTGCGCGCCTGCAGCGACTCACGCTCCCGGTCTGCTGCGCGTTCCTGCCGGGTCAGTTCCTTGAGCTCAGCCTGGACTGTCGCCAGGGCAGCGCTGGCCGTCTCATACGTTTCGTCGAGGTTCTCCTCGCCCTGCTCGGCGCCGGCCACCTGTACCTCCAGGGCGGCAAACTCCTGCTGGGCTGCGGTGCGTCGCACGTCGACGTCGGCCACCGAGGCCCGAAGCCTGCCCAGCTCCGCTTCCGCCGATTCCACCCGCGACCTGGCCGCTCCCACCTGACCGGTGAGCTTGGCCAGGCCCTCCCTCCGGTCGGCGGCGGCACGCAGCAGCCCGGTGAGGCGTTTATCCTCCAGCGCTGCAGCGTCCTCGGCGTCACCGCGCAGCTCAACGGCCGTCTCGAGGGCTTCCCGCCGGTCAGCAACGTCCCCGCGCAGGGTGGCTTCCTCGGTGCGTACGCGGGCAGCCTGCTGATCCAACTCGTCTGGGGTCCTGCCGCTGGTCCGCGACGCGTCGTCCTCCGCGCCGCTGCCCAGCAGCCGGGTGCGCTCATCGGCGAGGCTACCCAGCGACCTGAATCGTTCACGGGTGCTGGCCAGCTGGTACCAGGTGTCCCTGGCCGTGTTCAGCCGTGGTGTCGCCTCAGCAGCGAGTCGCTCAAGGTCCGCCCGCCGGGAGCGGCCAATGGCCAGGAGCTTCTCGACGTCGGCCCGGCGTTCCTTGAGGGCTGTCTCGTCAGCCACCTCCTGCTCGAACGAGTTGACCAGCTGCACCAGGTCGTCGGCCATGAGCCGAGCTCGGGCATCCCGGACGTCGAACTGGACCGTCTTGGCGCGACGGGCGACGTCGGCCTGTTTCCCCAGGGGGGTCAGCTGGCGGCGGATTTCACCCGTGAGGTCGGTCAACCGGGTCAGGTTCGCCTGCATTGCATCAAGCTTGCGCACCGTCTTTTCGCGGCGTCGCCGATGCTTCAGGATCCCGGCGGCTTCCTCGATGAAGCCCCGACGGTCCTCAGGGGTGGCGTGCAGCACCTTGTCCAGTTGCCCCTGTCCCACGATCACATGCATTTCCCGGCCCAACCCGGAGTCCGAGAGCAATTCCTGGATGTCAAGGAGCCGGCAGGTGCTGCCGTTGATCGCGTACTCGGAACCGCCGGTCCGGAACAGGGTGCGGGAAATGGTGACTTCGGCGTATTCGATGGGCAAGGCGCCGTCGGCGTTGTCGATGGTTAGGGAGACCTGGGCCCGGCCCAGCGGTGGGCGTCCGGACGTCCCCGCGAAGATGACGTCCTCCATCTTGCCGCCGCGGAGGGTCTTGGCCCCCTGTTCGCCCATCACCCACGCGAGGGCATCCACCACGTTGGACTTCCCCGACCCGTTGGGGCCTACCACTGCGGTTACTCCCGGCTCGAAGTCGAACGTCGTCGCGGAGGCGAAGGACTTGAAGCCGCGCACGGTTAGACTTTTCAGATGCACAGTTCTCAGGGTCTCCAGAAGATGTCGGTTTCCCCCAATCTACTGCGTTCGAGGCCTGTACAGCAGCATTGTGTTGGTTCACGGACCGCGTAATTCTCGTTCGATGCGGTCCTTGGAAAGCTACACCAAGTAGGCTTTATAACGGATCGTTAGATCCGTTTGTGCGTCCGAGTGCCCTCAGGGCCATCCAGCGCAGGTTATCGAGGCGCACTGAACAGTCGACAAGGCAGGAAATTTGACCGGCAATTTCAACTTCCGACACCACAACACCGCCCTCCTGGGCATCGAAAGTGTTGAGGCTCCGGTCATCGTCACCTCAAACGAATTCGACCGTGTACTGGCTCCGGCGCTGAAGCGTCTGAGGCTTTCCTCCGGTTTGCTCCAGCGCGTGGCGGGAATCACCGAACGCCGCTGGTGGGCTCCCGGCACCCGGTTCGACGACGCCGCCATCGAGGCGGGCGCCAAAGCACTGGCGTCCTCGGGCATCGAGGCGTCGCAGATCGGCCTCCTGATCAACACCTCGGTCACCCGGACCAATCTGGAACCATCGGTTGCGGTGAAGATCCACAACGGGCTCGGCCTGCCCTCCTCCGCCATGAACTTCGACGTCGCCAATGCGTGCCTCGGCTTCGTCAACGGGATCACCCTGGCCGCGAACATGATCGAGGCCGGGCAGATCCAGTACGCCATGGTGGTCAACGGTGAAGACTCCCAGACCACCCAGGAAGCCACCCTGCGCCGCCTGAACCAGCCCGAGGCCACCCGGGCCAGTTTCCTTCAGGAGTTCGCTACGCTCACCCTCGGATCCGGAGCAGCCGCTGCTGTCCTTGGCCCGGCCGACGCCCACCCCGGCGCGCACCGCGTCCTGGGCGGCGTGGCACGAGCCGGAACCGAACACCACGAACTCTGTGTCGGCGGGATCGACGGCATGTACACGGATGCGCAGGGACTGCTCGACGGCGGCCTTGAGCTGGTGGTCGACGCCTGGAATGAGGCGCAGCAGGAGTGGGATTGGACCGCGATGGACCGCTACATCACCCACCAGGTGAGCAGCACCCACACGAACGCGATCGTCGAGGCGATTGACCTAGACCCGTCCCGGGTGCCCATGACCTTCCAGAAGTGGGGCAATGTGGGTCCGGCATCACTGCCGATGACCCTGGCCGCCGAGGCCCAGACCCTCACCTCCGGTGACCGGGTGCTCTGCATGGGCGTCGGGTCCGGGTTGAACACCGCGATGCTGGAGATTGCGTGGTAGCACTTCCCGGTGTCGACCCCTCGTGGCCGCACTACCGAGACGTCCCCTCCCATGCCGCAGTAGATCCCGAGGGAACCACCAACAGCTGGCATTACCTCGATAACGGCGCGCAGCTCACCGAGCCTGCCCGCGGAACCCTGCTGTGCGTGCACGGCAACCCCACCTGGTCCTACCTGTGGCGGAGCGTGCTTGCTGCAGGGGCTGAGCACGGCTGGCGGGTGATTGCCGTCGACCAGCTGAACATGGGACTCTCTGAACGAACCGGCCGGTTCCGACGACTCGCGGACCGGGTCCAGGACCTCAACGATTTCGTCGAAACCATGAACCTGACCGGACCGATCATCACCGTCGGCCACGACTGGGGCGGCGTTGTCAGCCTCGGCTTCGCGCACCAGCGCAGGGACCTCGTCGACGCCGTCGTGCTCACCAACACGGCAATCCACCAGGACCCCAAGCGTGCGATTCCCGCTCCCCTGCGTCTGGCGCTCCACCCGCTGGTGCACCGGTGGGGGACGAAGGACACGTCGGCGTTCCTGGATGTCACCCACGCGCTGGCCCGGCCCGCGCTGCCGAAGGAGGTGCGGAAGGCGTTCCTCCTGCCATACCGCGGTGGCGCCCGGCGCCAGGGTATTGCAGACTTTGTGGCCGACATTCCCGCCGGACCATCACATCCCAGCTATCCGGCGCTCCGGAGCATCGCCGAGGGCATCCGCACCCTCAACGTGCCCGCGCTGATGCTGTGGGGACCCGAGGATCCCATCTTCTCGGACACTTACCTCAACGACCTCGCGGCACGGCTCCCCCAGGCCGATATTCACCGGTTCGAGGGTGCCAGCCACCTCGTCGGCGAGGACCGGGACATCGCCGGTCCTCTCTTCCACTGGCTCGACGGCGCCCTGGCTCCCCCCGCTGGGGCACCTTCTCCCGAACCCGCTGAAGAGGACGCCCGAACAGGCGACAACCCTACAGAGAATGACCCAACAAACGACGACCCCACAGCCGCCGCGACCGCGTCGTTCACCCCGCTGGAGCACGAACTGACCCGGCGCGCACAGGGTCCCGACGCCGACCAGTTGGCCGTCGCCGATATGGGCGAGGCTGGCCGGATGGGCCGGTCCCTGTCCTGGCGTGGGCTGGACCACGAGGTCAGTTCGCTCGCCGACGCTCTGCGGCGGATCGGCCTGCGCCGCGGCAGCAGGGTGAGCCTGATGGTGCCGCCCGGGGTGGAGCTCACGGTGCTCCTCTACGCCTGTCTGCGGATCGGCGCCGTGATCATCGTCGCGGACGCCGGCCTGGGCCGTAAGGGCCTCAGCAAGGCGGTTCGCGGGACGGTTCCGGACTTCCTGATCGGTATTGACCTGGCGCTCACCGCAGCAAAGCTGTTCGGTTGGCCCGGCCGCCGCATCAGTGTTGCCACGCTCCCCACCGCCAAGCGGAAACTCCTCGGGGTGGAGTATTCACTCGCGGAGCTCCGCGAGGGCACGACGACAGCCGCGCCCGACGATGCTGGAACCCCTCACACTGCAACCAGTAACACTGGAACCCGTGACA
Source organism: Arthrobacter sp. CAN_A212 (assembly GCF_015752345.1). Classification (NCBI taxonomy): domain Bacteria; kingdom Bacillati; phylum Actinomycetota; class Actinomycetes; order Micrococcales; family Micrococcaceae; genus Arthrobacter; species Arthrobacter sp. CAN_A212. The sequence continues at coordinate 97,551 of NZ_JADOUT010000007.1, forward strand.
CCGGATCAGTTCACGTGCTCGATCCCGGCTTCCTTGATCCCGATGTACTCGATCCCGATGCCGACGCCGCCATCCTCTTCACCTCCGGTTCCACCGGCCCAGCCAAGGGAGTCGTGTACACCCACCGCCGGCTCGCAGCGATGCGGGACACTGTCTCCGAGACCTTCGGCATTCGCCCCGGCGACGCCCTGGTGGCGGGTTTCGCACCGTTCGCCCTGCTGGGCCCAGCCCTCGGCACGACGTCGATTACCCCCGACATGGACGTCACCAGACCCAGGACCCTTTCAGCGTCGGCCCTCGCCGACGCCGTTGCGGCCATCGACGCGACCACCGTGTTCGCGTCCCCCGCAGCGCTTCGGAACATCCTGGCCACCCAGGGAGAGCTGACCGATACCGGCAGACAAGCCCTGGCAGGGGTTTCGCTGCTCCTTTCGGCTGGCGCCCCCGTGCCGTCGCGGCTGCTGACCGAGCTACTGGGCATTCTTCCCGCGGCGTCGCTCCACACGCCCTACGGGATGACCGAAGCGTTGCCCGTCACCGACGTCGACCTCGGGTTGATCCTTTCGGCCGAAGCCGACGCTGCTGCCGGGAACGTGGTGGGCGCTGGGAACGGCGTCTGCGTGGGCCGGGCCGTCGCGGGAGCACGGATCGCCGTCAGTGAACTCAACCAGGCGGGGACCGCCGACGGCGAACCCACCACCGAGGCTGGGGTGACCGGGGAAATCCTCATCGATGCTCCCCATGTGAAGGATCGCTACTACCGACTGTGGCTCACCCAGAGCGAGAGCTCGCGGACCGGTGGCTGGCACCGCACCGGGGATATCGGACATTTCGATTGCGACGGCCGGCTCTGGGTCGAGGGACGGCTTCCCCACCTGATCACCCCGGCCGCTGGTGTTCTTACCCCGGTAGGGGTGGAGCAGGCTCTTGAGGCGGTGGACGTCGTCGGGCTCGCAGCGGTAGTGGGCGTGGGGCCTGCTGGCACCCAGGCGGTGGTCGCGGTGGTCGAGACTATCCCGGCGACGGCAAAACCGGGGCTCGCACCCGCATCGCTGGCGTCCGAGGCACGCAGTGCCGCCCGCACCGCTGGCGCTGAGCTGTCCGCGGTCCTGGTGGTTCCCGCGCTGCCCACGGACATCCGGCACAACGCCAAGATTGACCGGACTGCCGTGGCACGGTGGGCCGCCGGGGTGCTGGCCGGCGGAAAGATCGGCAAACTGTGAGGGTCCTGGTCACCGGTGCCAGCGGGATGCTGGGCCGGGTGACTGCCGAGTTGCTGCAGGCCCAGGGCCACGAGGTGCGCACGTTTCAGCGACGTCCAGCCGGACTGAGCGGCATCGAGGACAGCCTGGGATCAATCACCGATCCCACTGCCGTCCAGCGGGCGGTGCTGGGCATGGATGCTGTGGTGCATCTGGCGGCCAAGGTCTCGTTCGCCGGAGCGGCAGCTGACTTCGAAGCAGTCAATGTGGAGGGCACCCGGTGCCTGCTGGATGCGGCGCGCACCGCCGGGGTGCGGGACTTCGTGTTCATCTCCTCCCCCTCGGTGGCGCACGTGGGTACGTCGATCGTGGGGCAGGCTGCCACTGATGCAACGCCGGAGAAGGTATTGGGCCACTACGCCCAAACAAAGGCCCGCGCCGAACTCATCGCACTGCAGGCCAACAGCGACAGCTTCCGCGTTGCGGCAGTCAGGCCACACATTGTGTGGGGTCCAGGCGACACCCAACTGGTGGAGCGGGTGTTGCAGCGGGCGCGAGCCGGGCGTCTCCCCGTCCTGGACGCTGGCACCGCACTGGTTGACACCACCTACGTCGATAACGCCGCCGAGGCGATCGCCGCTGCCCTCGGCCGGATGGACCGGGTAGCGGGGTTGGCGGTCGTGGTCACCAACGGAGAGCCCCGGCCCATCGGCGAACTGATCGCGGGCATCTGCCGGGCGGGTGGGGTTCGCCCGCCGCGGTGGAGCGTTCCCGGAAGGGTGGCACGTGGCGCGGGGTCGCTGGTTGAGTTCGTGTGGCAGCGCAGCGGGGCCGATGCGGAACCACCGATGACCCGGTTCCTGGCGGAGCAACTCTCCACTGCACACTGGTTCGATCAGCGGCGTACCCGCGACCTGCTGGGCTGGACGCCCGGCGTGTCACTCGATGAGGGCCTGGCCAGGCTCTCGGAGCACTACCGGCAGCTGTAGCCAGGAGTCCTCTGCACACCGAATATCCTCTGCCCGCTGAATACTGGGGCGTACGCTCCGGGACCATACGTCGGTGAAAATGCGCATATGAGCGCGAAAGTGGACACACGAATGCGCCACCGGAATTCTCCGATGGCGCATTCGTTAGTTGTGCCCGATCTCCTCAGGTTGCCTGCGGCGACGGCTTCAAGCCTGACGGCCTTCAGCCTACGAACCCCCGGTCAGAGGCTAAGCCTGGTCAGAGGCTAAGCCTGGTCAGACACAACCGGTCAGACACTTAGGGAGTGTAGTACCCAACAACAGGCATTGCGTCGACCGCGTGGACCAGGGTGCCCTGGCTGGGGTTCAGCGCGCTGACCATCTGGCCGTCACCAATGTAGATGCCGACGTGTCCGCCGCCGTTCTGGATGACGAGGTCACCTGGCTGCGGGTTGCTGGTGCGGGCTGAGGCAGCCATCTGTGCCTGGCTGGTGCGGGGCAGGTCGATGCCGTGCTGGGCGAAGACCCACTGCGTGAAGCCTGAGCAGTCCCAGGCGCCCGGGGTGGTGCCACCGTAGACGTAGCCCGAGCCGACCATCGACAGCGCGGTGCCAACGATGCCTGAGCTCGATGCCTGTCCACCGGTGGATGCTGCTGCCATCGGGGTGATGGCTTCAGAGGCGGTGGTGATGCCCAGGGTGCTGGTCTCGGCTGGAGCGGCCGGAGCCGGCGCGGCCGGAGCCGGCGCGGCAACGGTCACCGCGGCGGCTGGTGCCGCAGCGGGTGCTGGTGCTGCTACCTGGGTGGCCTGGGTGGTGCCGCCCGAAAGGGAAATAACGTCACCCGGGAAGATGACCGAGTCGTAGCTGAGGCCGTTCAGGGCGAACAGCGACTCAAGGCTGACACCCTGGGCTGCAGCGATGTTTCCGAGGGTGTCCCCGGCCTGAACGGTGTAGGTTGCTGATCCAGCGCTCTGGACGGCTGGCGCCGAGGCGGCTGGCTGGACGGTGATTTCACCGGCTGCATTGGCCGGGAGTCCGGCACTGAGCATGAGACCGGATGCGGCGACAACCACAGCGGCTGGACGGCCGAAGGCGCCAGCGTGTGAGCTGACTGCTTTGGAAACGGTCTTGAGCGCGCTCGGTGGGGTGGCGCGGTGACGCGCGATGTGATTCTTGGACATGATCTAGCCTCTCCCGATGCCTACGAAGTTAGCTGTCGGATTCGGATGGGAGCCACCCGGACTCGAAATCGAGTCTTCACCCCAAGGCCGTCGATCGACGGCCACTATTGGTTCCTCCGCTTCTGCCGGATATGTGCGGACGGACCTCACGACATCGGCAGAATTGGGCAATCTGTCGGGAGGACGCTGAGTTGAACGGAACCCTGCGCGCTGACCACTGTACCTAGGGTCGTCCAGTTTTGTCACATTTGTATTACGGCGGCGCTGTGATGGGTAGCGATTCGATAACTCGCGTCGGGGTGATGAACCATGCTCGGGCGCTGGGAAGGTTTCCATTGCATGATGGTCCCGCACGGTCGACGCCCGCGGCGGCTTCTCCCCCGGTATGTGGGCAAGGCCCCGGTGTGGAGAACTAGTCGGCGCCCGCGGCGTTGCGCAAAAACCGTGATACCGCCTAACCGGACTACCGCTTACCAGCGCCCGTTGCGGGGCTTTGGCTGGCAGCGGGGACAGCTGAACGAGGACCGGTTCATGAACATTTCACGGCGGATCAGGGAGCTACCGTGGAATCCCGGGTCGGCGGCACAGCGGGTACACGGTTCGCCCTCCCTGCCGTAGGCGTTGAGGGAACGCGCGAAATACCCTGAGGTCCCGTTGACGTTCACATACAGGGAGTCGAAGCTGGTCCCGCCGGCGTCCAGTGCGCGCAGCATGACGTCGCGGCAGGCATCGATCAGTCGGAGCGCATCGCCCCGTCGCATCGTTTCGGTGGGTCGTGCATAGTGCACGCGGGCAGACCAGAGCGCCTCATCGGCGTAGATATTGCCGATACCCGAGACCAGTGACTGATCCAGGAGCGCCCGCTTGATGCCCGTCCTGCGCCGGCGCAACTTCGCATAGAAGTCGGCAAAGGAGAACGCCGGGTCCAGTGGGTCTCGCGCAATGTGGGCCGCCTCGACGGGGATCAGTGGCAGCGGGCTTTCGCCGAGGCCACCGGCGTGACCGTCGGCGGTGGGAATCATCGACGTCACGAAGAGGCCACCGAAGATGCGTTGATCGACGAAGCGGAGTTCCCTCGGGAGCGGTCCGGCGTCGGCAGTGGACGCCGCAGAGAGCGTGAGCCGGACCCGAAGGTGTTTCTCCTCGGGTGCTTCGGCGTCCTGGACGAGCAGTTGCCCGCTCATCCCGAGATGCGCCATCAGTGCAACAGGCGGTCCTGCAGTGTCTGTGTCGGCCGTAGCTGCAGTGTCTGACGGCTTTGCGGTAGCTGCCAGCGGGAGCCAGAGGAACTTGCCCCGGCGGACTACGTCCAGGACCCGGGCGCCCACCAGATTGCCGGTGAAGTCCTCGCCGCCGAGGGCGTGGCGGCGGATCGACCGCGGGTCGAGGATGTCGACGTCGTCAATGGTGCGTCCCAGGACCCAGCGCGCGAGGCCACGGCGCACCACCTCGACCTCGGGAAGCTCTGGCATGGGTGCGTGCTTAAGCCGACGCGGCGGATGCCGGATTGGCGAAGCCGATGACAGGGTCAGGAACAGTGTCAGCGCCGTCAGGGTGAATCCCGTCGTGGGCGACGTTGGGCACTTCAACCGGGACCACTACCGTCTGGGCCGCTGTTTTGGGTTCAGCGGCGATAACCCGGAGCATCTTCCAGGAGGCGGCAGCAGCCTCCTGTTCGGCTTCCTTCTTGGAAGGACCCGATCCGGAGCCATAGGGCTTGCCTCCGACCGTGAGGAGTGCTTCGAAGGTGCGGGCGTGGTCGGGGCCGAATCCGGTGACCTTGTAGTCGATGGTGCCCAGGCGGCGCGCAGCGGCGATCTCCTGGATATTGGTCTTCCAGTCGGTGCCGGCGCCCATGGCGGCAGCGCTTCCCAACAGGGGACCCACCAGGCGCATCACCATGGCCCGGGCTATTTCGATCCCGTTGCTGAGGTAGGTCGCGCCAATGACGGCTTCCATCGTGTCAGCGAGAATCGATGCCTTGTTCCGCCCGTTGGTCAGCTTCTCGCCCTGGCCCAGCAGGACATGCTGGCCCAGCTCCAGGTCGCGGGCAATCCCGGCCAGGGCACGGGTGCTGACGACCGCGGAGCGCCGTTTGGCGAGGTCACCCTCCGACAGCTCGGGGTTGTCCCGGTACAGCGCGTCGGTGACCGCCAGCCCCAACACCGAATCACCAAGGAATTCGAGGCGTTCGTTGGTGGGGATACCGCCATGCTCATAGGCGAAGGAGCGGTGCGTCAGGGCAAGACGAAGCGTCCCGGCGTCAATTGAGACACCGAGACGCTTCAAAAGGTCTTCAGTATTAGCCACGTCTACTTACGCACTCGCATAAGAACGCTGCAGGCACCGGCGATGCCGGGCACACAGCGGTCGTTAGACGTCGGCTACCTTGCGTCCCTTGTACTCAAGGAACAGTGCAGTGCCGGCGGAGTCGGTGACTACCTTGGCCTGGTGAGCCAGGCTGTAGGTAACGCGGCCGTTCTCCACGGTCTTCACCAGTTTGGGGGCAGTTGCCTTCCACTGGGACCGACGTGCACGGGTATTCGAGCGGGACATTTTCCGCTTAGGAACAGCCACGACTAACTCTCTTCTCTCTCGACAGACTCTGTACTTGCTGCCACGTCGCTTGACGCTGCAGTGCTGGTCAGCCCGGTAAGGGCCGCCCAGCGGGGATCCAAAATTTCGTGCTGATGATCGGGGTCATCCGCGAGGCGGGCTCCACATTCAGAGCACAGACCCTCACAGTCCTCCCGGCACACCGGCTGGAACGGCAGTGACGTTACCACTGCGTCCCGAAGCACCGGCTCAAGATCAATTGAATCCCGATCAACCCGGTGCTCTTCAACAGGTTCTTCTCCCTCGGACAACTCGACGTCGTCGTAGTAGAAAAGCTCCTGCACATCGACGCTGCTGCTGTACTTGATGGGATCCAGGCACCGGCCACATTCGCCCACGATCTCGACGTCTGCGGTACCTGATACCAGAATTCCCTCGTGCACAGCCTCCAGTCTCAGATCCAGTTCCACGGGGGAACCTTCCTGAACACCGATGAGAACCACACCGAAATCCTTTGGTGCGGGTACATGTTCTTCGATTGTTCGCATGCTGCCCGGGCTGCGCCCGAGGTCCTTGACGTTGAAAATCAAAGGCGAACTGAGATCGCTCTTAATGGGAACTCCTGTAGAACATATGACCGACGTATCATCTTAGCCTGATTAGCCCGCCCGGCTCAAACCAGAGCCGGAGGGTTCGGCAAGCGACAGCCGCCGACGACGGCGGCTAGTGCCGCTCATGCCCCACCTCACCACGGATTATGGGCAGAGCCAAACGCGCCACGCGGGTGTGGTCCGGTCTGTGCGGACGCTTTGCGGGCGGTTACGGCCCCAGCTGGTGGCCTGCCCGTAAGGTTGACCCGGTGAGAATCCCCCCGACCCGAGTGCTGTGGCGATGGCTGCAACGGTCGACGGCGGCCCTGGTGGCGTTGACCTGCATCTGGCTGCTCGCCTGCTATTCCCTGTTCATCAACCCACCGGTGTTCGGCCCGGACTATGTGGCTGGAGTCAACGCCGATGCGGTGGTGGTCCTGGGGGGCGACAGCTCGGAGCGGCTCCCCCTCGCCGAGGAGTTGGTGGCGGCAGGGCACGCACCGATCCTTGCCATCTCCCGGACAGACACCCCCGGGAACGTCGACGCCGACCGGCTCTGCAAGAGACCGGCACACGCATCGCGGGTGTGTTTTGAACCCTCTCCCCTCACCACCCGTGGAGAAGCACGCGCCGTCGCCCGACTCGCAGCCGACCGGGACTGGGACACCGTCCTAGTGGTCACCTCCGACTATCACGCACTGCGGGCGTTCACCAACCTTCGTCAATGCTCGGACACGGAGCTGGTCATGGTCCCCTCGACCCCCGACCATGGGCTGCTGGGATGGCTGCCCCGGTTTGTCGAGGAAACGGCCGCCCTGGCTGCCACCCACCTGAGGCCTGTCTGCGCGAACCGGATCTAGTACCGGCTGTGCCGCCCGCTCGGAAAATGACCCTTACGGCCCTACCTGCTTCGGCGTCCCGATCGCGTGATAGGTTCTCACCAACAATCAGCAGCCTTAGCTTTGCCAGGACACTCGCAGCCGATGAGGGCCCGCCATATGCCTGGGTGCACCCCCGACCTGAAAGAGAGCGATAGCCATGAGCGGTTCCGAAGACACGCTGGATTCGGTGTGGCCAGACTGGCAGAAGGCGGTCAATATGACGGCCCCCACACTGGAGGACTGGCTCGAGTCCGATGAATCACGTTCTGTCGGCCAGAAGGGCAACGGAGGTGAGTCGGTGGGCCACGAATCCGGCCGACGGATTGTGAAAATCTTGCGAACCAGGAAAGTGGATCTCAGCGAGGAGGACGTTGCGCACATGCACAAAGTAGTGGGCTACGTCCGCAGACATCTGGCACAGAAGCCGTCGTCCGACGTTGAACACTCCCGGTGGCGGTACTCCCTGATGAACTGGGGACACGATCCACTGAAGAAAGACTAGAGCGCACCGGCCCCGCGCCCACCGCGCTCCGGCCCCGCACCGGCTTCGCACCGGCCCCCGGCTGACGAGGGCTTCACCGAGGCCTTGTTCGCGGACACTCCTGCCTGGAGACGCACCTGCTGGGCTAGAGTGGCTTTTATGTCGCAGATACGGGTCAAAGACGCAGCGCACTACCTCGGTGTCAGCGCCGACACAGTGCGGCGCTGGGCAGAAGACGGTACCCTCACCAGCACCAAATCCTCAACCGGCGTCACCATGCTTGACGGCCTGGAGCTCGCCCACCTGGCCCGGGAGCGTGCTGTCCTGCCCGAGGATCCATCGGGGATGGAGAGCTCAGCCCGGAACCGGTTTGTGGGGCTGGTGACCCGGGTGGTGACAGACAGGGTGATGGCCCAGGTGGAACTCCAGTGCGGCCCCCACCGGGTGGTCTCCCTGATGAGCGCTGAAGCCGTCAAGGAGTTGGCGCTGGAGCCGGGCTCGGTAGCCGTCGCGGTGGTGAAATCGACCACCGTCATTGTCGAGACTCCCGGAAGGAAGATCTGAGATGTGGCATTCCCGCGGCATGGTCGCCGTTGGCTCGTTGGCGGTCCTGGGGTTGGCCGCCTGCGGCACCGCAGCCGACTCTCCGGAGGCAGCGGATGCCGACCAGGGCCTGACCGTGTTCGCCGCCGCGTCGCTGCAGACCACCTTTACGAAGCTCGGTGAGCAGTACGAGGCAGCGAACCCGGGTTCCACCATCACCTTCAGCTTTGCCGGGTCCTCTGATCTGGCCACCCAGCTGACCGCCGGTGCACCCGCCGATGTGTTTGCTTCAGCAGACACCCTCACGATGGACCGGGTAGCCGCCGAGGAACTGATCGACGGGCAACCGGTGCCCTTTGCCACGAATACCCTGACCATCGCGGTACCCGCGGGCAACCCCGCAGGCATCACCGGCTTCGAGGATCTGGCCGACCCCGGCACCAGGGTGGTCCTCTGCGCACCGCAGGTACCCTGCGGGGCCGCTGCAGTCGAGGCCCAGAGGGCAGCCGGAGTGACGGTGAACGCGGTGAGCGAGGAAGGGTCCGTAACCGACACGCTGGGCAAGGTCCGCTCCGGTGAAGCAGATGCGGGCCTGGTCTATGTCACCGATGTGCTGGCCGCCGGCAACAGCGTCGAGAGCATTGACTTCCCGGAGGCGACAGACGCTCTCACCACCTACCCGGTGGCGGCTGTGGCGGGAGGGAATAGTGATCGCGCCCGAAGCTTCATTGACCTCGTGACGTCTCCGGCGGGCCAGCAGCTGCTCACCGACGCAGGATTCGGTGCGCCGTGAGCACCAGAATCCGGGCAATCCGGCATGGAATCCCGCGGTGGGTGTTTGTCCTCGCCGCCGGCGGTGCCCTGTTGGTGCTGTTGCCCCTGGCGGCGATGATCGCGCAAGTGAACTGGTCGCAGTTCGTGCAGCTGGTGACCTCGGAGTCGTCGGTGGCGGCGCTCGGCCTGAGCCTGCGCACCTCGGTGATCGCCACGGGGCTGTGCGTCGTGTTTGGCGTACCGATGGCCCTGGTGCTCGCCCGCACCGACTTCCCCGGCCAGCAGGTACTGCGGGCGCTGGTGCTGTTGCCCCTGGTCCTGCCGCCCGTGGTGGGCGGCATAGCGTTGCTCTACACGTTTGGCAGGCAGGGACTGGTGGGGTCCAGCCTTGAGGTGCTCGGGATCAGCATCGCGTTCTCGACGACCGCCGTCGTGATTGCCCAGACCTTCGTTGCCTTGCCCTTCCTGGTGCTCAGCCTCGAGGGGGCCATCAGATCAGCCGGCAGCCGGTACGAAGCGGTTGCTGCGACGCTGGGCGCCCGGCCCGGAACTGTACTCCGCCGGATTACCCTGCCCCTGGTGCTGCCGGGGCTGATCTCCGGAATGGTGCTGTCCTTCGCGCGGGCACTGGGTGAATTTGGTGCCACCCTGACCTTTGCGGGCAGCCTGCAGGGTGTCACCCGGACCCTTCCCCTGGAGATCTATCTGCAGCGCGAGACCGACCCCGATGCCGCCGTCGCGCTCTCACTGGTCCTCGTGGTGGTGGCGGTGCTGGTGGTTGGGCTTGCGCACCGGAGCCGTCCCCAGGGCGGAGGCGCGCTGTGAGCCTCACGGCAGATGTGCAGGTGGCCGCCCGTGATCTGGCGGTCCAGTTGACAGTTGAGCAGGGCGAAACGGTTGCCGTCCTGGGTCCCAACGGCGCTGGCAAGTCGACCCTGCTCACGGTGCTCGCGGGACTGCTGCGTCCCGACGGCGGCAGCGCCACCCTGGACGACACCACCCTGTTTGCAGAAGGCGTCTGGTTGCCCCCGTATGCCAGGGGTGTCTCACTGCTGGCACAGGAGCCGCTGCTGTTCCCGCATCTGAGCGTGCTGGACAATGTGGCCTTCGGCCCACGCAGCCAGGGCGCGAGCCGCGCGGTCTCCCGCGAGGAGGCGCTGAGGTGGCTGGGCGAGCTGGAGGCGGCGGAGTTTGCTGACCGGCGTCCGTCGGAATTGTCCGGCGGGCAAGCGCAACGGGTGGCGGTGGCCCGGGCCCTTGCCATCCATCCACGGCTGCTGTTGCTCGACGAACCCATGTCGGCGCTGGATATCGCCGTGGCTCCCGCGATGCGGAGGACCCTGAAGCGGGTGTTGACGGGGCGAAGCGCGATCATCGTCACCCACAGCGTGCTTGACGCCCTGATGCTTGCGCACCGCACCATCATCATCCAGTCCGGACGCGTCGTCGAGGCGGGACCCAGCCGCGAGATTCTTGAGCGGCCGCGCAGTGCGTTCGGCGCGGGCCTCGCCGGGGTGAACCTGGTGACCGGCACCAGCACGCTCGGCGGCCTGGTCACCGGAGATGGCCTCCGGTTGTCCGCCGTCGCTGAAGAGCCACTGCCAGCGGGTCAGGATGCCGCGGCGGTCTTCAGCCCCCGCGCCGTGTCGGTGTTTGTGATGGAACCGTCAGGTAGTCCGCGGAATGTGCTGCCGGTAGTGGTCAGCGACCTGGAGCAGCGCGGTGATCTTGTCAGCGTCCGCGCCGGTCACCTGAGCGCCGACATCACCGCCGCAGCGGCAGCAGATCTTGACCTGATCCCCGGGATGAAGGTGTTCTTCGTGGTCAAGTCCACCGAAATTGCCCTGTATCCGCGGTAGCTGCGGGGTGTTGAGGATCAGCCGATCCTCGGCTGGACCCACCCACAGCGCACTTCCAAGGATTTCATAGCCAACATCAAGCATGGTGGGCCCACTCGGTCCCTTCAATCCAGCAGGGTGTGTCATGAATATTTTCGGCAGGAAATCAGCACCAGAAAAACGAGAGGCATCGCAGGGGTCGCGGGCCGCTGTCCACCGAGCCCTTCACTCGGCCCAGTCACCCAACCGTGGGCAGAGGCTGCCGGTCCGACTGGCGGCGATTGCCACCGCTCTCCTCTTCCCGTTGGGCATGTTGCTACCGGTCACCGGAGCCAACGCTGTGGTTGCTCCTACCGGTCAGGGGTTTACCGTCACACCCTCGGATCTTGCCTTCATCCTGAAGCAGATCAAAATCGCCGAGGCGCACGTGGCAAATACCACTTCCGCAACGGGTCCGTGTGGAGCCCTGGTAGGTACCGGACCCAACCAGATCGCCACCCCTCTCATCTCCCACGGGCTGAGGACAGTCGACGGATCCTGTAATAACCTGCAGGCAGGGCAGGAAACCTTCGGCGCGGCGGACCAACCGTTCCCACGGCTCGCGCCCGCCACATTTTCAGGCGCCGAATCGGGTTCCCTCGGCGGGCCCCCTTCGCCGACCAGTTATAACCAAACCGCCGGCAACGTGTTCGATTCCCAGCCGCGAACCATCAGTAACCTGATTGTGGACCAGACCTCAACCAACCCCGCAGCCGTCGCTGCCGCGGGATTGCCCATCAGAAGCCAGAACAACACGGGGGTCACCCCGTGCACCACCGATCCCGACCCCCTGGCTGTGCCAGCTGTGGACGGGGTCCCCCTCGGCTGCACTCCGTCGTTCCAGACCCTGTTCATCCCGAACGTCACCACCGACGTCGGGCTTTCTCCACCGTACAACTCGTTGTTCACCCTGTTTGGCCAGTTCTTCGACCATGGGATTGACCAGACGGTCAAAGGCGGCGGCACTGTGTTCGTTCCGCTCAAGGGCGACGACCCACTTATTGCTGGGCCAGACCACAAAGTCGGCACCGCCGACGATCTGAACCCCAACCTGCGGTTCATGGTCCTCACCCGGGGCAAGAACCAGCCGGGCCCCGACGGACAACTTGGCACCGCCGACGATGTCCGCGATGCCCTCAACACTGACACCCCCTGGGTTGACCAAAGCCAGACCTACACCTCCCACGCCTCCCACCAGGTCTTCCTGAGGGAGTACGTCAACAACTCCAATGGACGCCCGGTGTCGACGGGCAAACTGCTGGGCGGACCTGCGGGGCCCACCGAGGGAGGCATGGCCACGTGGGCAGGTGTCAAGAATCAGGCAGCGTCTCTGCTTGGCCTGAAGCTTGAAGACGCTGACGCGCTTGATGTTCCGATGATCGCCGCCGACGCCTATGGCAAATTCATCCCGGGCCCAGCTCGCGGACTGCCGCAGTATGTAACTCTCACCGGATTGGTTGAGGGGGACACTGCTTCCCCGGTGCCGGTTCCAAACAACGTCAGGCACTTTGAAACCCCCTTCCTGACGGACATCGCCAACAACGCGGTACCGAAGCCGGGCTTCACCCCCGACCCCGACAATGTGGTCACACCCTCGCTGACTCCGTGTGCACAACCCGGATTCCCTGCAGGCTGCGTCAACCAGTACGACGACGAAATCCTCGATCTGCACTTTGCCGCTGGTGATGGAAGGGTCAACGAAAACATCGGCCTAACCGCTATCCACCAGGTGTTCCATTCAGAACACGACCGGATGGTGGGCGACATCAAGAACACCCTGGCGTCGGATACATCAGCGGCGGGAATCAGGGCGCTTGCCGAGTGGAAGTCAGCTCTCGGCGCCGAAGGCTGGAATGGTGAAAGACTGTTCCAGGCCGCACGCTTTGTGACCGAGATGGAGTACCAGCACCTCGTCTTTGAGGAGTTTGCGCGCAAGGTCCAGCCGGCCATCAACCCCTTTGAACCGTTTGCCTTCGTCCAGACTGACGTTGATCCGGCGGTTACCGCCGAGTTTGCCCACGCGGTCTATCGTTTCGGCCACTCAATGCTGACCGAGACTATTTCCCGCCGGAATGAAGACCGGCCAGGTAACGACAATGAATTTGGCACCTCCGATGATGTTGCGGGAACCCAGAATGATATTTCCCTGCTGGAAGGATTCCTCAATCCCCCGGCCTACACCGACGGCGGTCCCGCCGGTGACCTCACCTCCGAGGAGGCTGCAGGCAGCGTCTTCATGGGGATGTCCGACCAGGTAGGTAACGAGCTCGATGAGTTTGTGACCGATACGCTGCGAAACAATCTGCTGGGCCTGCCGCTTGACCTGGCGGCGATCAACATCGCCCGGGCACGGTCTGAGGGTATTCCACGCTTGAACGTCCTGCGCCGCAGCCTGCACGCTGCAACAAACGACGGGCAGTTGAGGCCCTACGTCAACTGGATCGACTTTGGCGAGAGTATCAAGCACCCGGAGTCCCTGGTGAACTTCGTTGCAGCGTACGGATTGCACCCAACTGTTACCGGCGCAACAACGCTGAAGGGTAAAAGGGAAGCAGCACGGGCCATCGTTAATCCAAATGTAGCCGCCGGAGACGTCGCCCCCGACGACGCAGCGGACTTCATGAACAGCACGGGCGCCTGGGCCAACAACGGAACGTCATCCATCACCGGGCTCGACGACGTCGACCTGTGGGTTGGCGGTCTTGCCGAGCAGACCAACGTCTTCGGCGGGCTATTGGGAAGCACCTTCAACTACGTGTTCGAAAGCCAGATGACCGACCTGCAGAACGGTGACCGTCTGTACTATCTTGCTCGTACTCCCGGCATGAATCTGCGCACGCAACTCGAGGGAAACTCTTTCTCGGAGCTGATCATGCGCAATACCAATGCCAAGAGCCTAAAGGCTGATCCGTTCGCGACATCAGACTGCAAGTTCGAACTGAAGAACCTCGCTGGCACCCCGGGCGGGTTCACCTCCTTCGGCAACACGATCGCCGATGATCAGGCCAGTGAATGCAATGAGACAGCGCTGCTGATTCGCATGCCTGACGGGACGATCAAGTATCGCTCACGCAATACTGTTGACCCCGCCGGAATCAACGGACAGAGCGTCTACAACGGGACGTCCGGAACTGACCGGGTCTTCGGTGGCAACGACAGTGATACCTTCTGGGGCAATCTCGGCAACGACGTCATTGAGGGCGGAGACGGAGCCGATGTGGCTCTGGGCGGCGAGGGTAACGACATCCTCACCGATCTCGCCGGAGACGACGTACTCAAGGGCGGTCCGGGTAACGACGCCATCAACGCGGGTCCCGGGCTTGATCTGATTATGGGCGGCGATGGCAAGGACTTCATGAACGGCGGCGGTAACGCCAATACCACCTTCGCCGGTGAGGGAGACGACTTCCTGATCCTCGGCGAAGGTATTGATCAGGGTATCGGCGACGGCGGCGACGACTGGATTGAGGGCGGTGACCAGCCTGACGGGCTGATCGGTGACAGCTCGAATCTGTTCTTCACCGACGACAACAAACCCGGTCACGATATCGCTATCGGCCAGGGCGGTGACGACGACTACGATCTTGAAGGTGGCGACGACATCGGCGTCGCTGGTCCCGGCATCGAGAAGAACGTCGGGGCGGCAGGCTATGACTGGTCGATCAGCCAGGGCGATCCGCAACCAATGGATTCTGATCTGTCGCTTCCCCTTCCTCCGCTCAACGTTCTCACCGTAGGGGTCAGGGACAAGTTCAACGAAAATGAAGCCCTGTCGGGGTGGAAGTTCAATGACAAGATCCGCGGCGACGACGTGGTTCCCAGTGAGGTTGGTGGCGGCGGATTCATCGGCTGCGACGTCCTCGATCAGGCGGGTGTGGATCGTATCGATGGACTCGATGCACTACTTCCGGCCTCCGCGCTGACCACCCCGCTGGCTGATGTGGCTGCCAACTCGGTGATCGGCCCGGGCGAATGTCCCGGACTAGCTGGACCGGTGTGGGGCGATGGCAACATCCTGCTCGGCGGCGCTGGCAGCGACCTGCTGGAGGGCCGTGGCGCCGACGACCTTATTGACGGCGATGCCTACCTCAGTGTTCGGCTCAGCGTCCGCAATGCAGCGGGCGAGGAGATCGGCAGCGCCGGTGTCGAAGGACCGGGTCAAAGTGCCATGGCTTCGCAGTATCTAAGCGATGTCAACGGCAACCTCACCGGGCCAACCCTGCAACAGGATGTCTTCGCCGGAAAAGTTAATCCGGGGAACATCGTGGTCATCAGGGAAGTCCTTTCCCCGGCCAACGGGACGTCGGTGGACATTGCGCAGTTCTCTGATCTTGAGGCGAACTACGACGTGACAACCGTACCCACCGGTGCCACACTTGGTTCGCCAGGCTCGGTGACCACTGTGGTTCATGCCCGAGGTACCCAGGCCGACGGCACGGATACCGTCAGGAACGTCGAGGAACTGCGGTTCTCCGACTTTGGGACCCCTGCCGCTCCGGTGATCGGAACGGCGACGGCTGCCAACGCGTCAGCGACAGTCAGCTGGACCTCACCAGCCGGACTCGTCACCGGCTACAACGTGCGGGTGGTCGATGCAGCGGGCATCCAGGTAGGCGCGCTGCGGCCGGCAGCGAACACAGCGACAAGCCTGGTAGTCACCGGGCTGGTCAACGGCCAGGCCTACCGGTTCCAGGTGGAAGCGATCAACGCGGTGGGAACAGGTCCGCTCTCGGCCCTGTCCACAGCAGTGACCCCGAACGTGGTCCCAGGAACACCCACCAACGTGGTGGGAGTCCGAGGCAACACCTCGGCCACCTTGTCCTGGACCGCTCCGCCAGCAAATGGTGGAACAGCCATCACTGAATACCGGGTGCAGGTGCTGACCGGCACAACAGTGGTTCGGACGGTGACCTTCGCCGGAGCTGCAACAACAGGCCGGGCAGTGACGGGTCTGACCAACGGCACCGCCTACACCTTCAGGGTCCAGGCTGTCAACGCCCTGGGCGCGGGAGCGTTGTCTGCGGCATCGGCAACGGTTGTTCCGGGGGCCGCTCTCCCGGCGGCACCGGTGATTGGGACTGCCACAGCGGGAAACACCTCTGCGACAGTCAGATGGACCGCAGCTGCAGGAGCCACCAGCTACAACGTGAGGGTGGTCAATGCGGCAGGAACACAGGTCGGTGCTCTGCGGCCAGCTGCCGGCACAGCGACGAGCGTTGTGGTAACCGGGCTGGCCAACGGTCAGGCGTACCGATTCCAGGTGCAGGCGCTCAACGCTTCGGGGGCGAGTGCCTTCTCAGCCTTGTCTGCAGCGGTGACCCCGAATGTGGTCCCAGGAGTTCCCACTAACGTGGTGGGAGTCCGAGGAAACACCTCGGTTACCCTGTCCTGGACCGCTCCGCCAGCAAATGGCGGAACGGCGATCACCGAATACCGGGTGCAGGTGCTCACCGGGACAACCCTGGTTCGCACGGTGACATTCACCGGCACCGCAACGACGGGCCGCACGGTTACGGGCCTTTTGAACGGCGTTAGCTATACCTTCCGGGTCCAGGCTGTCAACGCCCTGGGTGCGGGAGCGCTGTCGACGGCCTCAGCGGCAGTGTCGCCAGCGGGCCCTCCGGGGGTGCCGGTCATTCTGGCTCCCACCCAGGGCGCAGTGGGCGGAACACTGACTGCCAACGCCAACTGGAACGCTCCGGCCTCAACCGGTGGATCCCCCATCACCGGTTACCGGGTCAGGGCCCTGCGGATGGCGGCCGACGGTGTGACGATATCCGGCACACCGGTGACCGTCACAGCTGGAGCGACTCTTCGCACCTTGTCGTTCACGCTTCCAGCCGGTAACTACCGGTTTGATGTCGTGGCAGTCAACGCCATCGGATCAAGCCTCGCTTCGGCCCGGTCGGCGATAGTTCAGCCCCGGTAGCGACGGAGTAAGGATCGCACTATAAATGGAGGGAGTGGCCGTGTGGCCACTCCCTCCGTCTATGTACTTCAGGTCCGGCAGTCGCCTGCAGGACGAAGCCTACTTTTCTGAGTCGTCCTCGTCGTCGCGCCCGTCGAGTTCCTCATCAAGCTCTTCCTTGCGGAACGCGGTTTCCGGGTCCGGCTGGCCTTCCTCAACGTATTCCTCGTCGATCTGGCGGTGGACTTTACTGTTCAGCACTTCCACTTCACCGTCAGCCAGCGAGTCAAGATCTTCGGGAAACGGATCTTCTGGGCCAAGGCGAGTCTTGTCGGTCATAGCCATACCCTACTTCATCTGCCTCTTCGGGCCAGGCCGGTTGTGCCCTCAGGTCGATGGCCGATTGAGCCGTTTCAGCACACCCCTGGGCACAAAGGGAGATATGTCGCCGCCCAACGAAGCAACCTCTTTGAGGAGCGTCGATGAGAGGTGGGTGTAGCTGTTTTCCGCTGGAATGAACACAGTCTCGACGCCGGTGAGCTGACGGTTCATGGTGGCCATCGGCAGCTCATAGTCAAAGTCCTGGCTGGAGCGCAGCCCCTTGACGATCAGGTTGGCGCCATGGGACCGGCAAAAGTCGGCGAGCAGTCCGTCCCCCATCGAGAGAACTGAAACACCCCGCAGGTACTGAAGCGTCTCGCGGGCGCTGTCGAGTCGTTCGTCAAGATCAAACCGGTAATTCTTGGCTGGATTATTCGATACCGCAACAATCACCTCATCGAAAAGGCTCGCGGCACGGGCAATGACCTCCACGTGACCGTTGTGGATGGGGTCAAAGGATCCGGGGCACACTGCGCGACGCATGCCTCGAATCTACAGGGCATTGCGGCGTGGCACACCAGAGCCAAACGTCAGGTCGGCAAAACCGTAATACTTGAGTCCATGAGTACAACAACTTCTGCACTGGTGACCGGCACCGCCGCAACTCCCACCCCCTGGCAACGGACGGCGTCGGGCGCCAACCTGTTGGCTGCTGATGGGCGACTGGGTGTGACAATCTTCGAGGAGATCACCATGCTGGCGGGGAAGCACGGGGCGATCAACCTGGGGCAGGGATTCCCTGACGAGGACGGGCCAGCCGAAATCCTTGAGGCAGCCCGGGCAGCGATTTCCGCAGGGGCCAACCAGTATGCGCCCGGCCAGGGTCTGCCAGTGCTCCGGGAGGCGATCGCGGCTCATCAGGAACGGTTCTACGGCCTGACGCCCGACCCCCACACCGAGACGATCGTCAGTACCGGCGCAACCGAGGGGATTGCGTCGGCGGTGCTGGCCCTGGCCGGGCCCGGCGACGAGGTTCTTACCTTTGAACCATTCTACGACTCCTATGGCGCGATCATCGGCCTGAGCGGGGCCACCCACACCACCGTGGCCCTGTCGGCGCCCGATTTCCAGCCCGATCTCGACGAGCTGGAGCGGGCAGTCTCCCCCTCGACCCGGATTATCCTGCTCAACAACCCCCACAACCCGACGGGAACCGTGTTCACCCGGGAGGTGCTGCAGAAGATTGTGGACCTCGCGGTGAAGCATGACGCCGTGATCGTCACCGATGAGGTCTACGAGCACCTCACCTTCGGTGTGGCGCATCTGCCCATCGCCTCGCTGCCGGGAGCCATGGACCGAACCCTGACCATCTCCTCGGCCGGCAAAACCTTCTCGGTGACCGGGTGGAAGATCGGTTGGATCACCGGGCCGCAGGAGCTCATTTCGGCGGTGCGGACCGTCAAGACCTTCCTTACCTACAGCTCAGGCACGCCGTTCCAGAGCGCCGTCGCCCACGGCCTGGGCCTGGATGACGGGTTCTTCCAGGCGACCGCGGCCACCCTGCAGACGAAACGGGACATCCTCAGCGCAGGGTTGAAAGCCGCAGGGTTTGATGTCTTCTCCCCGCAGGGGACCTACTTTGTGAACGTGGATACCGCGCCGCTGGGAATCAGCGACGCCACCGCGCTGGCACGACAGTTGCCGGAGCTGGTGGGGGTGGCCGCCATCCCCGTGGCGGTGTTCTGCCATCCCGACGGCGCAGCCCGCACCAGTTCGCTCCTGAGATTCGCGTTCTGCAAAAAAACCGAGGTCCTGCAGGAAGCCGCGGACCGGCTGGCTACGTTGAGCGCCCGGCTATGAAGGGTGTTGAGCTTGCTGCCGACGAGGACGGCTCGGTGCCTACCCTGCAACTGGCCGGAATTGGCGAGCTTGCCGAAATTGATGAGGATGCATTTACCGAGGGGGCATTCATTCTCAGTATTGGTGGCGCACAACAATCCCATGTGAATCTGCGGAATCCCGGGAACGTCTTTTATGAGTATTTGCGCCGGATCGCTAATGTGCTGGATATCTTCAAGCCGGCGGGCGAGCCCATCCGGGTGCTGCACCTGGGTGCGGGTGCGCTGACCCTGGCGCGGTATGTCCAGGCCAGGCGACCAGGTTCCGAGCAGACAGCTGTAGAACTTGAACGGGAGCTGCTGGACTTTGTACTGGAGCATCTACCCCTGCCGGAGGGCACCCGGTGTTCGATGGTGATCGATGACGCCCGCGCGGCCCTGGAGCGTTGTGAGCCCGGCTCCTTTGACGCAGTGGTGCTGGACGTATTTGCTGGTGCTGATGCGCCGGCCCATCTGACTGATGAAGCCTTCTATGATTCGCTCAGGGCGGCAGTCGCTCCAGGCGGCGTGGTCCTGGTAAATGTGGGCGATGATCCGCCGTTGACGTTTGCGCGTGCCCAGGCGCGGAGGTTGCGTGCCGCCGCCGACGACGTCGCGGTGCTGGCTGATGCAGGGATGATCAGTGGGCGGATGGCAGGGAACATTGTGCTGGTGGGGACCGGTTCAGCCTGGCCCGCCACCTGGTCGCCGTCGTTGGTGGCAGCCGGCCCGCATCCGGGAGTCGTGGTGACCGGACCTGAGTTCGCTGCCTTTTGTTCGGCACGGCAGTAGCCCCTCCGCGAGACCGCGGTGGGCCACGAAGTCCAGAGGACATGACAAACCGTAGCGCCAATACGAAAGCAATAAATGCGCTAATTTAATGTGCGCTATCGAAATACTTTTGTTGAGTGTTAATTCCTCCATTCAGCAGTACCGTTAGGGGAATAGATCGACGGATCCCCTAGGAGGAACCATGACAACCGAAGTTGCAAGCGTTTCCGATTGCAGTGTCCATTCCTGCTCCTTTAACCATGACGGCTGCACCGCCTTCGCGATTACGGTCGGTGGTAGCCGTGACCACGCGTCATGCTCCACCTTCATCGACACCTCAGCGACCGGCGGACTACCCATGGTCCTGGCCCACGTGGGTGCCTGCCAGCGGACCGAGTGCACGTTCAATAGCCACCTCATGTGCGGCAAGACCGATGTGAAGATCGGCAGCGGCGCTGACACCGCCGATTGCCTGTCCTACCAGCCACAGTAGGCCGCACGCTTCCCACGCCACGCCACGGTCGGATGCTGCGTTCCGAAGACCCGGTTGTCCTCTGTGACGACCGGGTCTTCGTGTGTCCAGGAAGCACGCGTGTCCAGGAAGTACAGGTGGCAGGAGGTGGACGACCGTTCGTCGGGAACCGGCATAACGGTTGTTGACTGACCACCGACGGGTGTCGATGAGAGATTTCGATGAGAACTCTCTCATAAGCGCCTCACGAACGTCTCATAGGCGGCTGGCTAGATAGAGAACCTGCAGCAGTTACATCACCGCAGGGAAAGATTGGTCACCGTCATGGAAACGCACTCGCCGCTAGGGCATTTCTCTCAGGAAGTTCCTGCACTCGACGTCGCTTCAGCGGACGTTGCGGCACAGGAACTCGACGCTCGAGGGCTTCCTGGAGAGGGAAACTCGTTGAAAGAGCTCCGGGTGGTGCTGTACTCACACGACTCCCAGGGCCTGGGTCATACCCGGCGGAATCTGGCTCTCGCCCACTCTCTGGCCGCCAACCTCCCCGGGCTGGCCAACCGCAAGGTCACCGGGCTGCTGGTCACCGGCGAGTCCCAGGCAACACGCTTTGACAGTCCGGATGGCTGGGACTGGGTGGTGCTCCCGGGGATTGCCAAGGGCAGCGACGGCTACGTTCCCCGCAACCTGGCGATTAACCAAAGCAAACTCATCCGGCTTCGTTCGCAGATCATGGAGGCCGTCCTCTCCGAGTTCCGGCCTCATCTGGTGGTTGTGGACCGGCACGCCTTCGGTGTGGACCGGGAGCTCATCTCGGCCCTGTCGGACCTGAAGAAGGCACGGCCCGGGTGCAAGGTGGTCCTTGGTCTCCGGGAAGTCCTCGACAGCCCCCAGGTGGCACGGCGGGAATGGAACGCGCTGGGGAACCTGGACAAGCTGCGTGGCTATTTCGATGAGCTGTGGGTCTACGGGGATCCCGTCATTCATGACCCGGTGGCATCCGGTGAAATTCCCGGCAAGCTCGCCTCGATGGTCCGCTATACCGGGTATCTGGCAACCGGCCGTCAGTCGAGGCGTCGCACCGGCTCCACAGCAAAGCCATACGTGCTGACCATGGCTGGCGGCGGATCCGATGGTCGTGCGATGCTGCTGGCTGCAGCCCAGGCGACAGTCCCCCACGGCTATGAACACCTGATTGTCACCGGTCCCCAGATGCCCAAGGAGGACCGCGTTGTGATCGAAAAGTCGGCGGCGCCCGGCACCCGGGTCATTTCGATGGTGCGTGACGGCCTCGCCGAGATGAGGGAAGCCTCGGCGATTGTGTCAATGGGCGGCTACAACTCGGTGTGCGAGATCATGAGCACCACCACCCCTGCGCTGGTGGTCCCCCGGGTTCATCCCCGGCGGGAGCAACTGATCCGCGCCGAATCCCTGGCTCGCCACGAGCTGATGGACATGTGCCACCCTGACCGGTTCACACCTGAGGTGCTCACCGACTGGTTCGACACCGTGGTCGGGGCGCCGTCGCCACGGCACAACGTGGACCTGAATGGTCTGCACACCGTTGGCGAGTTTGCCGCCGAGCTGCTCGGCTTCACGGTGCCAACGCCCCATGCTGACCTTCGCAGCGATTGGAAGAACCTTGCAGCCGTCTAGTGGTTCCCGCACCGGGTACATCCTGAAGATCTATCCCCGGTTCTCCGAGACCTTCATTGTCACCGAGATCCTCGCGCGGGAAGCCGCCGGGGACGAGCTGGAGATCTTTTCGCTCAGGCCTCCGATCGACCCCCGGTTCCATCCCGAGCTGGCCCGGGTCCAGGCTCCCGTCACGTATGTGTCGAAACCAGCCAAACTGGCTGATGGCTGGGCCATCATGGCAGCCGCCGGGGACGTGATTCCGGACTTTGCTGAACGGTTCGCCCGGCTGCTGCCTCAGCTGGCCGCCATGGACCCGGTGGAGGTTCACCAGGGCGTTGAGCTTGCGATGCTGCTGTGCCAGCGGGGAATCACCCACGTGCACGCCCACTTCGGGTCAATCGCCGCCCGCACGGCAAAGGTCTCGGCCGAGCTGACGGGCATTCCGTTCTCGTTTACCGCGCACGCCAAGGACATCTTCCACGAAGAGGTAGACCCGGAGGTACTCCGCGGACTGATCGGTGCCGCGCACCATGTGGTGACGGTGAGCGACTTCAACCTCAATTATCTGGGCGGGTTGTTTCCCGAACACCTGGGACGGGTCCATCGGATTTACAACGGTCTGGAGCTGGAACGGTTTCCCTTCGCCAGTCCCACCGCGCCCGGACCGGTGCTGCGGGTTGCCGCCGTCGGCCGGCTGGTGGAAAAGAAGGGTTTCAACCAGCTCATCGAGGCTGTCGCTGAGCTGGTCCACCGCGGCGTTGTCCTCGACGTCCGAATTGCCGGTGGCGGAGAGCTTCACGACCAGTTGTCTGACCAGATTGCCAGCCACGGGCTGGAGGCAACCGTCACTCTGCTGGGACCGCGGACCCAGGCCGAAGTGATAGAGCTGTTGCGGTGGGCCGATGTGTTCGCCGCCCCCTGCCTGGTGGGCACGGATGGCAACGCCGATGGTCTGCCCACCGTTCTGCTCGAAGCAATGGCGATGGGCGTGCCCTGCATCGCCAGTGATGTCACGGGGATCCCCGAGGTGATTTCCAACGGTGGCAGCGCACTGGACCCCGGTCTGCCCACCGGCGACGGCGTCCAGACCGGAATCCTGATCCGTTCCGGCGTGCTCGGCGACCTGGTTGATGCACTCCAGCGGGCGGGGTCAGCGGACTTCGATCGGCAGGCAGTGGCACTCGCCGCGCGCCGGGTGATTGACCAGTTCTTTGATTCGCACCGACAGTCCGTCAGGTTGCAGGAACTCGAAGCCGGCCTGCGTCCGGTCCACCAGATCGAGGAAGCGGTGGTCTACTCATGATTCGTCTTGCCTATCTCTGCGTTGACCCCGGGGTGCCGGTATTCGGCTCGAAGGGTGCCTCGGTGCACGTGCAGGAGATCATCCGCAGCTGGCGGTCCCTCGGCGCCGAGGTCACTGTGTACTGCACCCGGCCGGGAACCGACATCCCAGCGGACCTTGCCGACGTTCCGGTGGTGGTTCACCGCATCCCCAAGGGCGACGGTGCCGCCCGCGAACAGGCACAGGCAGCCGCTGCGGCCGAGTTGGCGGCGCGTGCCATCGCCGACGGCGCGACGGCGGTCTACGAGCGGTATTCCCTCTTCAGCGACGCCCTGGCCCGCGTCGCGTCAGCGCTGGCCATCCCAGGGTTCCTGGAGGTGAATGCCCCGCTGATCGATGAGCAGCGTATCCACCGGTCTCTCGTCGACGAAGAGAGAGCGCTCACGGCGCTGCAGCGCCAGGTTGCGGCAGCGTCCAGGACCGTGTGCGTCTCAGAACCGGTCGCCGCCTGGGTGAAGGAGCGGGTGGCGAACGAGTATGAGGCGAAGGTGCTGGTGGTGCCAAACGGGGTCAACGTTGACCGGATCCGGCCCACTGCCGAGGCGGCAGGCATCCCGATGGTGGTGTTCGTCGGGACGCTGAAGCCGTGGCACGGGGTGGAGACCCTGATCCGGGCCAAGGCTGTCGCGTCAACCGACTGGGCTCTCCGGATTGTGGGAGACGGTCCGGAGGGTGGGCAGCTGCGTGAACTCGCCGTCGCGCATGGCGCGGATGTCGAGTTCACGGGCGCCGTCACTCCCGAACTCATCCCTGCTGCGCTGGCTGGCTGTGCCCTGGCGGCGGCACCGTATCCGGAGATGGAGGACGCAAGCGACCAGTACTTTTCTCCGCTGAAAATCTACGAATACTGTGCCGCCGGTCTGCCCGTGGTGGCCTCGCGGGTGGGTCAGGTGCCCTCAATCATTGACGACGGCGTCACCGGGCTGCTGGTGGCTCCCTCGGATCCGGGAGCGCTGGCAGCCGCCATCGATGACCTTGCCGGTGCTCCGCTGGCCAGGTCAGCGATGTCCGACGCCGCGCGCAGCCTGGCCAACGATCATCACAGCTGGGACGGCGTGCTGGGGCGCATCACCGAGGGGATCCTGTCATGACCATCGAGAAGACGCCCCCAGTGATTGCTACTCCTCCCCCGGCGCCGGCAATCGTCAGGACCCCCAAGCCGGCAACGCCGCCAACCATCGGACCCAAAATGGCGCGCAGCCCGCTCCGGCGGACCATCAACATTGCGAAACCGCATCTGCGCAAACACCGCCTGCTGATGAGCGGCGGAGTGGTGGCGTTGCTCTTTGAGGTGATCTTCCGGGTGCTGGAACCCTGGCCGGTCAAGTTTGTGGTGGATGCGATTTCCCGCAGCCTGGGAGCCGATCTGGCCGGAACCGGCCCGTTAGCCACCGAAGGCCTTCTCCTCGCCTGTGGCGCTGGGCTGCTGGTGATCATTGGGATGCGGGCGCTGTGCAACTACCTCGCCACCGTGGCGTTTGCGTTGGCCGGCTCAAGGGTCGCGACGGAGCTGCGGGCCCGGGTCTTTGAGCACGTGCAGTCCCTGTCCACCCGGTATCACTCGTCGGCGCGGACCGGTGACACCATCCAGCGGTTGGTGGGCGACGTCGGCCGGCTCCAGGAGGTGGCGGTGAGCGCAGGGCTGCCGCTGATCGCCAACTGCATCACGCTGGTGGTGATGGGCGGGGTGATGTTCTGGCTTGATCCGCTGCTCGCCCTGGTGGTGGTCATTGCCTGTGCCAGTTTCCTGCTGCTGTCGAGGGTCAGCACCGGCAAGATCACCGTCGCGGCGCGCAGGACCCGGAAGGGCGAAGGTTCGCTGGCCAACACCGCCCAGGAGAGCCTGGGTGCTATCAGGGTGGTGCAGACCTACGGTCTGGAAAAGACCCTCTCCGATCGGTTCGGCAGCAGTAACCAGAAGACCCTCAGGGACGGAGTCCAGTCCAGGCGCCTTGCCGCGGCGTTGGAGCGTCGCACCGACGTCATTGTCGGCGTCGCCACCGCCGTCGTGCTGGCTGGCGGCGGGTGGAGGGTGGTGCAGGGGGCCATGACTCCCGGCGATCTGGTGCTGTTCCTGATGTACCTGAAAACCTCCATGAAGCCGCTGCGGGACCTGGCCAAGTACACGGGGCGGATTGCCCGCGCGACGGCGTCGGGCGAGCGGGTGGCCGACCTCCTGGATGAACGGGTGGACATTGTTGACGCCCCGAACGCCGTATCGCTTGGCAAGGTGTGGGGCGATGTGGAGTTCCGCAACATGACCGCTGCCTATGGTGACGGGCAACCGGTCCTGAAAAACCTGGACCTGGCGCTGGTGGGTGGGCGCAAGACAGCAATTGTGGGGCCGTCAGGATCGGGCAAGTCCACCCTGGTGTCGCTGATGGTGCGCATGATGGATCCGGTGTCGGGAACCGCGCACGTGGATGGCCACGATCTGCGGACGGTGACGCTCGAGTCGCTGCGGTCTAATATCAGCCTGGTACTGCAGGATGCGGTGCTGTTTACGGGCACCATCCGGGAGAACATCCGTTATGGCCGGGCTGACGCCACCGACGCCGAGGTGGAGCGGGCGGCGGTGCTGGCGAATGCCGACACGTTCATCTCCGGATTCGAGGATGGGTATGACACCCTGGTCGGCGAGCGCGGCGGAACCCTGTCCGGTGGGCAGCGGCAGCGGATCACCATTGCCCGGGCGTTGCTTCGTGATTCGCAGGTGGTGATCCTCGATGAGGTGACGACCGGGTTGGATCAGGCGTCCCGGGCCGAAGTCCTTGCTGGTCTGGCCACCCTGACGCAGGGACGCACCACCATCACGATCACCCATGAGGCGTCCGTAGCGCTCACCCACGATCGGGTGGTGTGGCTACAGGATGGGCAGATCCTTCTCGACGGGACCCCCGCTGAACTGATGACCCATCCGATGTTCGCCACCTGGGTTCGTCAACAACAGGCGGCCGATGAGGCGCAGCTCGCTGAGAAGACGGCTGGAGGCCGGGCATGAGGTCCACAGCTGTCCGGCCATCAGCAGCGGTTGAGTCGACGACAGCTGTTGACTCTTCGACGGTTGTTGATCCGACACTGTCTGTTAATCCGACGTCCGCTGTTGATCGAGCGGCGATGATTGATCCTATGACAGTTATCGATCCGACGGCGGCCGTTGATCCGACGCTGCCGGGTCTTGAAGAGTTCTTCGACAGCGACCGGCTCAGCGAGTTGCTGGGCCGTCCGGTGAGGGCTGACCGGCTGCGGCACAAACCCGGTACGTCCGCTGTGGCAAGAATTCGGGAAGCCGGTGGCGGGATAGGCTGGCTTGCTACCTACAGTCCTGAAGCTGCAGCAAAGCTTGAAAAAACGTTTAGCCGGTCGGTGGGCAGTGGGCTGGAAGTCCAGCACGTCGCGTTGCCGGACTACCCGGACCACAGCCTGGTGTCAGGGCCCATCGAACTGGATCACCGACTGTATCGGCCCATGCGGCCGTTTCGGCGCGACGGGTTCGGCTGGATCTTTGTTGACCGCTCGGTAGAGGTGCTCAACTACAACCCGCAGCGCAGGGTGGTGTTTGCGCTTCGCCATCGGGGTGAACGTCTGGTGTGCAAGCTCAGTGCGTCGACCCCACACGCGGATAGCGAGCTGTTGGCGAGGCTCGCGTCCCGGGGTGTCCCGGTATTGGAGACAGTCGACAGGTCGGGGCTGCCGACTTCGAGTCATGTGCAGTACTTCACGTGGTTCGGGTCCGGTGACCTCAGCACCGTGGGTACCAGCAACCAGTCCTCTCAGCTGGGAGCAGCTGCTCTCAGGGATACTGCCGGGGCCGGGGCCGATGCGGCTGCCGCGTCCTATGCGGCGGGCATGGCGTTGGCGTTGCTTCATCAGCAGCCCCCAGCCTTTGACACACACCGGTGGCGGGCGCCTGCCGGGTCACTGATCAAACTGGCGCGGGAGACATCGTCACTGCTTCCCGGGATTACCGACCGGCTGGAGCGGCTGCGTGTCGGATTGGAACCGCTATTGCGGCGTCCTGGCCGGGCAGCGCTCATCCACGGTGACTTTTCTGCCGACCAGGTGCTGGTGGATGGTAGCGACATCCGGCTGACGGATCTGGAGCGGTGTACCTATGGTGCAGGTGCCTCCGATCTGGGCAGCTTTGCCGCCGTCGAGATCCTCCACAATATGCCGCTGACGAGAGACACCGATGTGTTGGCGCTTCCCCGCACGGCGGCCATGCTGGACGGCTACAGCGCCGGCCCGACGGGCGCCACCGAGACAGAGGTCCTGGGGTGGACAATCTTTCACCTGCTCAACCGCCTGAGTGAGCCTTTTCGATCCTGTTCGCCCACCTGGCGGCAGGACATGGTGAACCAACTAGACCTGATGGAGAACATCCTGTGGTGACGACAATTCCTGCGACACTGACGGATCGTGCCGGCCGGCAGTTGACCGTCCATCGGGCATGGCCGCGGGACGGTGGTCGCCTCACCTTTGAGGCGATGGACACCGATGGTGGCCAGATCAGGGCCGGCACCATCGAGGTTGACGGAGTGGTGCGTTTGGCTCCGTTTGCTGAAGACCCGGTGCTGTCTGGTCTTCCCGGTGCTGCGGCGCTGGGTCAGTTGCTGGTCCACCGTTACAAGCGGCGCGCAGTGGTCCGCGATGATGCGGGATTCACCAAGCTGCTGGCTCCCGGAAAGGCCGAGGGTGTGGCAGTGGCCCACCGGTTGATGCGCACGTTGGCGCATCGGTCAGGGATGGTGGTGCCCGACGTCGTGGTGCAGCATCCGGACAGTGTCACGTTGACGGCGGTGCACGGCACCAGTTTGCACGAACTCGGGCAAGGGTCGACCGCAGGCAGGCCTGTGGACGGTGTTAGCTCACGAGACGGGAACGCGCCTTCAGACGGACCCGGACATGACGGCGGGACTGACACCTCCGCCGGGATTGGCATCCCGGCCGAAACTAGCACCTGGGACGGGGCTGACACCTGGGAAGGGGCTGGCACTTGGGAGAATGCTTGGCAGCAATGGGCTCAGCGGTGGCCCCGGCTGGCGGTTGCGCAGGACAGGTTTGAACCGGGCAGCGTCGGACCGGGCAGCATCGGACAAGGAAGCGTCGGACCGGGAAGCGTCGGACCGGGAAGCATCGCATTGCCCGCCCATACGGCGCGCGATGAGTGTCGCACCGTGGCCCGGTGGGTCAACCAGGTGCAGGAGTTCGAGGCATTGCCTGTTGCACCCGCCCGGCTCCAGCGGGCTTCGGCGCAGGTGGCTCGGCTGCTGATTTCTGGTGTGCCGCAGCAGGCAGTGTTGTCGCACCGTGATCTCCACGACAAGCAGTTGTTGTTCAATCCGGATTCGGGCGTCGTCGGGTTGATCGACTGCGACACGGTAGCTGTCGCTGAGCCAGCGCTCGACCTGGCGAATCTCCTGGTGCACGTCGATTTTCGCCGAGCACAGGGTGTCTATTCTGCTGCTGCGGCGCAAACGGCCGAACAGGCCGTTCTCACAGCGGCAGACGCTATCGGGGTGTCCGATCAACGGTTGGAAGCCTATGCGGCGGCGACAAAACTTCGACTAGCGTGCCTGTATGCGTTCAGGCCTCAGTACCGGGTGCTCGCTCACCAGTGGTTTGAAGGCCTCGAGATCAAACTCGCAGAAATAGCGGCGGCCCAGGCTTACTCCCCTGGCTGATCTCGTCTTTCTGGAATGGCTGGGTCAAGCTGAAGTGGACAGTCGTCGGCAGTTCCTGCTGGTCAGGCAGGTCGGGCCGGTCCTGCTGGTCAGGCTCACTGATGGTGTTGGCAAGGTGACTGATGGCGTTGGTCAGGCTGACCAATCTAGCCAGGCATTACTCTCTTGGCAGTTCCCTCGTTTGGTCTGGGCACATCAATTGGCTTCCCTGGAGGAAACGAGTCCCACATCTACGATGCAGGCGCTGTTGGTTCGGCGAACCACAGTTTAGTTTCGCCGTACTTCTTCTCAGCGAAGCGTTCCAGACCGACCGGCCAGTTTGGCTCCTGCGAGCGCGAAGAACGTTCGAGAACGACCACTGCACCCTCGGCCAGATGCGGAACCAGCGTGGCAAGAAGAGTGGTCAGCGATTCGTTTTCCACTGGATAGGGAGGATCCATGAGGACCAGATCCCACTGGTCCTCGGGGGTCACGCGATCAAGATAGGTTTCCACCTTGAGATGGTGGACCCGCACTGTCTGATGTTTGAGTGTCTTGTTAACCAGATCAGCATTGGATCGGCTGACTGCTGCTGCCTTGTCGGCCGACTCCACCAGGTCAACGACCTTCGCTCCCCGACTGGCGCTTTCCACGCCCAGGGAGCCTGAGCCAGCAAAAAGATCGAGCACCCTTGCATCGGCGATGACCTCGTAGGCGTCGAGACGCGAGAACAATGCCTCTTTGACTCGGTCAGTAGTGGGCCGTGTTGCTGTACCCGGGACACTGAATAACGGTATGCCTCCAGCGGCTCCGGCGATGATTCGACTCATGTTTCAACTGTATCGACATGAGGTGGGACATCGGGCCACCGACGGTCCTCTGCCGAAAGCAGCGGCACTATGACTCACCTCGGCAGGACTCACCCCGGTATAACCCATCAGGACATGACTCATCTTGGGTTGTCGCGATGGTTGGGTCGACCTATTCAGATTGCTCCTGGGTCCTGAAAGGCGCGGCCGTCCCTGATCATCGGTAGGCAGCTAGGAGGGTAGGCAGGCAGTACGGGGAGGACCAAAGCCCCTACCAAGTCGGGGCTTGCACTCGGACGATAGCCACATGACCAAATTGGATGCGCTTCCTGCTACGCCAGACCGTGGGTTCCACGAATACCTTCCCGGTGTGGGAATCAGCATGGGAGCTGGAGCCGGTGTCGTCATCGGCGTGGCGATTGCGGGCGGGCCCGGCATTGCGGTCGGCGCTGGCCTCGGGGCCGCGATCGGGTTGCTGGTGGGTGCCATAGCGAGGCTGATGTATAGACCATAAACGGTTTGGACCGACCAGTTATGGATGACAAACGAGTGCTTCCTATCCGCTCGTGTCCTCCAGCACCTCAACCATCAGCCGATGGAACTCGGTTGGCTGCTCCCATATAGGTCGATGCCCTGAGGTCTCAAACACCCGCAATTCCTTGGAGGGAGCACTCAGCATTCCGTACCATTCGAGCGCGAGGTCGGCACGACCGGGGGCTTCGTAACGCCCCTGCGCCAGGTACACGGGGATGTCGAGGCTCGTTACCTGTTCGCGAAAGTCGATCTCTTGTAGCTGCGGATAGAGCACTGAGAAGACGTCGAGGGTTGCGCCGAGGTTTCGGATCTTTTCGACATTGGAGTACTCCTCGACAAAAAGCCCTTCGGAGTTCTGACCTGATCCCTCGGCGTTTGGGGTGTGGTCGTACGGATGAACAAGTTGTTCGGAGCCGATCGCCGGTTCGTAGGCCCTAATGTCGGTGTAGGGCGGCGGACCGTTCGCCTCAAGCGTGGCCTCCAGCCCGACGTCGCCTGTGCTGCGCGCCCATTCCAACGCATCCTCATAGAAAATAATGTCAGTGGCCCGCTGACTCACCATCTGACCGATGCCAACGAAGGCCTGGTAGAGCTGTGGTTCACGATCCGCGAGGAGAACCCCGAGCGTTGATCCCCACGATTGTCCGACCAAGTAGATACGGTCCTGACCGAACCGTTGGCGAAGATACTCAGTGACGGCCAGAGCGTCGCTAATGGCGTTCTCAAGCGTCAGGGTTGTGGCCGGCTCGAACTGATCCATCGACTTGCCAGTACCTCGCTGGTCGAGGGTCGCGACGACAAAGTCCTCCTCCAGGGCCGACCCGTGGTTGCGCATCGCCCCCAATTCGGTTCCACCGGGGCCTCCAGCAAGGAACAGCAGGACCGGGTTCGTATCGCTACGTCCCCGGATCATGAGGTTCAGCTGATGATCCCCCACATTCACGCTTGCGAACTCGGCGACACTTCCCGGCAGCGGTGTGCCGTCGTCAGCCAGGATGGCGTCCGTGGTACCCGGCAACGCGACAAGGAAGCCAAGGAGAAGAACAAATACACCGGTAAGGGCCGTGAGTCCGCGAAGCAGGAATGTCCGCACCCGCCGAGAAGTTGAAACACTGGAATCTTGGCCTTTCCGCTGATCCCTTCGCCGCTCAAGGGCAGCACCGAGGATGGCGCCAAACATCATCGGGATCAGGATTAGAAGCCCATGGAATCCGCGGCCCGTAATGAACGCGACGATGCCGAATATCGAGGTGAGCTGAATTCCGTCCACGGTTGGGCCCTCCACGCCTGCGCGGACGAGCTCGAACGTCACTAAGAAAAGCACAGGCGCAAGAAGAACCGCCCACCGCGAGCGCAGGAGGACGCCGCTGGCAGCCCCGACCAGCAGACTTATCGCCACCGTTGCGACGGCTTCGACCTCCGTCAGGGGACCTCGAGGAGTCAGCCAACCGGCCACCACCCCGTACCCGACCGTTACAGCCACCGCGACTGCCAGTCTTATCCAGGGTCTAGTTAGGATGCCAATACGTCGGCTCGGCTCGGCCGGGTCGGACGGGGACGGCGAAGTAACAAGCTGCTCTTGTGACATATCCGTGTCTTCCTGGAGGGGAAATTCTCACTTGGAGACCACATCCCGTCAATCCAGAGTCGATGGCCCCCACTGATTCGAACACTTTCCATTCGACAGCCGGCACAGCCCACGGCACAGAGTCGAAGGTCCCGCAGCGCCGGGTAAGAGTCGGGATGTCCGCGCAGTTCCGAGAAAGCCGATCGCCGGTCGCAATCACACGACGAATGGCATGGCATGAGTTGGTTGCCCGGTGAAGCCGCCAGTGTGGAGTCAACGGGTGTGGAGTCCACAAGTATCGAGTCCACAAGTATCGAGTCCACAAGTGCCAATGCGAAAAGCCTCTGGTGGGCACGGGCTTGGCGAGTGGGCAGGGCTTCAACTCGTCAGCAATGGATTGTGACCCGGCGGCGGGTGGGGATGATCCCGGTGATAGTGGTTCTGTCGAGGTCTCTGCGTCGGATCGATATACCGGGGAGGAATGAACCATGGAATCCGGCTTTTCAGCTCGATTCTCCACTCCTCCTGGTGAAGAAGATGGTGATGCCTGCTGCACAACAAGACTCCGTTATCTACGGTGGTTGGGCCACCTCGACTCCACGGAATGACGTGATGCCCCTCGGTCCAGGGCGACGGCATCATGCAGTCCGGAAACGCGCATCCGCCATCCCGCGCTGTCAATGCCTTTCGAAGACTGGGAGGAAACAGCCGACGGGGATTCCCCACATCCAGAATCTGTCCTTCTGTTCCCAGCACCACCGGTAGAACATTCGCATCGCAGGCAATCCGACGAATCGCCCGAGCACTGATCAAACCGCCAAATGCTGCATGACCGGCTCGACCGACATCGGCCACCAAATCCTTATAATTGATGGTGACCAGTACCTGGGGCCTCATCCCTCCGGCGTCGGAAAGCTTGTTGCTGGCCAAAGCAATACGACAGGCACCTACCAAGCCATCCAGCAGCTGCTGCGCCCATGTCGACCGATCAAGTTCATCCTCTGGAGCGTTCCCTGCTCCTGGCGTCGGTGAATCTTTTTGGACACCACCCAGCTTTTCGGCTTCGGCGGTTGATAGTCCTGCCCTGGCCCGTGGATTGGTGGCTGAATACATCACCGTGATCAGGTCTTCGAACTGATCGTCGGTCGCCGAGATCTCCATGAAGCGCAGACCATGACGCTTACCCCTTAGGAAGACTCCCTGCCGTGCTCGCAGAACCTCCTCAGTCGGCTCAGAACCATCAGGATTGAGCAAACTTTCCCACCGCTGGATCAGTACCCTGAGCACGTCCACATCCGACAGGACTGCCTGCCGAGTCAAAGTGGCTTCCATCTCATCCAGGTTTTTGGACGAAGCAAAGGGCCTGACTCTCTCCATCGCCGCACTGATTAGGGTGGCAGCCTGGCTACTGACTTCCGATCGAGCAATCGCAGCTCCCAGGTGTTCCAGCCGCGGAGCAAGCGGCTGACCATTCAACTGGACCGTGGGCAAGACCTGGCTGGATACACGGATCCGCCTCTTCGCGTCGCTTTTGCTGATTCGCAAAGTGTTCCGAAGATACTCGGCGTTGTCTCTGCACCCCGTCCGGTTCAGGGATCCCGTGGAGGAATCGCCGTCGGACACCCCAAGACTTAGCCGCTGATCGGATTCGCCAACAACTGCCACATTCTGATGTTCCACCGCATGTGCGGCAATCAGCTGGAGTTGCTCCGCAGTTCTGGCGAGCTGTTCGATAGCCACCGCGGTTTCTGCGAGTTTGCGGGTAGGCATCACCATGCTCTCCGAACGAAACGAGTCAGCGATCCCCGCAAGCTCGGTGTTCAGCCAAACTAGATACCGAGGAGTATCGGTCTGCGGCTCGAACGGGCTGATTGCCATGATCAATTCTATCGAACATACGTTCGAATATGCGAGCGATACGTGGCATTGTGGAGGAGTAGTCAGGCTTCATTTTCTTCCACCCACCCGAAGTTATCCACAATCTTCATGAGGGTGCTTCAATCGTGGTGAATCGGGCGCGCAGCACACTGACGCCGAACATCACCCAGCCGACGCCCGCCGCAAAATGAGCGAAGCCGCCATAGATTCTGTAGCCACTGATGGAGTCTGTGAGCGCGGTCGGTACCAGTGCCCATGCGAAGGCGATCCCGAGGACAGGTCCAACGAACAGCAAAAGGTAACGGCTAGGCTTGCTAATTTGCGAGTCGCTCTGTACTCCCGATGCCAGAACAATCAGTCCAACCGCAGCGACGGGGACGAAGAACGGCGGCCCCAGAGCTTGGATTGCAAGATCAGCCAATGCCGGAACGATTAACCCGATCAACAGCAATACGTATCCGAGCCGTGCCAGCCGACCAGTTGTGAATGCTAGGCATGATGAAAGAAGAATTAGGCCTGTCGCTATGAGCAGATTCGGAATGCTCCCCAACAACATCCCCCAAAACAGCGTCGATAACCCCAAAGCAGAACCGTCCTCGTTGAAGGAGGTTGCTCCATGTAGCGTCGTAAAAATTAACCACAGGGTCACCATGAGCAAGCCACCCACGACTGTCAACAGGCTTCCCAATTGAATTCGTACGGAGGTACTGGCCGTGCTCATGTCGTCAACAATAGACCTGCCAGCCAAGGCTAGCCCCGCTCCAGGAACGCTTCCTTCTCGGGATTCAGGTACAGATCCATTGCCTCGGCAAGGTCTGGATGATCCACGAGATCGAGATCGTCAGCCACGATCTGCTGAGCATCTTCGCGTGCTTTCTCGATAATCTTCACGTCTTTGACTACCCGCAGGAACTTCAACGCCGACCGTCCGCCGGACTGTGATGCACCCAGAATGTTGCCTTCGCGCCTGAGCTCAAGATCTTTCTGTGACAGTTCGAAGCCGTCGGTAGTCGAGGCGACAGCCGCCAGTCTCTCCCTGCTGGGATGCTCGGGGTCGAGCTGTGTCACCAGCAGACAGGTTCCGGGATGCCCGCCCCGACCTACTCGGCCCCTCAGCTGATGCAGCTGGGAAATACCAAACCGGTCCGCATCCATGATGACCATCAGCGTGGCATTGGGAACGTCCACACCGACCTCGATCACCGTGGTGGATACCAGGAGTTGGATACTGCCGTCATTGAAGCGGGCCATGGTGGCGCTCTTCTCGGCGGGATCCAGACGTCCATGCAGCATTCCCATCGATACGCCCCGCAACGAGGGCACGTCTTGGAGTGTCTCGAACAACTCGTTGACCGACGTCAATTCCTGCTGAGGACCCCGGTTATCCGACAGCGCGTCCGGCGAGTAGAGCTCCAGCGCCGTGGAGTCCTCTTCCTGGTCGCCAATCTTGGGACACACCACGTACACCTGACGTCCGGCGTCGATCTCCTCCCTGGCCCGCGCCCAGATGCGCTCAATCCAGTCGGGATGTTCGGTGAGACCTACCTGATGGGTAGTGATCGGTGCCCTGCCGGCGGGCAGCTCGGTCAAGGTCGACACGTCCAGGTCACCGAACACCGTCATCGCGACCGTCCGGGGAATGGGGGTCGCGGTCATCACCAGCACGTGCGGCGAATTGGTGGCCTTGGATCGCAACACGTCGCGTTGCTCGACGCCGAATCGGTGCTGTTCATCCACCACGATGAGCCCGAGGTCGAAGAAGCTCACATTCTCGGACAGCAGGGCATGGGTCCCGATCACAATCCCGGCCTCGCCCGTCGCCGCGTCCAGCATTGCCTGTTTACGCTGCGCGGTGGACATGGAGCCGGTCAGCAGGACCACTTTGGTGCCATCGGCGGCTCCCCCCAGCATCCCTCCCATGGCCAGCGGCCCCAGCGTCCGGGTGATGGATTGCAGATGCTGTGCAGCCAGAACCTCGGTCGGCGCTAACAGTGCAGCCTGACCACCGGCGTCGATCACCTGCAGCATCGCCCGCAGCGCGACCAACGTCTTACCGGAGCCCACTTCACCCTGCAGGAGCCGGTTCATCGGATGGGAAGAGGACAGGTCCTCGGTCAGGGTCTCCCCTATAACCTTCTGTCCGTCGGTGAGGGTGAAGGGCAGCTGGGAGTCGAACTGGTCCAGCAGTCCGCCCGACCGTGGCCGGCGCGACGTTGCCTCTTCCAGTGAGGTGAGCGCCCGACGTCGGGCCAGTGCAGTCTGCAAGACCAGCGCCTCCTGATAGCGGAAGCGGTGTTTGGCCCGGTAGGTGTCTTCGATCGCGTGGGGACGATGGATCAGCTCATAGGCCTGGGTGATATTCATCAGCTTGTCGCGGCGCGCAATGTCCGGCGGCACTGGATCGTTGAACTGAGAATGCACCAGCCTGTCGAGCAGCGTTCCGACGGCCTTCTTGATGGTTTCGCTGGGAACCTTCGCCGACGCCGGGTACACCGGCAGGGGCGCCTCGAGGAGATCGGGGTCGACGGGTCCGTCGTCGTCGAGCAATGAATAAATGGGGTTGGTAAGGGTCAGCCGGTGCCGATATTCAGTCACCTTGCCGGAGAACATGGCGTGGACGCCGGGACGCAGGTCCCTTGCGGCCTGGCGACCATTAAAGAAGGAGAGGCTGAGCCTGCCGAGCTGGCCTCCGGTGTCGTCGGTGATCACTACCTCGCACAAAGATCCCTTACGGGCCCGCATCTGCCTCAGGTTTGCGGATTGCACCCGTGCAATCAGTGTCACGTCTTCGCCCAATGGCACAGAGCTCACGGGAGTGAGCTCACCGCGCTCAAAATAGGCGCGCGGGAAGTGGTTGAGCAGATGGCTAAAGGTGTGAAGGTTGAGGGTCTCGGCAAAGGCTTTGACCTTGGCCTTGGGACTGACAACCCCATCGAGGGGAGAGTTGAGTTCCCCGGTCGTTGGACTATCCACTGGCCTCTTGGACTTCGCTGTACAGGGGCGTGTCGCCGAGCCGTGGGGAAGCAAGCTGAGTCACCGAGACATTGATGGGACTTCCGGCTTCCTGGATGAGTTTCAGTGCAGGCTCAGGAGTGGGCACATGGACGTGGATCCGCCACCGGTAGCCCTCTTCGACCTCGGTGACTGCGCTCATGATGACCGAATCACCGAGCTCGTCCAGGTGCAGCCGCAGGGTTGCGGCGCCGAGGGGGCTGAGATTGATGGTGCACATGACCTCCACACCCTCGGCGTCGCCGCCGTTGTGGATGTGGGGTGCCTGGATGTCGTAGCCGTGAAGTCCGTCGAGGAGCTCGTCCTGGAGTTCCTCGCCGAGCGATGCGGCGCGCAGCGCATCAAGGATGAGCAGGAACCCCACTCCCCCAGCGTCCACCACCTTGGCCTGGGTCAGCACACCGAGTTGGCTCTCGGTATGGACGACTGCTATAAGGGCTGCCTCAACGGCTGCCTGAAGGGTCAGGGCGAGGGCGTGGTTACTGTCGTCGCCGTTCTGGGCACCGTCGACGACGGCGGCTCCACGGGCTGTCGCTTCGAGTACTGAAAGCATGGTGCCAGGAACCGGATCACTGAGCGCAGACCAGCTGCGGATCTGTGCGCGTTGCAGCGCCGTGGCGAGCAGCGGGCCGGAAAGCCGCATGTGGTGGTGTAATGGCTCGGCGATTGCCGAGAGGAAAACCGCGAACAGAGTGCCGGAGTTTCCTCTGGCGTCCTCCATAGCGGCCTGGCCGGCGATCTTCAGGAGTTCGCCGAGGTCCGTGGTGTCTGCCGCGTTGGCGGCCTGGGACGCGGCGCGGACGGTGAGGTAGAGGTTGGTGCCGGTATCGCCGTCGGCCACGGGAAAAATGTTGATGGCGTTAAGCCGGTCGCTGTGGTTACCCAGGGACTCTTCGGCCTTGCTCAACCATCGCTTCATCGCAGTCGCGTTAGCGGTGATTTTCGTCTGCAAAGTGATCCCATCCCACGTAGGCATGTGACTGCGGCGCTGCGGTCACTCCGGGCAATCCGGCACATACCGAGCCTACCGCAGTGCGCTCTACAGGGTGAGAGCGAACCCAGGTATTGGTGGCGACATGCCACCCTGGCTGCACTCACCGTACCTTGGGCGGTAACACCTAGCGGGAACATCGTGCCGCTGCAGTAGGCTGTAATGCAGAACTCGACCCCATCGAACCTGAGGATGCTCTTGCCTGTCATCATGCCGATCTACGGAACACGACCCGAAGCTATCAAGATGGCTCCAATTGTTGCGGCACTGAAGGATGCCGACGATTTCGATTGTGTCGTCACTGTCACCGGGCAGCACCGTGCCATGCTCGATCAGGTGAACGACCTCTTCGGTATTGTTCCTGATTTCGATCTGAATATTCTCCAGCAGCGGCAAACCCTCTCCTCGATCATGACCAAGACCATCGACGGCTTGGACCGCTTGTTTGAGCAGTCCAAGCCCGACGCCGTCATCGTCCAGGGAGACACGACCACGTCAACCGCCGCCGCAATCGCAGCCTTCTACCACGGTATCCCCGTGGTCCACGTGGAAGCCGGCCTTCGCTCCGGCGACCTGTTCTCCCCTTTCCCGGAGGAGGCAAACCGAAAGATCACTTCCCAGATCGCCAGCCTCCATCTGGCCCCGACGACTACCAGCCGGGACAATCTGCTGGCAGAGAATGTCTCTCCGGCGTCGATCGTTGTCACAGGGAACACGGTGATTGATGCCCTTCTGGAGACGGTGAAAAAACAGGTGCCATTCACTGACCCTCAGCTGGAGGACCTGGCGCATTCCGCCCGGAAAATCCTGCTCGTTACGACACACCGGCGTGAAAACCAGGGAGACGGGATGCGCGGAATCGGGCGCGCGATCGCCCGGATCGCGTCGGCTGAACCGGATCTGGTTATTGTCTTACCGGTGCATAAGAACCCGGCGGTCCGTGAAGCCGTCCTGCCCGCCCTCGAGGGGCTGTCAAACATTGTGGTCACAGAGCCGCTGGCGTATGGAGAATTTACCCGTCTTCTCTCACTGGCACATGTTGTCCTGACAGACTCTGGCGGAGTTCAGGAAGAAGCTCCAAGCTTGGGCAAGCCAGTCCTCGTAATGCGAGACAACACCGAACGGCCCGAGGCTGTTGGAGCAGGAACCGTTAAACTCATCGGGACTGACGAGGAACGAATCGTCGTTGAAGTTGATCGGCTTCTCAACAATGCCGACAGCTTCTCTGCAATGGCGAACGCAGTCAATCCGTACGGGGACGGCCTCGCCGCCTCTCGCTCGGTAGCCGCTATCGCAGAACTTCTGAAAGTAGGCTCCCGCACACCGGATTTTGTTGAATCCGCGTCGTAAACTTAGACGATTCTTGAACGGTCACTAAAATGGCTCATCGTAATTGAGGGTGTAGGTGGGGTCTGAAGCCGCCTGATTCGAGCAGGCTGCGGGCGATGTAATTGGTGAGGTTACGGAAGCCGAGGGCCGAGCCGCGGAGGTGCTCGAGGCGGCCATTGATCGCCTCCGTGGGCCCGTTGGAGATGCCGGGGCGGTCGAAGAACGCGAGCACATCGACGGCGCGTTGCTTCAGGGTCCGGCCAAGCCTGCGGATCTCGACCAGGGCGGCGGGCACGCCGTTGGTGACCGCGCCGATCACGGCCTGCATCAGCTCCTTACCCTTCGTCTTATTCGGTTCCCGGTAGGCGGCGACGATCCGCTGATAGATCCCCCACGTCGCTTCCACCTGGACGTGCTCCTCGGACGCGAAGACAGCTGTCAGGCGCGCGTTCTGCTTCTCCGTCAGCAGGTCCGCGCCGGTATGCAGGGTCCGCCTGGCCCGATAGAGCGGGTCGCCGGCCCTGCCGCGATGCCCGGTGGTGGCTTGTTGGACGCGTTGCCGGCATCGGTCCAGCCCGTCCCCGGCGAGGCGGACGACGTGGAAGGGGTCCATGACCGGAACCGCGTCCGGGAGCTCCTCGGAGGTTGCGGTCTTGAACCCGGTGAACCCATCCATCGCGACGACCTCGATGCCGTCCCGCCACGCTTGGGGGCGGTCGTGGAGCCAGTCCTTGAACACCTGCTTGGAGCGTCCTTCGACCATGTCCAGCAGTCGCGCCGGGCCTGTCTTGTCGGCTCTTCGCGGTTCGTGGTGATTTCCGCTGCTGAGGAGATGTTCAGGCCGCTGTTCTAGCGGCGCTTCTCAATAGGATACGGGCTTGGTGTCATAGCCTCGTAGCAACAAACATTGTTGGGTAGAGGGAGTTGCTGGTGGCGCGGAGGTTGTTGACGTTTGCTGATCGGGCGGACATTTCGGTGGGGATTCGGGCGGGCCATACGGACCGTCAGATCGGGACGGAGATCGGTCGTGACCATACGATCGTGTGGCGGGAGCGGCTCCGGAACTCCACGAAGACCCGCGGCTACAAACCCGTGGCCGCGGACTGTAAGGCCGAGGATCGTCGGAAGCGTCCGCAGATACGCAAGATCGACGCGGACCCGGTCGTTCTGGCCCGGGTGAAAGCTGACCTCTTCCGGTCTCGGACCCCGCGTCAGATCGCTGGGCGTTTGCTTTTGGAGGCCACGGACTCCAGCGTTGAACCCATGGTCAAATCCCCCGACGCCCAAGGCCGGACCGTGTC
>NZ_JADOUT010000008.1:0-132108 GCF_015752345.1 Arthrobacter sp. CAN_A212
TGGGGCAGAACCGGTCAGCGCTGCGCAAAGGCCGACCCGTGGTCAGCTTTGAAGAGGCACAGTTGCGCTCTGATCTGCGCGCCGTTGCCGGCAAGTATCCGGCGTGGGGTTGGCGCAAGGCGCGCTGGCGCCTGCTCGAGCAACCGCAGTGGGACGGCGTGGCGCTGAACAAGAAGCGCGTCCGCCGGCTCTGGCGGGCCGAAGGACTCACGTGCAAGCCCAAGGCGCGCAAGAAGCGCCGCACCGGTCCCGGCGCCGGCGAGCACAAGCGCCTGCGGGCCGAGTACCCGATGCACGTGGTCAGCTTCGACTTCCAATCCGACGTGACTTCCTGCGGTCGGCATATCCGGTTCTTCAACGTCATCGATGAATACACCCGCACCGCCCTGGCCATCATCCCGAGACGGTCCTTCACTGCGACCGATGTGGTCGCAGTGCTGGAGGACATCATCGCCGAAACCGGCATCGTGCCGACCTATGTGCGCTCGGACAATGGTCCGGAGTTCACCGCCGCCGCGCTGATCGACTGGTGTGCCACCGCCGGAGTCGATACCGCGTTCATCGACCCGGGATCGCCCTGGCAGAACG
This sequence comes from Arthrobacter sp. CAN_A212, assembly GCF_015752345.1. NCBI lineage: Bacteria > Bacillati > Actinomycetota > Actinomycetes > Micrococcales > Micrococcaceae > Arthrobacter > Arthrobacter sp. CAN_A212. The sequence continues at coordinate 589 of NZ_JADOUT010000008.1, forward strand.
GATTCGCCGAATCATTCAACGCCCAATTCAGGAGGGAACAACTCGCCGGAGAAATCATGGACACGATGGCCGAGGCGAAATACTTGGCCGACGAATGGAAAGAGATCTACAATAATGAACGGCCCCACGGATCCCTCGACGGACTGACACCGTCAAGACACTGGGAACGCTGGACCGCAGAGAACCAATTAGCTATCGCATAGCCGCTGGACTGCTAACGGGGGCCCAACCAGGTACTCGCGAGCTGGATAGTCGCACGAAGTGCACTTGTACCCTTGAGACCGGTTTCGATGGCTCGCCTGTAGAGCGGGATCGCTTTGCCCTCGAGCCCAAGAGCGTCGTGCACGCCGGCTAACTCAAATAACGCCTAGGCGTCACCTTCTGGACGCCCTGATACGAGTTCACGCATTCTCGCGATAGAGCCATGCGTGTCGGAATCGTCGAATTCCTGCTCGTAGAATCGCCTGATTGTTTGCTCCCAGTTGGCATTAGTCATTGTGACAGCTTGCCACGCGGTCATGGTCCGAACCCCATCCCCGTAGCGTCAAGGCAGAGACCTACATCGTCCACGTCGGACAGTTCACCGAGCCGAATCTTTTTCTGGAGTCCAGAGCACTCTCAGTGGCCCGGGAACTCCCAAATCGATCTGTTTATGGCAGCGGAGCCATTCCCTGGAATCCGTAATGGCTCCGGGATGACCGGCGGATAAATCGTCAGGTAGCCCACCATGTTTGAACGCCGGATGGTCACTTATCAGCTCCGCTGGCAGTAGGTTCTCCACGACCTGGTCAACCACAATCTGTTTTGAAGGAATCACGTTTGGTTTCCTGGAAGTTGCTGTATGCCCGGATGATCAACGAGCGGCCGAGGAATGTCGAGGAATCGTCGGGATTTGAAGTCGCTGACATCCCGGTATGCTGCTATCCAATTGTTCGAGTTGGGTATGTTCAAGCTCCGACTGGAAAGATGCTGTCGAGATGGGGGTTTTAGGTGCTGTCACTTGCCATGGAGGGGTCAAATCCTCTTGTGCCGAATGCCTGGGAGTTTAGCGTGCTGGGAATCTCTATCCTGGCCCTGGCGCTCTTTGTAACGGCACTTATCGACATACTTCGTTCCCAGCACCTCACTACCAGGATCAAAGCGGTTTGGGTGTGGGCAGCGCTCGTTTTACCCTTCCTTGGCCCGGTCGTCTGGTTCCTCGTCGGGCACCGCAGCGCGCCCTCAGTAAACGAATCTCTAGTCAACTCCCGTTATTAGAGAAGGCTGCCACTTACCGGTCCTCCACTTTGGCTCGGCTTGCCCGAAGGCCATCCAAACACTGAGTGTTGCGGTGGGGATCGGTTTTTAGTTCGTTAGCGGACGATGACGGTAGTCCCTTGGGCATAGTGCAAGACGGCGTGCACGGTAGATCCGAGACGAACAGGAAGGGTGTTGCGTCCCTTTGCCCCGAGAACAACGCAGGCGGCTTCTCGTGCGTGAAGCACGACATTTCTTGGGACAGTGGGTCCGGCTAGTTCGTCTTCGACAATGGTGACATCGACGTCATCCGGCAGCAGTTTGAGTGCCCGCTGAATGATGGGGTCGTCTTTTGATTCCGGGACTGGTGGCCGAGTGATGGCATATCGGCTGTAGGGACGGATATGTAGAAGACGCAAAGAGGTATGCTGCGCTCTTGCCATATCCGCGGCGAACAAGAGGGCCTTGTCGCTTTGAGTGGAGCCATCAATAGCGACGAGGATTCCCCTTTTCGCAGGTCGTTCTGTGCGTACAACCGCAACGGGGCAGGAGGCGCTGGATGCGAGGTGAAGGCTGACAGATCCGATGAGAAGACCCTTAAAGCCGCCTAGTCCTCGAGAGCCGGTGACAAGCAGCGAAGCGTCCGTGGAGGCCTTGGTGAGCACCTCAGAGGGGCGCCCAGCAACTATCTTAACGCTTGTGTTGACTTTCGGTTCGGCCTGTTTGGCGAGGTCCAGACCTCTGGCAGCAATTCTTTCTGCTGCGACCCGCCGGGCACTGTCGGCGTCGTCGATCATCGGGCTGAGGACCGTTGGATGAGACATTCCCATCCAGCAGTGCGTGACGACGAGGGGAAGCCAGGTCGCTGCGGCGTGATGCGCAGCCCACAACACTGCACGTTCTGCTGTGTCAGACCCGTCGAAGCCAACAACGATCGGCTTACCCTGTGTGTCGTGGGTGCTCACGTTGGCACCATAGGAAGAGTTAGGTGGCTAGTCCCAGGTCTGGAACCGCCAATTCCTCTCACCAGGGACGGTGCAAAGCTCGCGTTCATCATCAGTCCTATGCGGTAGCGGGTCTCCTTCAATAGTGGCTTGATCGAATGCAGGCGGAAAGAGCCGAAAGGCCCGATTGCGGAAAGGCTTCGACGTGCGCCGTACGGGCAGCACTGGGACCCCATTGTCTTGTAAAAGTAAGTTGCAGAACTCGGTCCCAAGGTCCCTTGTCGGATAGTCGGTGTCCCAGAAGACTGAGCCTATGGCAGCCAAGTCCGCGGCCTCCGCGCCGAGCTCAGTTAGGCCGCCCTTATGGCATGCGATGAGTCCTGATGAGGTTTTCGCGGGTTTGTCCTCGGGCCCGCAAGGGCTCGGCAGTTCCGAAGCTGCTCGCCGACTGGCGGAACTGGGCGCGAATGAGTTGAGCTTTGCCAACGTGAGCCCCTGGTGGCGGGTGCTTCTTCGCCAGTTCATCAGTCCGCTGATCGGTATCCTGCTGGTGGCTGCAGTGGTGACTCTGGTCCAGGAGCACTGGGTGGACGCCAGCGCGATTTTCCTGATTTTATTCATCAACGCAAGCTTGGGATTTTTTCAGGAGCGAAAAGCCGAGGATGCGGTGCGTGCACTCCAATCGTTGTCTAGCCCGACGTGCCGGGTACTCAGAGATGGCGCCGAACAAGTGGTTCCGGGGCGCGACGTCGTTCTTGGCGACGTGGTGCTGTTGGAGAGCGGAGAAAGGGTGTCAGCCGACCTGCGACTCTTCGCGGTCAATGGCTTACAAGTGGATGAGTCGATGCTGACGGGGGAGTCTTTTGCGTCGTCTAAGCAAACAGCTGCTTTGCCAGCAGAAATTGGCGATGCAGATAAATCGAACGTGGCATTTAGCGGAACGTTCGTGGGGAACGGCAGGGGCAGAGGTGTTGTGATTGCGACGGGGGCAGGAACCGCGTTGGGGGAGATCAATGCCCTTGTTCAAGGGCCGACCGGGAAATCACCGCTGCAGTTGCTTACTCACAGCTTGGAGCGGCGCATCGGGATGATCGTCCTGGCTGCCATCGTCTTCATTTTTATTGCTGGGCTGGTGCTTGGCAATGATGTCTCCACAATGTTCCGCACCGCCGTCGGGTTGGCGGTGGCTAGCATTCCCGAGTCCTTGCCGATCGTCCTGACGGTGGCCCTGAGCCTGGGGGTGTCACGAATGGCTCGACGGAACGCGATCGTGCGTACCCTTCCTGCTGTTGAGACGTTGGGGTCCACAAATGTCATTGGCTCGGACAAAACCGGGACGCTCACTGAAAACCGCCTGACCGTGGAGAGGATCTGGACTTTCGACGGGATCTTGGACGTTTCCGGCGATGAGGGCGACGGCGCATCAATGGACCCGCCGTTGGTTCGCGCTGTTCTGCGGGCCGGCGCGCTGACAAATGAGGCGACACTCTCTGCCGAGGACGAAGGCCTCGAATACTCAGGCGATGCGGTAGACGCTGCGATGGCCCGGATTGCTGTGGTCCGGGCCGCTATCAGCGAAGCGGAGCGCATAGCCGAACCGGCCGCTCATCAACCCTATGAGCCTCATCTGCGTTATTCGCAGACCGTCGTACAGGATGCTGACGGGCGTCGCGTCCTGTACGTGAAGGGGTCCCCGGAAGCGGTCCTGGATGGGGCTGTTGACATGGCGGCACCCGATGGCACAGCTCCTCTAGATCCGAACCGAGTCCATGCGGCGAACGAGACGATGGGTCGCGAAGGATTACGCGTCATCGCTACTGGAACCCGGGTGCTCGCCGACAACGAGGAACTGTCTTCACCGCTGCTGCCACCGACCGGCCTGACATTTTTGGGTATGGAGGGAATGACCGATCCGCCGCGCGCCGGAGTAGCTGATGCCATAGGGAGATGTAGGCGGGCCGGAATCAAGGTCATGATGATTACCGGAGACCATCCTGTGACCGCGACAGCCATCGCCGGTAGGCTCGGCCTCTCGACGGATAGGCCAGCACTAACCGGCGCCGAAATGGCGGCCCTAGATGACCATATGCTTGCCGCTCGCCTGGAGCAGACGTCCGTGGCAGCACGGGTTTCGCCTGTGGAGAAGCTCAGAATAGTGCGTGTGCTGCAGGCAAAGGGGAAAGTCGTTGCCGTCACGGGTGATGGGGTCAACGATGCCCCAGCCCTGAAGGCGGCCGCCATTGGCGTAGCGATGGGTAAGTCCGGAACAGACGTCGCCCGAGAATCATCCGACGTCGTGCTGACCGACGATAACTTTGTCACGATTGTGCACGCCGTGGAAGAAGGTAGGGTCACGTTCTCGGCCGTCCGTAAGACTACTTTTTTCCTCCTCTCCACTGGTGCCGCGGCTCTAGTAGCAGTGACGTTAAGCGTCTTCGCTGAGACGCCCCTGCTGTTCCTGCCGGTCCAGATGTTATGGATGAACGTCGTCACGAATGGCGCACAGGACATCGCTCTGACCTTCGAACCGGCAGAAGGTGATGAGCTTACTCGTCCGCCCCGCGCGCCATCCGAGGGCGTACTCTCGCGCACGCTGTGGTTCCGGGCCGGAATCACCGGCTGCTGGATGGCATTGGCTGTGACGTTGACTTTCGTCGTTGCTCTGCACAATGGGTATACAGAGACCCATGCGCGCACGTTTGCCCTGACCATGTTCGTGGTGCTCACTTTCTTCCAGGTCCACAGTTCCCGGGCTGAGACCAAGTCGATCTTCCAGCTTCGGTTGCTCGCCAACAAACCTCTCCTTTTCACCTCCCTGGCCGCCCAGACACTGCACTGGGCCGTCCAGACCTGGCCGGTCTCGGCAGACCTTCTTGGGCTTACGCCTTTGCATCTGTGGGAATGGCTTCTCTGTGTCGGCGTCGGCTCAACGGTGCTGGTTATCGTGGAGGCAGAAAAGGGCGTCCGACGCTGGGCACACAGACACGACGCACCAATTTTTTGACCAGAGTCAAGGACCCTCGAGACGACGATGATCCGGCGGCTGAAGGGTCACGCGAGAGTCTTTGTATGGTCGGCAGCGGCTATTCCCGTTCAGCAATCCGTCGTGGGAATCAGCTTCGGTAGTCGTATTCTGTTCCTCCTTCGGGAGGCTAGGGACCAGTCGCTATTGAGCCTTTGCGGTAGCTGATCTGATGCTCAGCTCGTCGCTTCTGGGCAGAACGTGGGGAGTGTTTCTGCGGGAGCGTTAGTGGGGCAGGGGTCGAAGGTGAAGATGACGAGTGTTCCGAGCACGATGATGGTTGCTGTGCAGATGGCCAGGAGGGTTTTCAGCACGAGGCGCGTTCGGGCTGCGTCCGTGTAGTCGTTGATGATCACGCGGAGGCCGTTGGTGCCGTGAAGCATCGCGAGCCAAAGCATGATGAGGTCGAACCACTGCCAGAAGGGGTTGGCCCATTTCCCTGCGACGAAGGCGAAGTCAATTTGTTGGATACCGTCGCCGAGAACGAGGTTGACGAAGAGGTGAACGAAGATCAGGATCAGGAGCAGCGCACCGGACCACCGCATGAACAGCCAGGCCATGAGTTCAAAGTTGCTACTTGCGAGCGGTCGGTGGCGGTAGGAGCTGATGGGAGTGCGGTGGGAGGAGCTCATGGTTGTAGTCCCAGACCGCATACCCCGAGTTCTTGCAGAATGTCGTCTACGACTTGCTCGGGGAAACGGTTCGCGTCGATGACGATGAAGGACGGAAATGCTTGAAGTGCCCGGTAGGCGTTGTCGAACATATCGAGGTGCTCGAGTGTTTCAGTATCCGCGGCCCGGCTACTCACCCTGGCGTGGGCGGTGTCGGCGTGGACAGCAAAATAGAAGACAATATCTGGGGCGGGAAGAAATTTGAGAAGTGTAGGCAGCAACCAGCCCGGGCTTATGCCTTGTACCCGCCTCAGCGCGAGCTGACAGTAAAGGTAACGGTCCATAATGACCAACCGAGAACTGCTCCTTGCGCGTAAGTGCGAGATAACCACGTTTACGCAGCGTATACCGGTTTCTATCGCATCAAGCAGTATCCCAGGTGGGTGAATGTTCCAACGGTTGCACCATGAGGTGATGCTGCGTCGTCCGGACCGGTTGGTGGTGAAGACCGCGGGATAGGCCGCCGAGGAGAGTCGTTCGGCAAGTAGTTTCCCTGCCGTTGTTTTCCCTGCACCATCAACCCCGGTGAGCACAATTATCATCGTCTTTGGCTGCCCTCTCTGGTGTACCAAGTGACATCGTGTTCGTTCGTCATATCGTTTTCCGCCGCCTTACGTAGCCTCTCTCTGCTAATTCAGATTCAGGGCCGCTAGTCATCGTCTTTTTCGTTGTCCTGGTCACCGTTTTCGCCTTGCTCCGGGTCTTCACGGTGTCTCCTTTCGGGAGTCTCCGTCGGTGGGCGCGAGAAGGTTCAGCAGTGCATCAATCTCTTGGTGCGCGATAGAGGGGTGGCGAAAATGTTGGTGCCTTTTCACTGTGTAGTGGGTCCGCCGTCCAGACTTGGTGCGGTTGAGGTATCCGCTTTCCTCGAGGTCCGCGAGGATGTGAAGCGTTCCCCGCGGGGTGATCCCAACCGTCTCGGCGATGTCTTGCACTAACATGTCCGGGTTCCTGGCCACGGTGATCAAAACGTGGCCGTGGTTCGTCAGGAACGTCCAGGGTGGACGGTGAAAGGGAGCAACCACTTGGCCTTCACCTCCAACAGCCGGGCTTTCGGCAGCTAAATCCGGTGAACTGGTGTGCGGCATTGCAGCGGTCCTTTCTATGGACGTCGATGAAGCTTCTTCTGATCTTTGTGCTGTGTCGTCATTTGTTAGACACAGCACCTCCATCCCGCGTGTCAGCGCCCTGGGTAGTTTGATCGGTGTGACGATGACAGCCGCGCGTGCCCGGTGTGCGGCGCGGGTGAGGGCTGTGGCTCGGGCTGGTCGGGATCGTCTGAAAGACCTGGCGCCGTGCCACGCCACGCGGGTGGGTGTGATGAATCCTGCCGCTACAAGGATTGGTTGTGCCTGGGCGGCCAGGATCTCCGCTTCGCGGAGTAACCGGTGATAGATCCGTGCCACGATCGCCGGGTCGGCGGTAAACGCCGGCCGCTGGATAGGTACTAAAAGAAGTAGTGGCCTGTCCTGGTCTGAAGCTACCCCTACTGCGGTATGAGCCACGATTGCTGCGTCCGTTTCATGAGTGATGATGGCAACAATGGGGCGACGTTGCGTTAGGACGATGGTATTCATCGCGAACCTCCGTCCTTGGTTGACACTTCGCGGTCAGCTTCGACGCCGCCCCTGGTCTCACTCTCACCATCCGTATCTGCGGCATCGGATTGCTGGCGGGTGTGCGCTTTGGTCCGGCGACGCTTCCATACCGGTTCCAGCTCGATGTTCTCTTCGTCGGTGGCAACCCGGAAGGGCGGGTCCGTGGGCTGGGGGATGGATTTGCGTCCTTGACCGCGGGTAGCGCGCAGGCTGGCGACGACGGAAACCGTGATGATCGTTGCAACCACGGCCAACGAGACAGCCGTGGGGATGTAAAAAAGATCGATCTTCAGGAGCATCTTGATTCCGACCCAGACGAGCACCAGGGCCAATCCGACTTTCAAGTAGATGAATCGGTGTATCAGGTCCGCCAACAAAAAGTACATGGCGCGAAGGCCCAGAATCGCGAAGGCGTTAGCGGTGAAGACAAGGAACACTTCGTCGGTCACTGCGAAGATTGCCGGGATCGAGTCGACGGCAAAGACCACATCGGTGAACTCAATCAACACCAGCACCGCCAACAGTGGGGTGGCCAGGAGTACACCGTTACGCCGTACCAGCAACTTTTGTCCGTGGTACGCCTCGGTCATCGGTATGAAGCGGCGGAACCCGCGCAGCACCAGCGATTGTTCGGGGTTCAAGTGGTCATTTCGCTGCCGGATCATCCGATACCCGGTGTAGAGCAGGAAGGCGGCAAAGACGTACAGGATCCAGGCGAAGTTCTGGATGAGGACGGCGCCGGCGGCGATGAAAATAGCGCGGAATACCAGTGCTCCCAACACGCCTAGGAACAACACCCGGTGCTGGAACTCCCGAGGGACCGCGAAGTAGCTGAAAATGATGGCCCAAACGAACACATTGTCTACCGAGAGGGACTTTTCGATGAGGTAACCGGCGAAATACTGCTGGCCGAATTCGGCACCCCAGTTCATCCACACCAGCACGCCGAACGCGACTCCGAAAGCCACCCACACACAGGACCAGACGGCCGCTTCCCGCACGCCAATGACATGAGCTTTGCGGTGAGCCAAGAGGTCAACGGCGAGCATCACCACGATGAAGCTAAGCACCGCGGCCCACATCCAGAATGGGACATCCATAAAAAATCCTCCGATCGATTCGATCGGAGGTCTTTCCCGGCCAGTAAAGGCCTTGCCCGCCGGGCCGCTAAGGGCCGTAGTGACGACGGGACAATCAGGGGATACTCCCCTCCGTGTACAGAATAAGTGAAACATGCTTCATGTATCAGGGTCAAGGTTCAGCCAGATCCAAAATATCAAGCACTTGAACTCAGACCCCAAGTGAATAGGCTTTCGGGATCCGATCGGAGGGGGCGATGGTGGGAAAACCTGATACGTCGTCGAAGGGGTGCGATTGGCTATCGATTGAGAAAGTGGGCATGGTCAAGAGCAGCTGAAAGATTCTTGTTGGTGTACTCGGGAAACTTAGCCCGCAGTTGTTCCATGTGGGGCCCGTTCCAGGAGCGCCACACGAGGGTCGAGGCGAATTTGATGACCTTGGCCGCACTGTGTTTTGCCGCTTTGATCTCCTCCAACGAGAAGACACTGCCTAGCTCGTGCTTTATGCCGATATGGCCGAGCCCGTCCTGAACATAGTGGTTGCCATACCTTGCGTTGAGAAGATGAACGCTAGCTCATAGAATCTGGTCGACTGTTCGGTGAGGGATGAATACCTGCGGGCGGCCAGCGTCACGGGCTCACCCTCCCTGCGGAGGAGAACTGACCCACTAATCTATTCGCCTGGCACCCTGTGCAGTCTTGATTTCCTCGATACGAAGTCGAAGGAATACTGTCAATAGCACTAACGCATAGACCGCCAGTATTACGATTATCGCTACCACCAGAATGTATAAGATACCAACGATCCCTGCATATCCCATTCAGTAACCCCATCATTCTTCAGCTGATTATGCTCTGAGGCTTCGAGGCTAGCATTACTGCGGAATCACACGAAGCTGCGGCAGTATGCAGAAAGGGTAACTACCAGTGCGATGAGGGCCTCGGACTACCTTTCGGGTCAGACAATGGCCCATCATCCGAAACCAGCATCCGTTCGGAACCGGGGTAAGAAATGCCGCAGGGCCGGTGCCAGGAAGAGGAACAATGAGTGCTGTACCAGCTGAAATTGAGACCCCGGAGGTCCTGATTGACCGGGACGTTCTGGAACAGAACATTCACCGAATGGCGACCGTCGTGGGGGCCAAGGGAATGGACCTTCGACCCCATGTGAAGACCCACAAGATGCCGGAAATTGCCAAATTGCAACTCGCGGCGGGAGCGGTCGGACTAACGGTGGCGACCATCGGTGAGGCCGAGGTCTTTGTGCAACATGGTGCGAGGGATGTCTTCATCGCCTACCCCCTGTGGATCACACCTCATCATGCTCGCAGGCTGGCCCAGCTCAGCTCCGTGGCCCGGGTTGCGGTCGGCACAGATTCGGTGGAGGCCGCGCAAGCAATGGGCGCGGCGCTTTCCGGCGCGGCCGAACAGATAGAGATCCTGGTGGAGATCGATAGTGGACACCATCGCAGCGGAGTCAGCCCATTACACGCTGTTGAGGTGGCCCAGTCGGCAACTGCTGCAGGTCTTCGGGTGTCCGGGGTCTTTACCTTCCCCGGGCACAGCTATGCACCGGGAATGCCGGTAAAAGCAGCCGAGCAGGAACAGGTCGCTCTCGACGAGTCAGCCAGCCTTCTGCGCAGTGCAGGATTCGACATTTCCAGGATCAGCGGGGGATCCACTCCCACGGCGGCCCTCGCTGGCCGGTCAGTGGCAAACGAGGTGCGGCCGGGTGTGTATGTCTTCGGGGATGCTCAGCAGCTGGAACTTGAACGGTGCACCCTCGACGAGATCGCGCTAACGATCGCGGCGACGGTCGTGAGCCGCCATGAGGGGCAGGGTTCAGCACCCCGTCGATGTGTCCTGGATGCGGGAAGCAAGATCATCGGCAGTGACCGTCCGGCGTGGGCGAAGGGTTTCGGGCGTCTCATGGACCATCCAGAAGCGCGCATCAGTGCGCTATCGGAGCATCACGCCACGGTGATCTGGCCAGAGGATAGTGAGCTTCCAGCGCTGGGAACACGTCTGCGGGTGATCCCAAACCACGTGTGCCTGACCATGAACCTTGTCGATGAGGCGACCGTTGTCAGTGGTGACAAAGTTATTGCCCGCTGGAGGGTCGACGCCCGCGGCAAGAACAAGTAGCCATCCTGCGGGCTCAGACTGGTTCTGATGGCCACGAGGCAAGGAGCGGCGTCAAAGCGACCAGGTCTCCGCTGGCGTAGCCCGGTAGACTCACAGGGTGAACAATTCGCTCGCTCAACAGTCTCCGACTGATTCCTTTACCGACTTCCGGACCATCGATCTGCGCGGCAGCGACCTCACCGGCGCAGCCCTTAGCGAGGTGATGCCACGTCCCGAGGTGGGTGGCTCCGGGGTGGAGGCGCCGGTCGCCGCGATCCTCGCCGATGTCCGGGAGCGCGGCCTCCTCGCGCTGCGGGAGCTGGCGCTGAAGTTCGACGGCGTTGAGCAGACGTCGCCGCGCGTTCCGCGGGAGGCGCTGTCACGGGCCCTTGCTGACCTTGACCCGGAGGTGCGTCTGGCGCTGGCCGAATCCATCGACCGCGCTCGCCGATTCGCTGCCGCGCAGGTCCCGGGCGATGTTGAGGTGGAGATCTCCCCGGGCGCCGTTGTGACCCACAAATGGATTGCCGTTCGCCGCGTGGGCCTTTATGTGCCGGGCGGTCTGGCCGTCTACCCGTCTTCGGTGGTGATGAACGTGGTGCCCGCGCAGGCCGCCGGAGTTCAGTCAATCGCGATCGCTTCCCCACCGCAGAAGGAATTCGGTGGGCTGCCACACCCGGTCATCCTCGCTGCCGCGGAGATGCTCGGCATCGCCGAGGTGTACGCGATCGGGGGAGCGCAGGCAGTGGCCGCGTTCGCGTATGGGGTGGACGGTGAGACCGCCGAGGACACCCTGGAACGCGTCGATGTGGTCACCGGTCCGGGAAACATTTTTGTGGCGACCGCCAAACGCCTGCTGAAAGGCACGGTTGGGATCGACGCCGAGGCCGGGACCACCGAAATTGCCGTCCTGGCCGACGCCGACGCCGACCCCCGGCTGATTGCCGCCGACCTCATCAGCCAGGCCGAACACGATCCGCAGGCCGCATCGGTGCTGATCACCGACTCCGAAGAGCTGGCCTCCATGGTCCGGATCCAGCTGTCAGCGCAGATCGCGACCACCAAACACGCCGAGCGGGTGCGGGAGGCATTGGCAGGGCAACAGTCCGGCACCATCCTGGTCGACGACGTCGAACACGGCATCGCTGTCTGCGACGCCTACGCTGCCGAACACCTGGAAATCCAGACCGCTGATGCTGCCGGGGTCGCCGCGCGGATCCGCAACGCCGGAGCAGTCTTCGTGGGCGAGTACAGCCCGGTCAGCCTGGGCGACTATTGCGCCGGGTCCAACCACGTTCTGCCGACCGGAGGGACCGCGACGTTCGCCTCCGGGCTCAACGTGACGACCTTCCTCAAAGCGGTCCAGGTGATCAACTACGACAGGGCAGCCTTGGCGGAAGTCAGCCAGCACATCACCAGCCTGGCCGACGCCGAGGACCTCCCGGCCCACGGCGACGCCGTCACCGTCCGGTTCAGCCGAAACCACAACATGTAGTAATGACACTGTTGTAGTTTTCCCATATCTAGTTCTAGAATGGTGATATTGCACACGGTGGCCCCGCTACCGATCACCACCGATTGAAAGGCGCGGCATGTTTTGTCCCTTTTGCCGTAACGCCGATTCGCGGGTGGTCGACAGCCGGTTGGCTGACGACGGTTCAGCCATCAGGCGCCGTCGCCAGTGCCCGGAGTGCGGACGGCGGTTCACCACGGTCGAGACCACGAGCCTGAGCGTTATCAAACGCTCCGGTGTCGGCGAGCCTTTCAGCCGCAGCAAGGTCATCAACGGTGCCCGGAAGGCCTGTCAGGGCAGGCCGGTCACCGAAGACGATCTGGCCCTCCTGGCGCAGGAGGTCGAGGAGTCGATTCGTGCCAGCGGTGCCGCGGAAATCGACGCCCACGAGGTAGGGCTGGCAATTCTTGGTCCGCTGCAGAAGCTGGATCAGGTGGCCTACCTCCGGTTTGCCAGCGTGTATCAGGGATTCGACTCACTCGAGGACTTCGAGTCGGCTATCGCGAAGCTGCGCCGCGAGGCCGGCGAGGACCAGTCCGGCCCCACCGGCGCCCAAAGGCCGCTGACCGCGCGGTAACACCATGCTCCGGTGGTGGCTGCGGAGGGGAAGCCGACGCCACCACCGGCACCACTTCTTCACCATGCCAGGCCCCCGCGCCTACCCCCGCATTTCGTGGCGGGTCAGCGCCCACCGCTCACTGGCAGGATTGCCCGGTGATGTGGGACGCCACGCCGACAGGCCAGCACATCCACCGCACCCTTGGTCGCCGCATGGTGCACCCAGATGCCGGGAGCCCGCCTGTACCCCGGTGGAGGAGATCAGGTTGCGGGAACCAGGACCCCACCGGGGTGGTCAGGCATGGGAATCAGGCATCGGGGACGGCCGTCGCCAGCTTCGCGAGCCGCTTGAAGTGCAGGGCTGCCTGCAGGGCGGCACCCACGATGCCGGCCTGATTCTTCAGCTCGGCCGGGATGATGCGAGTGCGCAGGTTCAGCGCGGGCAGGTATTCCTTGCTGCGCTTGGAGATACCGCCGCCAATGATGAACAGTTCCGGCGAGAACAGGAACTCGACGTGTGAGAAGTACCGCTGGAGACGGACCGCGTACTCGTCCCAGTCGATCCCATCGCGTTCGCGGGCAACCGCAGAAGCACGGGTTTCGGCGTCGTACCCGTCAATCTCCAGATGGCCAAGTTCAGCGTTGGGCACCAGCTTCCCGTCGAAAATGAACGCGGACCCGATCCCTGTGCCCAGGGTGATGACCAACACCGTGCCGTCGATCCCCTTGCCAGCCCCGTACCGCACTTCGGCGAGGCCAGCGGCGTCAGCGTCGTTGATGACGTGAACGTCGCGGCCGAGAACCTTGCTGAACAGACCGTCAACGTCGGTGTTCACCCAGCTCTGGTCCACGTTGGCCGCCGACCGGGCGATACCATGCTGGATGATCGCGGGGAAGGTGACACCGATCGGGACGTCGGCCGCCGGTGCGTTGGGCCGGGTGGAGAGCTCCGCGACGATGTGCGACACCACCTCGGCCACCGCCTCCGGGGTGGATGGTTGAGGGGTGGGGACCCGGTAACGCTCACCGACGATCTCGCCAGCCACCAGGTCAACAATGCCGCCCTTGATGCCGGTCCCACCGATATCAATTCCGATGACGGTGTTGGGCAGGTGCTTGCCCTGCTTCTTCTCGGTACTTTTGCCCACGTTTATCTCCAGGGGTAGGTCATGGGTCGCCGGCGCAGCAGGGTGCCGCTGGAACCCGATGGCTAAGGGACGGTCAAAACTTCGGCGCCGCTGTCGGTCACCAGCAGGGTGTGCTCAAACTGTGCGGTGCGCTGGCGATCCTTGGTGACCACGGTCCACTCATCCGCCCACATGTCCCACTCGATGGTTCCGAGGGTGAGCATCGGCTCGATGGTGAACGTCATCCCCGGCTCGATGACCCGGTTGTAGGCCGGCGCGGCGTCGTAATGGGGGATGATCAGCCCGGTGTGGAACGCTTCACCGACGCCGTGCCCGGTGAAGTCGCGCACCACGCCGTAACCAAACCGTCGGGCGTAGGACTCGATGGCCCGCCCAATCACGTTGATTTCCCGGCCGGGGGCTACCGCCTTGATGGCCCGGTTCAGGGATTCCTTGGTGCGCTCCACCAGGAGGCGGGACTCGTCGTCGACGTCGCCCACCAGGAAGGTGTGGTTGGTGTCCCCGTGGACCCCGTCCAGGTACGCGGTGATGTCGATGTTGATGATGTCGCCGTCGCGGACCACCGTGGTGTCGGGGATGCCGTGGCAGATCACCTCGTTCAACGAGGAGCAGATGGACTTCGGGAACCCGCGGTAGCCCAGAGTTGAGGGGTACGCGCCATTCTCCACAAGGAACTGGTGTCCCACCCGATCCAGGTGGTCGGTGGTGACGCCAGGCTCAATGTGGCGTCCCACCTCGACGATGGCCTGAGCGGCCAGGCGGCTGGCCCGGCGGATCTTTTCGATCGTCTCCGGAGTCTTGACCTCGGACCCGGTGAAGGGTGCTGGCCCGCTGCGGCCGACGTACTCTGGGCGGGTAATGCTGGCCGGAACCGGCAGCTGTGGGCTGACGGTCCCCGGAACAAGCGTTCCTACGGGTGCGCTGACGGATTGCTGAGGCATACTCTTGATCTTATAGGCGGTACGGCGTCCCGCCGAAAGTGACCATCGAGGAGGACACCCATGGCCGAGTTCTGGTACAACGTACAGACCCACGAGATTGAAGAGGACGCACAGTCCGATTGGCGGAAACTGATTGGGCCTTATCCCACCCGGGCTGAGGCTGAGCGCGCCCTGGAGAAGGTGGCGCAGCGCAACCAGGCGTGGGACGCCGAGGACGAGCAGTAGCTCAGAAGCTGTGTTCCGGTCCGGGGAAGGTGCCGTTGCGTACTTCCTCGCCGTAGGTCGTCGCGGCCGCGGCCAGTACCGACCGCACATCAGCGAACTGCTTGACGAACTTCGGCTGACGCCCGGTCCGGACCCCTGCCATGTCCTGCCAGACCAGGACCTGCCCGGTGGTCGCGTTGCCGGCGCCGATCCCAATGGTCGGCACTCCGATGGCGCGGTCGACGGCGGCAGCCACGTCGGCGGGAACCATCTCCATTAGGACGCAGAATGCTCCGGCGTCGGCGAGGGCCACGGCGTCGTCAATCAGTTCCTGGGCGGCGTCACCCCGTCCCTGGACCCGGTACCCGCCCAGGGCGTGCTCGCTCTGCGGCGTGAATCCGACGTGGGCCATCACCGGGATTCCAGCGGTGGACAGGGCCCGGACGGTGTCAGCGTAATGCCGTCCGCCCTCCATTTTCACCGCGTGGACCCCGCCCTCCTTCATCAGACGCACCGACGACTCGATGGCCTGGGCGGGGGAGACCTCATAGCTGCCGAATGGCAGGTCGCAGACCACCAGCGCGCGGTGCGCTCCGTTGGTGACGGCGCGGGAGAAGATGATCATTTCGTCCACGGTGATCGGCAGTGTGGTGCTGTAGCCGAGTACGTTGTTCGCGGCGGAATCACCGACGAGCAGCACCTCGATGCCGGCGTCGTCGAAAATCTCCGCTGCGTACTGGTCGTAGGCGGTGAGCATCGCAAAGCGCCGACCCTCGGTCTTAGCCTGCTGCAGGTGATGGGTGCGGATCCGGGCCGGCGTCCGGGGCGTGGCGTCAACGGCTGGCGTGGCGTCAACGGCTGGCGCGTCGGCGTCTCGGGCGCCCGACCCGTAAGGTGCTGGGATCTCTGCTGAAGTCATACACCCGAGCCTACTTCAGACCCCCTGCCGGTATGTAGGCCGCAACATCCGTTATCGGTATGACCACCCGTGTTACGTTGTGACTCAAAACACGACGGCGTGCAGGAGCTGAACTTATGAGTGATCAGGCAGAAGAATCAAGAGCGGGCGGTACTTCAACAGCCGCCGCAACCGAGGGCGGCGAGCCGACCCGGTCGGCAGGGCGCCTCTGGATGGTGCGGGGACTCGGGGTGGCGATCGCCCTGGTGATCTACTTCGCCCTGGGCGGGTCTGAGCTCCCTAACGAGGCCCGGGCGGTCGCGGCTATTGCCGGCCTGATGGCCGTGTGGTGGATGACCGAGGCGCTTCCGCTGTCAGTGACATCGCTGCTGCCGATTGTCCTGCTGCCGATGCTCTCCGGATCGACGGTGGCAGAGGCGACGGCGCCCTACGCAAACCCCATCGTGTTCCTGTTCCTCGGCGGCTTCCTCATCGCCATCGCCATGCAGAAATGGAACCTGCACCGCCGGATCGCGTTGCTGACCCTGCGCCGCGTTGGCACCCATCCACGCCGGATCATCCTCGGACTGATGATCTCCACCGCATTCCTCTCGATGTGGGTCTCCAACACGGCGACCACGCTGATGATGCTCCCGATCGCGCTCAGCATCCTCACCCTCGTCGTCGAGAACAGCCACGGGTCCAAGACACCCACCGGCCAGACAGCCAGGGACCTCGACGCCGGCAAGTCCATCAGCGACGTCGTCAGCGACAAGGAGGTCCGCATTTTCGGTGTGGCCCTCATCCTCTCGATCGCCTGGGCAGCAACCATCGGTGGTCTGGGTACCCTCCTCGGCAGCCCTCCCAACGCGATCGTCGCCGGATACATCAGCACCGAACTCGGTGAGGACGTCGGCTTCGTCCAGTGGATGATGCTCGGTGTCCCGATCGTCGTCGTCTTCATCGGAATTGCCTGGCTGCTCATCACCCGTGTCATCTTCAAGTTCGCCCTCGAGGAAATCCCGGGCGGCAAGGAACTGATCGATTCCGAGATCAGCAAGCTCGGCACCATGAGCCAGGGCGAAAAGACCGTCCTCGTGGTGTTCGCGAGTGCCGCCTTCCTCTGGATCTTCCCGGGTCTCCTGTCGAACATCGGCGCGGTCGAGTCGGCTATGCCATGGCTTGGATCGCTGGATGACACGGCGATTGCGATCTCGGCGGGTATCGCACTGTTCATGATCCCGGCTGACAAGAAGGGAAACATGACCCTGGTCTGGAAGGATGCCGAAGAGGGCCTGCCCTGGGGTGTGCTGCTGTTGTTCGGCGGAGGCCTAGCCCTCGCCGGAGCGGTTGCGCGGACCGGGCTCGACGCCTGGTTCGGCGAGCAGGTCAGCGGGCTCGGCGCCCTGCCGATTGTGTTGCTGCTGGCCGTTGTGGTGACGATTGTACTGCTCCTGACAGAGATCACCAGCAACACTGCGACGGCAGCAACCTTCATTCCGATCCTCGGCGGCGTTGCCATCGGCATTGGTATCGACCCGCAGACGCTGCTCATTCCGGCAGCCCTCGCGGCCACCTGCGCGTTCATGCTCCCGGTCGGTACGCCTCCCAACGCGATTGTCTACGCCACCGGAAACGTGAAGATCACCGAGATGGTGCGCGGCGGTATTGTCCTCAATATCGTGGGCGTCATCCTCATCACGATCTTCACGGTCATGATTGGTCCTTTCGCCCTGGGCCTGGTGCTCTGACGTCACCCCGCCTGGCATAACGGTGGTGATCCTGCCGTACGAGACCCCGCCCAGTAGAGTGAACTGGTGGCCCGCCCTCGTGATGATGGGCGGGCACCAATCAACTGCATGAAAGAGGGTAGCAATGGACCGCCAGCAGGAATTTGTACTCCGTACCATCGAGGAACGCGATGTGCGGTTTGTGCGCCTGTGGTTCACCGACGTCGTCGGTTCACTGAAGTCGGTGGCACTTGCCCCGGCAGAAGTGGAAGGAGCCTTCGAGGAGGGGCTGGGCTTTGACGGCTCCTCCATCGAAGGCTTGGCGCGGGTGTTCGAGTCGGACATGCTGGCGCAGCCCGACCCGTCAACCTTCCAGATCCTGCCCTGGCGTGGGGAGAAGGAACCGACGTCGAGGATGTTCTGTGACATCCTCACCCCGGATGGGGAGCCCTCCACCGCCGACCCCCGCGGGGTGTTGAAGCGGACCCTGGCGAAAGCCGCGGACATGGGATTCACCTGCTATACCCACCCGGAAATCGAGTTCTACCTGCTCAAATCCGACGAGCTGGGCCCGGACGGCCAGCCCGTACCGGTGGACCAGGCGGGCTACTTCGACCACGTGCCGGGCGGCGTGGCGCAGGACTTCCGGCGCACCGCCGTCGCCATGCTGGAATCGGTCGGGATCTCCGTCGAGTTCACCCACCACGAGGCCGGGCCGGGCCAGAACGAGATCGACCTGCGCTACGCGGACGCGCTGCAGACCGCCGACAACATCATGACCTTCCGGACCATCATCAAAGAGGTGGCACTGACCCAGAACAGCTACGCCACCTTCATGCCCAAGCCGTTCTCCGACCACCCCGGCTCCGGCATGCACACCCATTTCTCCCTCTTCGAGGGCGACGCCAACGCCTTCTACGAGGCCGGAGCCGAATTCCAGCTGTCCAAGACGGCACGCCAGTTCATCGCCGGAATCCTCAAACACGCCCCCGAGTTCACAGCGGTCACCAACCAGTTCGTCAACTCCTACAAGCGGCTCTGGGGCGGGGGAGAAGCCCCCAGCTACCTGTCCTGGGGCCACAACAACCGTTCAGCACTGGTCCGCGTCCCCCTGTACAAGCCGAACAAGGGCCAGTCGGCGCGCATCGAATACCGCGGTATCGACTCGGCCAGCAACCCCTACCTCGCCTACTCAGTGCTGCTCGGCGCCGGTCTGAAGGGTATCGAGGAAGGCTACGAGCTGCCGCCGGGCGCCGAGGACGATGTGTGGAGCCTGACGGCCACCGAGCGCCGCGCGATGGGCCACGACCCGCTGCCCGCAAGCCTCCACGACGCGATCCGGGTGATGGAGGATTCGGAACTGGTTGCCGGGATACTGGGCGAGCAGGTCTACGAGAACTTCCTGCGGAACAAGCGCGCCGAATGGCACGACTACCGCATCCAGGTCACGCCCTATGAACTGCGGCGCAACCTCGGGATCCTCTAAGCTGGCACCCACCATGAGCCTGAACCGCCAACTCATCAGTAGGGGTTTTACTGATCTGGAGAAAAGCACCCGGTTCCTGGCTGCACCGGAGCTGAAGGACATCCCGGAGCGGGCCCTGTTCGATGGGCTGGCGCGCTCTGCCAACCCCGATCTTGCCCTGCAGTCGCTGGTCCGCCTTCTGGCGGTCCAGCCCGGTCTGGCTTCGGTGGTGGCCGACGGCGGTGCCAGCAGCGAACCGCTGTTCCGCCTCCTGGGTGCGTCGGAGGCGCTGGCAGAATTCCTGATGCGCCGGCCCGAGCACCTCGACACCATCAAGGTCAGTCCCAGCAGGGCCCCCGGAGGAGTTCCTGCCGCACACCTCCGGTCCTCTCTCCTGGAAGCGGTCGACGCCGACCCGTCGTCGGGCATGCCGGTGGCCGCTACCGGCGGGAAAGAAGCCTACGCTCTGCTGCGCACCCGCTACCGCCGCCATCTGGTGGAGCTTGCTGTGCGGGACCTGTGTTCGGCGTCGCCCGTGGACTACCTGCCCACCGTCGGCCAGGAGCTCGCAGATCTGGCAGCGGCGGTGGTCGAAGCAGCGTTGGCCGTCTCCCGCGCGGAACTGGCGAGCAGTTTCTCTGTCGCCGACATCGCATCGGTCCGCCTCGCTGTGATGGGGATGGGAAAGTGCGGCGCCGGCGAGCTGAACTACATTTCCGACGTCGATGTCATCTACGTGATCGACGCGCCCGACCTCGCCGAGGACCTGGCCGTGAAGATCGGGACGTCACTGGCCACCGGGATTTCCCGGGCCATCACGTCCAGCGGTATCGAGCCGGGCCTCTGGGAGGTGGATGCGAACCTGCGTCCGGAAGGCCGCGACGGTCCACTCGTTCGGACCCTCGACTCCCACCTGTCCTATTACGCGCGATGGGCCCAAACCTGGGAGTTCCAGGCACTGCTGAAAGCACGAACCATTGCCGGCGACGCCGACCTTGGCCGCCGGTACGAGGATTCCGTGGCACCTCTCGTCTGGAACTCGTCAGAGCGTGAAGGGTTCGTCGACTCGGTCCAGGCGATGCGCCGCCGCGTCACCGACAACATTCCCTCCCACGAGGCGGAACGCCAGCTGAAGCTCGGGCCAGGTGGCCTGCGCGACGTCGAATTCACCGTCCAGCTGCTGCAACTGGTGCACGGCAAGGCGGACGAAACGATCAGGATCAAGGACACCACGTCGGCGATCGCGGCACTGAGCGCGGCGGGCTATATCGGCCGTTCCGATGCGAAGGCGTTCGACGAGTCCTACCGGTACCTGCGCGTCCTGGAGCACAGGATCCAGCTGGTCAACATGCGCCGCACCCACCTCATGCCCGAGGACGACGCCTCACGCCGCGCCCTCGCCATGACCTCTCAGGGTGCACAGATCACCACCCGGCCCGCAGCTGCCGCCCTGCTGGAGCAATGGCAGCAGACCAAGCGGCTGGTGCGCGGATTGCACGAGAGCATCTTCTACCGCCCGCTGCTGAACACCGCAGCGAACCTTAGCGTCGACGACGTCAAGCTCACACCCGAGGCGGCCCGGGCTCGCCTTGCCGCCCTGGGCTACCTCGACCCGAAGGTGGCCATGCGCCACATCGAGGCCCTCACTTCCGGTATCAGCCGGCGCTCTGCCCTGCAGCGGCAGTTGCTGCCCGTGCTGCTCGGCTGGTTGGCCGACGGCGTGGATCCCGACGCCGGGCTGCTCGGTTTCCGGCGGCTCAGTGAGGGGCTGGGACAGACCCACTGGTATCTGGGCATGCTCCGCGACTCGAAGGCCGCCGCGGAACGGCTCTGCCACATCCTCTCCAGCAGCCGTTTCATCGCCGACCTGCTGGAAGTCTCGCCGGAATCGACGAAGTGGCTGGGCAACGACAAGGATCTGGTCCCGGTCGAGTTCGAAGCCCAGTGGGGCGAGATCCAGTCGAAAATGTCACGTCACCCGGAGCCGCGGGAGGCGATGCGGCTGATCCGGTTGATCCGCCGTCGGGAATTATTGCGGATTGCGATTGCCGACAGCTCCGGTCTGCTGGACCAGTCAGAGGTGGGGGCGGCGCTGTCCGCCACCGACCGGGCAGCTATTCTCGGCGCGCTGCATGTCGCCGAGGGTGCGGTGTTCGCGAACGAAGCCCCGCTGACCGACGTCGTCGTCGTCGCGATGGGCCGGCAGGGCGGTCGGGAGATCACCTATGGTTCGGATGCGGACGTAATGTATGTGCACCGTGCCCATCCCGGCGCCGATGAGGCAGCGGCGCAGGGTCAGGCCGAGCGGATTGTCAGTCAGCTGTCCGCTCTGCTGCAGCAGCCCTGCACGCCTGCCATCCAGGCGGAGCGGGTGCTGGAGATCGACGCTGATCTGCGGCCTGAAGGCAAGCAGGGTCCGATGGTGCGGTCGCTGGAGTCCTTCCGAGAGTACTACCGGCGCTGGGCCTTGGTCTGGGAGTCGCAGGCACTGCTGCGTGCGTTGCCTGTCGCAGGAAGCGACGAGCTGGCCGCGGCGTTCACCCAGCTGATCGACCCGATCCGGTATCCGGAGGCCATTTCCAGTCAAGGCCTGCGGGAGATCCGCCGGTTGAAGGCACGGATGGAATCGGAACGGCTTCCCCGCGGAGCCGATCCGTCACGCCATCTTAAACTCGGCCGGGGAGGCCTGAGCGACGTCGAGTGGCTGGTGCAACTGCTCCAGCTGCAGCACGCCCACGGGAACGATGCCCTGAAGACCACCTCCACCCTCACAGCGATGGACGCCATCGCCGCAGCCGAGCTGCTTCCTGCAGCGGACGTGGCCACCCTGCGGCAGAGCTGGTGCCTGTCGAGCCGGGTGCGGGCGGCGAACGTGATCTGGAGTGGCAAGGCGTCGGACCTGTTGCCGTCGTCGCGCCGGGATCTGGAAGCGGTGGCCCGCTGGTGCGGGTACGGCCCCGGAATGGGTGCCCTGTTGGAAGAGGACTACCTGCGGCTGACCCGGCGCGCCCGGTCCATCTTTGAGCGCGCCTTCTACGGGTACTGAGTTTCGCACCTATCCCGGTGCGCCGCCGTCGCATTTTCCCACCCAGCAGCCCCGATCAGTGGGACTGTCTAGACAATCCCACTGATCGTTCGTGGTCAGCGGGATGGTTGAACTTGTTATGCAAGCGATAGACCCTTGCTGTCCAGTAAATTTTGGGCAGAAAGAAGGCCCGCACGGAATTACTGTGCGGGCCTTCTCCTTGCTAGAGACTAGACGCCGTAGTAGAGCTCGAACTCGTAAGGGTTCGGACGCAGCGACAGCGGAATGATCTCGAATTCGCGCTTGTACTCGATCCAGGTGTCGATCAGGTCCTGGGTGAAGACGCCGCCGGCCTGCAGGAACTCGTTGTCGGCCTCGAGGGCGAGCAGAGCTTCCTCCAGTGAGCCTGGAGCCTTCTGGATGTCCTTGGCTTCCTCGGCGGGCAGCTCGTAGAGATCCTTGTCGATCGGATCAGCTGGCTCGATCCGGTTCTTGATGCCGTCGAGGCCAGCCATCAGCTGTGCAGCGAAGGCCAGATACGGGTTGGATGAGGGATCCGGCGCGCGGAACTCGATGCGCTTGGCCTTCGGGTTTGAACCCGTGATCGGGATCCGGATACCGGCCGAGCGGTTACCCTGCGAGTACACCATGTTGACCGGGGCTTCAAAGCCCTTGACCAGGCGGCGGTACGAGTTGACCGTCGGGTTGGTGAACGCCAGCACGGCCGAAGCGTGCTTGAGCAGGCCGCCGATGTACCAGCGGGCCATGTCGGACAGTCCTGCGTAGCCGCGCTCGTCGTAGAACAGTGGCTCGCCGGCGCTCCACAGCGACTGGTGGCAGTGCATGCCTGAACCGTTGTCGCCGAAGACCGGCTTCGGCATGAACGTTGCCGATTTGCCCCACGCATCGGAAACGTTCTTGACGATGTACTTGAACTTCTGCAGGTCGTCAGCTGCGTGAGTCATAGTGGTGAACTTGTAGTTGATCTCCGCCTGGCCCGCGCCACCTACCTCGTGGTGCGACCGCTCGACCTCAAGGCCGGCGTTGTCCAGCTCGACGCAGATCGCATCGCGGAGGTCGGCCTGCTTGTCGACGGGGGACACGGGGAAGTAGCCACCCTTGAACGGAGTCTTGTTGCCAAGGTTTCCGCCCTCTTCCTCGCGGCCGCTGTTCCAGGGGGCTTCGACCGAGTCCACCTTGTAGAAGCTGCCCTGGGGGAGGGATTCGTACTGCACGTTGTCAAAGATGTAGAACTCGGCCTCTGGCGCGAAGAACGCGGTGTCAGCGATGCCGGTTGAGCTCAGGTAAGCTTCGGCACGTTCTGCCACGCCCCGTGGGTCACGGTGGTAGGGATCGCCGGTCCGAGGGTTCACAATCGAGAAGCTCAGCGCGAGCGTCTTCTCCATGCGGAAGGGATCAATGAACGCAGTCGTAGGGTCCGGAATCAGCTGCATGTCCGACTCGGCAATTCCCTGGAAGCCGCGGATCGAGG
Organism: Arthrobacter sp. CAN_A212; assembly: GCF_015752345.1. Taxonomy (NCBI): domain Bacteria; kingdom Bacillati; phylum Actinomycetota; class Actinomycetes; order Micrococcales; family Micrococcaceae; genus Arthrobacter; species Arthrobacter sp. CAN_A212. The sequence goes on from NZ_JADOUT010000008.1 coordinate 24,237, forward strand.
ATCCGTCAAACAGCTGCCCGTTGACAAAGAAGTCTGCATCGACTGTCTTTGCGGGAACGTTGAAGTGCTGCTGCACTCCGGGAAGGTCGGTGAATCGGACGTCGACAAACTTTACGTCTTCGTCAGCGATGAACTTGAGGACTTCGTCCGCATTCTTGAACATCGTTTATGCTCCTAACGCATGTGGGGGATAACGACCGGGCGCAGATCAGTGGCATTGAGCGCTCCGCCGCAATAGTTACAACTGTAGGAGATTGCAGTTTCCCACTGGTGTCGCAATTGTTTCCGGCACGTTACTTAAGGATGGTCGGGTGACTGGGGCTCTTTTAGCCTAGCCTGATTTGGGCTCATCGGTCGGAAAGTGAGCTTGGGTACGACCGCGACGCCGGGAATCCGTGCCACCCGGAGGCGTTAAGATTGGACGGTGGTAGATAGAAATGACATCGGCTCATGGCTCGGCGGCTCGCCGTCGAACCACACCAACTACTGGCCGGGGCAGGGGATGGGCCGGCCGAAGGAAGGGCCCGCGGCGATCGCCCGGCCAGCTCGCCGCGTCGGTGCGTTGCTGCTCGACTGGGCCCTCAGCTCGCTGATCTCCTACCTGTTCTTCGACTACAACAGCTTCGCGACGCTGGGCGTGTTCGCGGTGACACAGATCCTGCTGGTCGGCTTCTTCGGCTACAGCATCGGGCACCGCATCATGGGGATGCAGGTGCAGACAGTCAGCGGTCGCCCCGCAGGGTACGGGAAAGCGGCGGTACGAACCCTCTTGATCTGCCTGGTGATTCCCGCGCTCATCGTGGACCGTGATCAACGCGGTGTGCACGACCGCGCCGTCCAGACGGTCCTTGTCCGGATCTAGCAGGCCGTCCGGATCTAACTGGCCGGGTCGTACATGAACGCGCGCAGTTCCTGCGAGCACCTGCACGCTGCTGCTATTTTTCGGGCCCACTCGACCGCTTCATCTCGGGTGGGGAGCTCCAGCACCGCGAAACCGCCCCGTAGCTCGCTGCCGGGATAGATTTCGGTGTTCACCTGACCGTCAGCGGAGACGAGAACGGGATCCACTTCCTCGTCGATTCCGCCGCCGAACACATACACGCCGGCCGCTTTGGCTTCCTCGATCACCGCGTGTGACTCGGCGACGACGGTGGGGAACTCCTCGTCAGTGAGGACCATGGCTTCGCTCGGGAAAGAGATGAGGTATTTAGTCATGGCCCGATGGTGCCACCAACAGCCGGTGGCGGTCTAGCGTCTAGCCGATCATGTAATCGAAGGTCTAGCGTCCGCGCATGGCCTTGCGGTCCGGGCGGGCCTTGAACGGATCGACGCCCTTGGGGATGGGCAGCTTGGTGCCCAAGGCGGTGAGGCGTTTGTTGACGGCCTGGACTTCCTGCTTGGTCAGGGTCTTCTTGAGCTTCTGCGCCTTTTTGGCCACCTTCGCCAGGGGAAGCTGGCCCTCGCCGCGGCCAGCTTCGATGACGTGAATCTGGACGTTGGGGACAATCCTTGCCATCTTGCGCCGTTCGGCGTCGATCAGGGGCTTCACCCGTGCGGAAGGACCCTCGGTAACGAGGACGATTCCGGGACGGCCGATGGCACGGAACACGGCGTCCTGCGACCGGGGATTCATGGCAACCGGCTGATCCTGGAGGATCCAGCCACGGCGCAGCACGCTGAGCGCGGCGCCCGCGGCTCCCGGCTGGCCCTCAATCTGCGAGAAAGCCGCGCGTTCGGCGCGCCGGGACAGGATGAACACTGCCGCGAGGAAGCCCAGGGGAATCGCGATGATGAGCATCGTGATCCAGTTCTGGATCAGGAAACCAATGACCAGGCCGACGGCGACGATCGAAAGAAACGCGAGCAGCATGACCCAGACAACGTTCGGGTCGTTCCGCCGGGTCATCTTGAAGACCTCGGAGATTTGCTTCATCCGCCCGGTCTTCTTCGGCCCCTTCTGGGGCTTCGGCTTCCGGGAGAAAAGGCGCCGCTTGGGGGTGGATGATCCGTCTGATTCAATGCTGTTGGCCATAGTGCCTCAATTCTACGTGATCCTCTAATAGCGGGTGGACGTGCCGAAAGCACCCCCGGCCGTCAGACCTGGGGTGCTTTCGGCAGACCTCACGGACTAGCCCGTGGGTGCGAGACTCGACGCCTCCTGGAGCGTCGAACCGGAGTCTTCGATGTGGGCCAGCGCTGGGGGAAGTTCGAGTCCCTTCTTGCGCATGGCCCGTGCCCAGAGTCGGCCGGCACGGTATGAGGACCGGACCAGTGGCCCGCTCATGACGCCGAGGAAACCGATCTCCTCGGCCTCCTCGCGCAATTCGACGAACTCCTGAGGCTTCACCCAACGGTCCACTGGGAGGTGGCGTTCGCTTGGCCGCAGGTACTGGTTGATCGTGATCAGGTCGCAGCCGGCGTCGTGCAGATCCTGCATGGCCTCGGAAATTTCTTCCCGGGTCTCGCCCATGCCGAGGATCAGGTTGGACTTGGTGACCATCCCGAGGTCCCGGCCCTGCGTGATCACGTCAAGCGAACGCTCGTATCGGAAGGCGGGGCGGATGCGCTTGAAGATCCGGGGGACTGTCTCGACGTTGTGCGCAAAGACCTCGGGTGCGGCGTCGCAGATCGCCTTGATGTGTTCCGGCTTGCCGGAGAAGTCGGGGATGAGGATCTCGACGCCGGTGCCGGGGTTCATGCTGTGGATCTGCCGGATGGTTTCCGCGTAGAGCCACACGCCCTCGTCAGCGAGGTCGTCGCGGGCGACGCCGGTCACCGTGGCGTAGCGCAGGTTCATCGACTGCACCGACTGGGCAACCTTGAACGGCTCGCTGCGGTCCAACGGCTGGGGCTTGCCGGTATCGATCTGGCAGAAGTCACAGCGACGGGTGCATTCGGACCCGCCAATCAGGAAGGTTGCCTCGCGGTCTTCCCAGCACTCGAAAATGTTGGGGCAGCCCGCCTCCTCGCATACCGTGTGGAGGCCTTCCTTTTTCACCAGGTTTTTCATGGCCACGAACTCGGGGCCAATGTTCACCTTCGCTTTGATCCAGTCGGGCTTGCGCTCCACCGGGATCTCGGCGTTTCTGGCCTCGACTCGGAGAAGGCGTCGTCCTTCGGGGGCTAGACTCACGGGTTATGCTCCTTCCGGCCGGTGGGGACCGGCAGGGTTGACTGTGCTTGACGGGCGGGAAACCTCTGCCGCCTCGACAACCAGTGATGGTTCATTCTTGCGCAGTTCCTCTTCAATCCGCGAAACGACGTCTGACGGGGTCACCGTCCCGCCCGTTTCCGCCGAGATGGTGGTCACCCCGGCATCGTTGATCCCGCAGGGCACAATCTGCTCAAACGGGGCCAGATCGTTGCTGCAGTTGACGGCGAACCCGTGCATGGTGACCCGCCGGTTGATGCGGATCCCGATCGCGGCGATCTTTCGGTCCGGCCTCTGGTCGTCCGCCGCTACCCAGACTCCCGACCGGCCCTCGATCCGGATCCCCGTGATCCCGTAGTCCCGCAGGACGGCGATGATCACGTCCTCGAGGATGGCCACATAGCCAGCCACCCGCGTCGGTTCGGGGAGCGCGAGGATGGGGTAACCGACCAGCTGGCCGGGACCGTGCCACGTGAGTTTCCCGCCCCGGTCCACCGGGACGACGGGCGTCCCGTCGAAGGGCCGCTCGTGCTCCTCGGTGCGACGCCCCGCCGTGTACACGGCGCTGTGTTCCAGAAGCAGCACGGTGCTGGGCGCCGTGCCAGCCACCACGCCGGCGTGGAGTTCACGTTGCAGATCCCAGCCGGTCTCATAGTCGACGAACTCCGGGTCCAGCCCAATACGCGAGTACTGAAGTGTCATGGCTTAAGGGTAGACCTGCCCGGGGACCAAAGTTCACAGCGTCCGTCAGCGTGGCCCGGAGGCCTGTGGATAACTTCTGCAGGATTTCCCGGCATCCATTAGAACTGGGACATGGACAGCACACCCGCCGGCGAGGGCCGCCGGAACGATCAGGACGCCCGTCCACCCAGCGTGCCCGGTTACCAGTGCGAACGCCTCCTGGGCACTGGTGGTAGCGCGTCCGTGTGGCTGGTCTGCAACGGTCAGGGAGCGGTTTTCGCACTCAAGGTACTGGATTCGGCGGGTCGGGGTGACCACGGCGTGGACGTGGTCCGCCGCGAGCAGCTGATGCTTTCCCGGTTTGCCCACGAGCACCTCCTCGCTCTCCACGAGGTGGTGGAGACCGGGCAGGGCACCGCGCTTCGAATGGACTACGCGGCTGGCGGATCGTTACTGAACCTTGTCTCGGCGCGGGGACCGCTCTCCCCAGGCGAGGTGGTGACCGTCCTGACGCCGATGGCCCAGGTGCTCGCCTATCTGCATGACGGAGGTGCCGTTCATGGTGATGTCGCGCCCGGCAACATCCTCTTCACCGAGTTGGGTAAGCCCCTGCTCGCCGATCTGGGAATCGCCCGCCTGATCGGGGAAGGCAGTCATGTGGCGGCGGGCACCCCGGGGTTTCAGGAGACGTCAAGCGACCACCACGGGTTGAACACCGAAGCGGACCTGTACGCCCTGGCCGCTGTCGGCTGGTTTGCCCTGACCGGCAGAATCCCCGGCCCGGCGAGCCAGCGTCCGCCGCTGTCACTCCTGGTCCCCGACACCCCCGAGGCGCTCGTTGACCTCATTAGCTGGGGGCTGGAGTCAGATCCAGGCGATCGGCCCACCGCGATCGAATTCGCGCGGGCCGTGCAACGAACGGCGACAGCCACACCGCTGGACCTGCTGGCGGCCGTCCACCCCGATGTCACTCCGAGCCTCAGGACCAGGCGAACCGACTCGGGCGAACCAGAGAAAAAGCGCCGGCGACGGGGACTCACGGCTTCCGTCGTCACCCCCGTTCCCCGTAGGTCCACCCCACGCCGGGTAGCTCCCGCTTCGGGTGCACGACGCCGGGCCGCCGCCCCACCCCGGCGCCGGGCACGCAAAGTTGCGGCCGTGCTGTTCGCTGCCCTCACCCTGCTTGTCCTCGCGATTGCTGCCGTGCTGGTCAGTGTGCCCGGACCCGTGGACGCCGGAAGAATGGGCAGCGTCGAACTCCCGGACGGTGCCGTCCTGTCGGGCTCGACACCGACACCGTCAACGTCACCGACACCGTCACCGGCAGTGACGGCGATACCCCTCCCGACCCCACCGGTTCCGGTTGCACCACCGACGCGGGCTCAGACCCAGTCTCGGGGGTCCACTCCGGCAGCTGGACCAACGGTGCGCGCCAGCGACGCGGCAGCCGATGTCCTGACCGAAGCCCTCGCCGGAACCGATCCACTGGTGGTGCTGCCGCACCTGTCTCGGGTCCGGGAGCGCGCCTTCGAGACGGCCGATCCGACTCTGTTGCGGTACGTCTTCGTCCCTGAGTCGCCGGCGATGGCCGCCGACGAGGACGCCGTCGTCGAGCTGGCTACCCGCGGACACGTATTGACCGGGCTCAGCATCGGCCTGGAGAACCTTGAACGAATAGAGCTCCCTGCGGGCAGCACGGCTGATGACGCGGCAACGGTCACGGTGGAGGTCGCCGCGACGGCCACCACCTCGGGCTATGCCGAGGCCTCGCCGGACGGCGAGACGCACCGGGTTGACCCGGAGGCAGTCACCCAGCAGCTGGTCTTCGTCCTGCAGCGGGTGGCGGACCGGTGGCTGATCCGGGAGGTGAGGGAACCCTAGGCGCGAGAACCCGAGAAGGGAAAACCCGGATCCGGCAACCCTAGGCGCCCCGTGAGTCCCGAACCCACCGGACCAGATCGTCCAGCGAGTCCTCGCGGAACTCGAATCCAGCGTCCCTGAGCACCGTCGGATCCAGACGTGCGCTGGGCAGAAGTAACTCGCGCGCCAACTGTCCCAGCACCGCGGTCAACAACCATTCCGGCACCCGAAACCGGGTGGGACGGTTCAGGGCGGCGCCCAGCGCCTCCGTCAGCTCGGTGACCGTCGCCGGGGAAGGAGACGCAATGTTGACCGGCCCGCTGACCTCGGCCTCCAGCAGGAAAGCCATCGCGCGCGCCTGGTCGTCGAGGGTCACCCACGGCCACCACTGCTTCCCGGAGCCCAGCGGTCCACCGACAAAAAGCCGCAGTGGCACAAGGAGCTTGGGCAGGGCGCCACCCTTGGTGGACATCACTACACCGGTGCGCATCAGGACGGTGCGGACCGAATCGGGTGCCCGCAACGCCTCGGCCTCCCACCGCCTGCAGATGTCGGAGAGCAGCAGGTCGCCGGAGGCTGCGGATTCCGGCAGCAGCTCCGATCCACGGTCCCCGTAGTATCCCGACGCCGACTGGCTCAGGAACACTGTTGGCGGTGATTCCGCCCGCTGCATGCTGTCGACCAGCGTGCGGGTGGCAGTCAGCCGGGACGAGTAGAGCGTTTCCTTGTAGCCGCGCGTCCACGGCGCGCCAGCGATCCCCGCACCGGAAAGGTTCACGACGGCGTCGGTGGCATCCATGATTGCCGGGTCCAGGCCACCCGCCGTGGGGTCCCACTGGATTTCATCCGGGGCGGACGGAGTGCGGCGGACCAGCCGCGTCACCACATGGGGCCCGGGGGCCACCTGCTGCATGAAGGCCTTGCCAATGGTTCCGGACGCACCGGAGATCAGAATTTTCATACCCCTATCCCACCATCCTGCGCGGCCCAAAAGGAACAGGTGGTGCCCGTGGCGTCCAGGGGTTTTCCACACTCGTACAGTCGGCCGACGCGGGGCCGCCAGTGACTATGATCGTGGGATGGTTCCCTCACACTATTTGCGCTTCCCACATGTCCACGGTGACCTGATCACTTTTGTCGCTGAAAACGATGTCTGGGTTGCCCCTCTGACGGGGGGACGGGCCTGGCGTATTTCAGCAATGCAGCTGCCCGCACGCGGCCCCCGGTTCTCCCCGGATGGGACCACCATCGCCTGGACCGTCACCCAGGCGGGCGCTCCGGAGGTAGTGGCCGCCGGCACAGAAGGCGGCAATTTCCGCCGCCTGACCTACTGGGGCCATCAGAGCACCAAGATCCGGGGGTTCACTCCCGACGGCGATGTCATCGCGACCAGTGCGTTCCGCCACCAGGACCCACGGCACGCGTGGGGGTACCGCGTACCCCTCGACGGCTCAGCGCAGACCGTTTACCCCTACGGCCCACTTGACGCAGTGGTCCAGGGCCCGGTGACCGGAGGCATCCAGCCGGTCGTCATTGCCAGTGTCCTGACCCGCGAGCCCGCCTGGTGGAAGCGCTACCGTGGCGGCACCGCCGGGAAGCTCTGGATGGACGCCGACGGGTCCGGAGACTTCGCCCGATTCATCCCGGAGCTCGACGGAAACATCTCCGACCCCCTGTGGGTGAACGACCGGCTCGCCTTCCTCTCCGACCATGAGGGCTACGGGAACCTGTACTCGGTCACCGCCCAGGGGCAGGACCTGCAGCGACACACCGACCACGACGACTTCTATGTCCGGCACGCCACCACCGATGGCACCCGGGTGGTCTTCGAATCCGCCGGTGTCCTCTGGCTGATGGGCTCGCTCGACGCCGAGCCCGTCCCGCTGGACATCTCCCTCGGCTCTGCCTCGACCGGACGCCGCCCCCAGCCGCTGAACGTGGTCCGGCATCTGGCTGCCGCCACCCCGGTTCCTGCCGGCACAGCGAGCATCGTCGAGAGCCACGGCACCCTGCACTGGCTGACCCACAGGGACGGACCGTCACGCGTGGTGGAAGCCACCGCCGGGGTGCGAGCCCGGCTCGGCCGACCGCTTGGCGCCGACCGGGTGGCCTACGTCGCCGACCACGACGGCGAGGAGTCCTTGTTCATCCGGGACGTGTTTGCCACCGGAGTCCCAGGCGCAGGGCCCAGGGCAGACGTCCCCTCGACGGTCACCTCCCTGAAAACAGCGGCAACCGCAACGCCGGTGACAGACGGAACGGCAGCTGAAGATACCGTTGTGGCGCAGGATACGGCCGCCGCCTCGGGAGTTTCGCGGTGGGCGTTCGACGGTCCATTCCGTGCCAGCAACCTCACCACCAGCCCGGATGGAACCCGGGTGGCCATCGCCGGGGAGATGGGCGAAATCCTTGTCCTGCAGCTCTGCAGTGGCACCCTGTTCACCCTCGCGTCAACCCATCACGGGGCGGTGGACGATCTGGCGTTCTCCCCGGATTCACAGTGGTTGACGTGGGCCGAACCTGTCACTGGCGAAGGGGCCAGGACCCGGGTCCGGCTCGCCCGGACGGAACCCGGCGCGGAGGTCCACAACGTGACCGATGGCCGGTTCCGCGACCACTCGCCGGTCTTCACCCGCGACGGCCGTTTCCTAGCCCTCCTCTCTGACCGGAGTTTCGACCCGGTGTATGACACCCACCGCTTCGATCTCAGCTTTCCCGTGTCCACCAAGCCCTTCCTGGTGGCGCTGTCGGCGGAGACGCCGTCACCGTTTGGGCCGTCAGTGCACCCGGCCGCCTCCGCACCGGGGGCCGCCATGGGCGCCAGCCAGGCCGACGACGAATCTGACGTCAGCATCACCGTCGACCCGGAGCACCTGGCCGAGCGGATCATCGCTGTACCCGTTCCTCAGGGCAACTACGAGGGTCTACGCGCCGTCGACGGTGCGCTGCTGTGGACAGCGATGGAGCGCGTCGGGGTGACCGGCGACGGGCGGGCCACGACCACGGCGAAGGATCCGGCGAAACGCCTTGAACGTTTTGACCTCGCCAGGCGTGACGCCGACACCCTGGTGTCGGAGGTGGACAGCTTCGAGGTGAGCGGCGACGGCGCCACAGTGGTCGTCATCCACGCAGGCAAGGTGACGGCCGTCCCCACCAAGGGCAAGGTCGACAAGGACTCCCCGGACAACGTGGAGGTCGACCTGGGCCGGATCCGCGTCCTCCTCGATCCCGTCAGCGTCTGGCGCCAGGCCTTCGACGAAACCTGGCGGTTGCAGCGCGACTTCTTCTGGGACCAGGGCATGGGCGGCCTCGACTGGCCCGCCATCCGGGACCGCTACCGTCCGCTGGTGGAGCAGCTGGGATCACATGACGACCTGGTGGATGTCCTCTGGGAGGTCCACGGCGAACTGGGAACCTCCCACGCGTACGTGACGCCGCTGCTGTTCGGAGAACCGGGAACGGGTGCCCAGGGCTTCCTCGGCGCGGAACTGGCTCCGGCCGAGCAGGGGTGGACAGTCCAGCGCATTTTCGCCGGCGAGTCCTCCGACCCACAGGCCGTATCCCCACTCACCGCCCCGGGCGTCGCAGTGGAGGTGGGGGACATCATCGCAGCCGTCGACGGCGTCCCCGTCCCGTCGGCGCACGGGCCCGCAGTGCTGCTCACCGGTGCCGCTGGCAAGACCGTCGAACTCACGGTGGTCAGGCGCCAGGACCAGGGTGAACCCCAGGTCCGGCGGGTGGCCGTGGTGCCGCTGCGCAGCGAGGAACGGCTGCGCTACCAGAACTGGGTGACCGCCAACCGGACGCTCGTCCACGAGACCTCGGAGGGACGTTTCGGCTACCTTCACATTCCGGACATGGTGGCCAGGGGGTGGGCGCAGCTGCACCGCGACCTCGACCGGGAGACCGCCCGCGCCGGACTGGTGGTGGATGTGCGGAGCAACCGAGGGGGCCACACCTCCCAGCTGGTCGCCGAACTTATTGGCCGCAAAGTCACCGCCTGGTCCTTTCCCCGGGGCGAGCAGCCGGGCACCTACCCCGCGCACGCGCCCCGCGGACCGGTGGTCATCCTGACCGACGAATTCGCGGGGTCCGACGGGGACATCATCACGCAGGTGTCAAAGCTCAGGGCGATCGGCCCGGTGATCGGGTCGCGTACCTGGGGCGGCGTCGTCGGAATCGACGGCCGGTTCTCCCTCGCGGACGGAACGGCTGTCACCCAGCCACGGTATGCGTTCTGGATGACCGGCGGCGTGGCCTGGGGCGTGGAGAACTACGGGGTGGACCCTGACATCGAGGTGCCATTCCCGCCGCACGCCCATGCGACGGGAAATGACCCACAGCTCCAGCGTGGGATGGAAGTCCTGCAGGAGATGATCGCTGCCACCCCCACCGACGTGCCACCCGTGCGGACGAACTACCCGCAGCTGAACCCGGGCAAGCTGCCGCCGCGGCCACCGCGTCGCTAGCCAGGCCGGGCATGCAAAAAGGCGGCCACCCGGGTAACCGGATGGCCGCCTTTACTGTCTACGCTACTCAGGAGCTAAGACTGAAGCGTCGCCTCAAGGGTGATGCTCTTGACCCCGGCCAGTGCCTGTGACACTGGGCAGCCGGTCTTGGCTGATTCGGCAAGCCGCTGGAAATCAGCGTCGTCGATGTCCGGGATGGACGCGTTGAGGACCAGCCGGATGGCGGTGATTCCTTCACCAGGTACGAAATCGACCTCGGCTTTGGTTTCGATCCTCTCGGCAGTCTTGCCCTCCTCGCTGAGCGCGAGGCTGAATGCCATGGAGAAGCAGGAGGAATGGGCGGCAGCGATCAGCTCTTCCGGGCTGGTCTTGCCTCCCGCGTCCTCCGAACGTGCCTTCCAGGTGACGTCATAGGTGCCGATACCGGATGTGTCGAGGCTGACCTGTCCGCTACCGGACTGCAGGTTGCCACTCCAAACGGTGTGGGCTGAACGTGATGTAGCCATAGCTGTTCTCCTTCGGGTTGGTATCGGACCTCGGGGGTGGAGCGGTTAAAGTCCGAGATCCGATTCGAATGCGCCGGCTTCCAGACGGGACTTCAGCGACTGCAGGAAGCGGCCGGCGTCGGCTCCGTCCACCAGGCGGTGGTCGTAGGTCAGGCTGAGGTACATCATTGAGCGGATCGCGATGGTGTCTTCCCCATCAGCGGTCACCACGACGGGCCGCTTCACGATCGCTCCGGTTCCCAGGATGCCCACCTGGGGCTGGTTGATGATCGGGGTGTCGAACAATGCACCGACCGACCCGATGTTGGTGATGGTGAAGGTGCCACCCGACAGCTCGTCGGGTCCGATCTTGCCGCTGCGGGTCCGTGACCCGACGTCGGCAATCTTCTTGGCCAGCCCGGCAAGGTTCAGGTTGCCGGCATCGCTGATGACCGGAACCAGGAGGCCCTTCTCCGTATCAACGGCGATCGCCAGGTGCTCAGCGTCGTGGTACGTGACTTCCTTCGCTTCCTCATCGAACGAGGCGTTCAGCTTCGGGTGCTGCTTCAGGGCCTCGGTCACCGCCTTGGAAATGAACGGCAGGAAGGTGAGCTTGGCACCGTTCTGCGCCTGGAAGTTGTCTTTGGCCGAGGTGCGCAACCGCGCGACCTTGCTCATGTCCACTTCGATGACCTGCGTCAGCTGGGCTGACACCTCCAGCGATTCACGCATCCGGCGGGCAATGGTCTGCCGGATCCTTGGAGCCTTCTCGACCGTTCCCCTGAGCTTGGAGACCTCCGCGGAGGGTGCTGCTGGAGCTGCTGCGGGTGCCGGTGTTGCTGCGGCTGGCTCGGACGTCTTCTTCGCCGCCTCGGCGGCTTCCAGGACGTCCTGCTTGCGGATACGACCGCCCACGCCGGTGCCCTTGATGGACTGCAGGTCGACGCCCTGCTGGTTCGCGAGTTTGCGCACCAGGGGAGTCACATAGGCTGCGTCGGAGCCGCCCGATGTGTCCTCGGCGGGCTTCTGTTCGGCTGGCTTTTTCTCTGCAGGCTTGTCTTCGTCGGCCTGGGGAGCTGCCTGCTTGGCCTCTTCCTTGGGAGCGGATTCTTCCTTTGCAGGTTCTTCCTTGGCCTTCTTCGGCTCGGCGACAGGCTCCTCGCGCTCCTCGGACGGAGCAGCGGCAACCGGCTCGGCGCCACCTTCGGCCTTGGCTGGAGCGGATCCGCCGGACCCGATGATCGCCAGAACGGCACCCACTTCAGCGGTCTCGTCCTCGGCGACGCGGATTTCCTGCAGTTTGCCGGCGACGGGGGAAGGGATCTCGGTGTCCACCTTGTCGGTGGACACTTCCAGAAGCGGCTCGTCAACCTCGACGTCGTCGCCCACTTCCTTCAGCCAGCGGGTCACTGTGCCCTCGGTAACGCTTTCGCCCAGGGCGGGAAGTGTCACTTCGGTGCTTTCGCCCGATGAATCACCCGACTCATCGCTGGCGGCGGACTCGGACTCCGGAGCCTTCTCTTCGGGCTCGGGCGCGGCTGCTGGTTCCTCAGCGGCTGGCTCTTCGGCGTCGGCCGCTGGCTCTTCAGTAGCAGCCTCCGACGCGTCAGCGTCATCGGAACTACCTGACTCCTCGGAGCCGCCGGATCCGTCACCAATGCGCACCAGTGGCGCACCAACTTCAGCGGTCTCGTCCTCGGCTACCAGAATTTCCTCGATGACCCCGGCAATAGGCGAAGGGATCTCGGTGTCCACCTTGTCGGTGGACACCTCGAGCAGGGGCTCGTCAACCTCGACACGGTCACCGACCGCCTTGAGCCAGCGTGTGACGGTGCCTTCGGTAACGCTTTCGCCGAGGGCGGGTAAGTTGACGGATTCAGACATAGTGTCCCCGTTTCTCCTGATTAGGTCTTGCTGTGCGGTGTCGGATCCCCATCGGGACCCGACACCTTCGAGCCAAGGTTGCGAGTAATGCTGGTGGAACGCTTAGTTGCGAGCTTAGTGCACGGTTATCCGTGCAGGGCCTTACCCGCCAGGGCGAGGTGCGCCTCGCCGAGTGCTTCGTTCTGCGTGGGGTGAGCGTGAAGCAGCTGCGCCACGTCCTCCGGGTAGGCTTCCCAGTTCACGATCAGCTGTGCTTCACCAATCTGCTCGCCCATCCGGGTGCCGATCATGTGCACCCCGACAACCGGTCCATCCTTCTCGCTGACCAGTTTGACGAGTCCGCCGGAGCCCAGGATGGAGGTCTTGCCGTTGCCAGCCAGGTTGTATTCCTGGGTCAGGACCCTGTCCTCGCCGAGCTTTTCCTTGGCGGCCTTCTCGGTCAGCCCAACGGAGGCGATTTCGGGTTCGCTGTAGGTCACCTTCGGGATGTTCACGTCTTCAACGATGACCGGCTTCAGTCCGGCGATCTCTTCGGCGACGAAGATGCCCTGCTGGAATCCGCGGTGCGCGAGCTGCAGGCCGGGAACAATATCGCCGACCGCGTAGATGTTCCCGACGCCCGTGTGCAGGCGCTCGTTGGTGATGACGAAGCCGCGGTCAATGGTGACACCGGCTTCCTCGTACCCGAGGCCATCGGTGACGGGTCCGCGGCCGACGGCGACCAGCATGAGGTCTGCTTCGAAGGTCTTGCCATCCACCAGGGTGACGACGACGCCGTCGTCGTTCTGTTCGACCTTCTCGAAGAAGGTGCCGGTGTTGAAGTTGATGCCACGCTTCTTGAACGCGCGCTCGAACGCCTTGATGATGGTGGCGTCCTCGTTCGGGACCAGTGACGGCAGGCCTTCGACAATAGTGACGTCGACGCCGAAGGATTTCCAGACGGAGGCGAACTCGCAGCCGATGACTCCGCCGCCCAGCACGATGGCCTTCTTGGGCAGCGTGTCCATCTGCAGGGCCTGGTCCGAGGTGATGACCTTCCCGCCGATTTCCAGACCGGGAAGGGTCCGTGAGTAGGAGCCGGTCGCCAGGATGATGTTCTTGCCGGTGTAGGACGTGCCGTCCACCTCGACGGTGGAGGTGGAGGTCAGCTTGCCTGCACCTTCGATCACCGTGATGCCCTTGGACTTGATGAGACCCTGGAGGCCCTTGTACTTGCCGGCAATAATGCCGTCCTTGTAGGCGTTGACGGCAGGCATGTCGATCGATTCGAAGGTCGCCTGGATGCCGTATTTCCCGGCGGATCGCGCGGTATCGGCGACTTCGGCCGAGTGCAGCAACGCTTTGGTGGGAATGCACCCGTTGTGAAGGCAGGTACCACCCAGCTTGCTCTTCTCGATGAGTCCCACGGTGAACCCCAGTTGGACGGCTCGGAGGGCAGCGGCATAGCCACCACTACCCCCACCCAGTACCAGGATGTCGAATTCTTGCGCAGCTGCCGTATCGGCCACTTGGACGCTCCCTCGCGTAATCTGTGACGGGCCATTGGGTCCGTCGATTGATGATTTTGGCGGAATGCTTGGTGTGATCTGGATTTACCCTATCCCCAGATCACACCAGCATCCACTTGATGAAGGGCAATGTTTGCCCCTTTGTGGGCAGTCTCACCCCTGGTTGGGAAGCGAGACTGCCCAGCAGGCTTACTTTGTAGCGGCCACGTCTTCGGCGTATGCCAGCAGGGTGCGGACACCGACGCCAGTGCCTTCCTTCGGCGTGTAGCCGTACGGGGCTCCTTCGTTGAACGCAGGTCCCGCGATATCGAGGTGTGCCCAAGGGATCTTGCGTCCGTTGACTTCGCCAACAAACTCGCGCAGGAACACGGCGGCGGTCATCATCCCGCCGAACTTCTCGCCGATGTTGGCGATGTCAGCGACCTGGGAATCGAGGCTCGGTCGGAGTTCCTCGGGGAGGGGCATCGGCCAGAACAGCTCGCCCGAACGGTCGGCCGCACCCTTGACTGCATCCACCACGTCGTCGTCGCCCATGACTCCTGACACCCGTCGGCCCAGGGCAATCATCTGCGCACCGGTGAGGGTGGCGATGTCGAGCAGCGCGTCGGGGGCCTCTTCACTGGCGGCTGCTAGTGCGTCGGCCATGACGAGGCGGCCCTCGGCGTCGGTGTTAAGTACCTCGACGGTGCGTCCACCATAAGTGGTCATCACATCCGATGGGCGCTGGGCCGAGCCGGACGGCATGTTCTCGGCGAGGCACAGCCAGCCGGTGACCTTCACGGGCAGACCCAGTTCGGCGATCGCCAGGACGGCGCTGAGCACGACGGCGGCGCCGGCCATGTCGAGCTTCATGGTCTGCATTCCGGCGGCCGGCTTCAGGGACAGCCCGCCGGAATCGAAGGTGATGCCCTTGCCGACGAAGGCGAGGCTCTTCTTTGCGGAGTTGGGGGAGTATTCCACCTTGACCAGGCGCGGCTGCCGGGATGATCCCTTGCCGACGCCGAGAATGCCGCCGTAGCCTTCCTTCTCCAGGCGCTTCTCATCCAGCACGGTGACCTTGATGGGCAGGCCCTTGCTCAGGTCCTTGGCCGCCTGGGCAAAGGTCTCCGGGTACAGGTGGCTCGGCGGCTGGTTGACCAGCGTCCGGGTGATGTTGACGCCACGGCCGATGATACTGGCGCGGCTCAGCGCGGCTTTCAACTGACGGTCCTGCGCCACCGGGGTCACCACGGTGACGCTCTTGACCGGCTGCTTGGCCGGCGAGCCGTCCTTGGCAGCGCGGGCGGACCGGTGCTCGTCGTAGGAGTAGGCTCCCATCGCTGCACCCTCGGCCACCGCCGCGGCGTCGGCCACTGTGGCCGCCGGCAGGGCGATGGTTACCGAGTCGAGCCCGATGAGCTGGCGGATTGCCGCCCCCGCGGCGCGGCGCAGCGCCTCCTGGGTAAGGGTTCCGTCCGATGGTAGACGGCCCACACCGGTGAGTACGAGGACTTCAGCGGTGGCTCCTTCAAGGCCCGGGAGCCGGCGAACCTCGTCGGCTCCGCCGGTGATGCCGAGCAGCGGCAGGGAGTCGGCGAGTGCCTTCGCATCCTTCGCTGAGAGCGGGGAGTCGAGCAGGACTGGCGCTCCGGACTGTTGGCCGACGCCGATTACCAGGGCGTCACCTGCGGTCTTCTTGGAGTCCTTGGTGACAGCTGTCAGCTTGAGTTCGCTGGCGATATTCACTGGGTGTGTTCCTCACTTCCATGTGCTGGACAGATTGGTGGCTGGGCGCTCGATGACGCGCCGTTCCACTATCGATCGTAGTCTGTTAGGGATCCTGACGTCGGGCGGAATGAATCTGCTCCCCTCCGACGTTGGAGAAGGTATCTGTAGAAAGCCGCGAACCTGTTAGGAGGGGAGATGCTCAATCCTGAAACTCTGTTCAACTCAAACGCCGACCTGATCAACGGCCAGCAGCTGCGGGGGCTTCCTCTTCTTGCTGGTTTTACTGGATTCGTCGACGCCGGGCACGTGGTGTCCCAGGTGATCGAGGAAATGCTGACCACGCTTGACCATGAACTGGTGGCGGTCTTCGACGCTGACCAGCTGATCGACTACCGCAGCCGGCGCCCACGGATCACTTTCGCTGAGGACCACCTCGCCGATTACCACCCGCCCCGGCTTGAACTGCACCGGGTGTATGACGGCATGGGCGTGCCGTTCCTGCTGCTGGCAGGTTTTGAACCGGATCTGCAGTGGGAGCGGTTCATCAGCGCGGTGACTGGCCTGGTGGACAGGTTCGAGGTACCGCTGGTGTCCTGGATCAACTCGGTGCCGATGCCCGTGCCGCACACCCGCCCGCTCGGCGTGACAGTGCATGGGAACCGTGCGGACCTGATCGAGGGATTGAATACCTGGCGGCCAACCGCTGAGCTGCAGGCGTCAGTGGGCCACCTCCTTGAGCTGCGCCTGATCGAATCCGGGCACGACGTCGTCGGCTATGTGGTGCACGTGCCCCACTACCTCGCGGAAGCCGAATACCCGCCCGCGGCGGTCACGGCCCTTGAGTATCTCGGTGCGTCCGCGTCTTTGGTGCTGCCTACCGACCGGTTGCGTGAGGCCGGCCGCGACGTGGAACGGCAGATCGCCCGGCAGGTCGACGGATCCGCCGACGTCCGGGGCGTCGTCACTACGCTTGAGCAGCGCTACGACGAGCGCGCTGGATCCGCCGAACGGCGTTCTCTCCTGGTGAAGGAGAACAGCGAACTGGCGGACGCTGACGAGATCGGCGCCGCGGTGGAAGCCTACCTGGCCAGCCCACAGGCCGCCGATGAGTCCGAGCAATTGCTGGAAGAGGACCGGAAGGCCGGCGAAACGCCTGAGCCCGACGTCGAGCCCAAGGATGAAGCCGGACCGTAGGGTTCCAACCCTTCCTCCACAAGGGTTTTTGTGTGGGTCTTACACACATAGAGTCGGCCCGGTCGCCGCGCAGGCCGGGCCGACGGCATGCTCGATCCATGACATCCGCGCCAGCCCCACCCGAGCCTCCCTTCAAGGTCACGTCCCCAGCCGACATCCAGAGCTACATTCTCCACACGCTGGGTTTCCAGCCGGAGGCGAGCCTGGTCCTGCTCACCATGTCCGGAAAGCGGGTCGGGGCGACGCTGCGGGTTGACCTGCCCCATCCAGACGCTGACCCGGGCGCCTATGCGGCGGGCCTTTGCTCAATCCTTGCCTCCGACACCTCCGCTGACGGTGCGCTGATGATCCTCTATACGGGAGAGTCGTGGGACCGTTACGGACCGCCGCCCCGCCAGGAGCTCGTCGGCTACCTCAGGCAGGCACTGGACGCGGCGGGCCTTGCTCTGCGCGATGGGTGGCTGGTGAACGAGAACTACTGGCGTGACTATTTCTGTCAGGACCCGGGCTGCTGTCCTTGGCCGGGGCACCCCTTGGCCAGCGTCCAGAACAGCCCATTGAACGCGGAATTGGTATACCGGGGGAGCAGCTATGCGGAGTCGCTGACCGCCGCCGTGGGCAACGTCGGCCGCGAACCGTGGACGGATCGGGCGGACCTCACCCGCCGGTGGCGGCGCGAGGAGTCCCGCCTGCGACGACGCTGGCGGGATGCCTCCCAATTCAAGGCCACCCTGGCGTTCTGGGAGAAGTTGTTCGACACCGCACCTGAATCTGCCATGACCGAACCCAGACCGGAGGAACCTGCGCCGGCAGAGTGCACCACGGGCGGACCCGCCGCCGACCTGGAGGTGACCGCGCACCTGCTGGCGTCCCTCACCTGCCGCAGCATGCGGGACGCTGTGCTGGTCCTCTCCGGACTGGGCAAAGACATCGCGCTGCAGGGGGCAGCTGAGCTCGGTCTACTCCGAGGTGCTGGGCCCGCTGGTACACCCCACGCGGACACGGCTGATCGGGAGACCCCCCAGGTGGAAAATCCCGACGTGGATACCCCCGATGTAGCTGCACCCGACGCCGGGGCAGCCGGGGACAGATACTGCAACGTCCTGATCGGTCGCTACCGTGGCCAGCTGCAATGGCACCGGATCGACGCAGCCCACCGCCACCTGACCCGGTTGTCCGCCGTCGCCGAGGGTGAACCCCTCGCCGCCCTGTTGGCCATGCTTGGGTGGATCGAGTGGGCGCGCGGTCGTGGTTCCCGCGCTCACCTGTATTTCCAGCAATCGTTGACGGTGCACCCCGGCTACACGCTCGCTGAGCTGCTCGAGGAGGTGGTGGCCCGGGGTATGCTCCCCGAATGGTCCAGGGACAAGGATCTGGCGTGGCGGAACGGCACCCCAGCTGCCACCTAAGCGGCAGCGATCGGGCGGTTTCGGGAGAGCAGGGGATTTATCGAAGCCCACGAATCGTGCGACAATGGGAATTGAGACCCGGTCGGGTCCGTGTGTCAAGAAGTGTTCTGTATCTCAACCGCCCATCCTTCGCGGGATGGTGTGGGGAATAGTGCAGGCGGCGGGACAGTTCCTCTTCAGTGAGGAAAGCCCCGTCAATCTCCTTGAATTCAATCACGGACTTGACAGGGTCATAGTGGTGTTGCCCCCTTGGCAGCATCACAGACGCCGTATGAAAGGTTCTCTGTGTCGGCCAAGAAGACAACTGCACCGGATGTTACAGAACCCGGGGTAACGACCACCAAACGCCGGGCCGCCCCCAAGAAGGCGGCACCGAAGACCGCTGCTGTGAAGCCCTTGTCAGCGCGGGCCGCGAAGGCGGCAGCGCAGAACGCCGCCGCCGCCGAGGTTGAAGACGACAGCCCGGAGATCGACGCCGCGGGAAACCCGGTCGAGCCCGCTGAAACCACCGAGCGCGCGGCCGCCGAGGCCGAAACCAAGGCCGGTTCAGGCTTTGTCTACTCGGACGCCGACGACGACGACGCCCCCGCCCAGCAGGTTATTTCCGCCGGTGCCACCGCTGACCCGGTCAAGGACTACCTGAAGCAGATTGGCAAGGTAGCTCTGCTGAACGCGGAGCAGGAAGTCGATCTCGCCCTGCGCATCGAGGCTGGCCTCTTCGCCGAGGAGAAGCTCGCCGCAGACAAGGACGCCGCCAAGCCGCTGGATCCGAAACTGCGCCGTGAACTGGAATGGGTCATCCATGACGGCAAGCGGGCCAAGAACCACCTGCTGGAAGCCAACCTCCGCCTGGTGGTCTCCCTGGCCAAGCGTTACACCGGCCGCGGCATGCTGTTCCTCGACCTCATCCAGGAGGGCAACCTGGGCCTGATCCGTGCCGTCGAGAAGTTCGACTACACCAAGGGCTTCAAGTTCTCCACCTACGCCACCTGGTGGATCCGCCAGGCGATCACCCGCGCCATGGCCGACCAGGCACGGACCATCCGTATCCCTGTCCACATGGTCGAGGTCATCAACAAGCTGGCCCGTGTCCAACGCCAGATGCTGCAGGACCTGGGCCGCGAACCCACGCCCGAGGAACTCGCACTCGAACTGGACATGACACCCGAGAAGGTTGTCGAGGTTCAGAAGTACGGTCGCGAGCCCATCTCGCTGCACACCCCGCTGGGTGAAGACGGTGACTCGGAGTTCGGTGACCTGATTGAGGACTCCGAAGCCGTCGTACCCGCCGACGCCGTCAGCTTCACCCTGTTGCAGGAACAGCTGCACTCGGTGCTCGACACCCTGTCGGAACGGGAGGCGGGCGTCGTCGCGATGCGCTTTGGCCTCACCGACGGGCAGCCAAAGACGTTAGACGAAATCGGCAAGGTCTACGGCGTGACCCGTGAGCGGATCCGCCAGATCGAATCGAAAACCATGTCCAAGCTGCGCCACCCCTCCCGGTCGCAGGTGCTGCGCGACTACCTGGACTAGCAGACCTTTGGGGCCGGGAACACCGGCTTCAACCAGAAAGGACCCCCACACCTGGAGTGTGGGGGTCCTTTCTGGTTCCGGGCCGTGGCCCGGGTGACGCTTTTAGTCTTCGCTTACCGGTCCGGGTGCTGCATTCAGACGGTTGGTCTCATCCTGCCACTCGGACGTCAGCGGCCTGAGATTCGACTCAACGGAACGCGCGTGGTGGCCACAAAAGAGCAGCTCACCACCGGAGGACTGAAGAACTGCGCGCACATAGGCCTGGGCTCCGCAGCGGTCACAGCGGTCCAGCGCGGTCATTTCGCGGGTTGCTACTGCTGTTGTCATGATTGCCTCCTTAGTGGTTCCTGTAGTTCATATAACCACTATTCGTTGCCGATCCATCGCAGGCTGGGTGATCTTTCGCTGAGCGCGTAGCACAGTCCGACGCCGTCACACCTTTGCTGCCGGACCGTGCGGCCCGCCTACCCCGAACCGTCGGCCCGGGGGAATATGCTGGAGGGGTGCGGCCGGAGGTCTCCGGCGCGGCGCCCGGCTTCCGGTGTCGCTTCCAACCTGTACTACCTGCCAAGGAGTTTCACCCAACGTGGCGCCACCAAGCACCGAATACAACGCCCGTCACCTTTCCGTCCTGGAAGGGCTCGAAGCCGTCCGCAAACGGCCCGGCATGTACATCGGCTCCACCGACTCCCGTGGGTTGATGCACTGCCTCTGGGAGATCATCGACAACTCGGTGGACGAGGCCCTCGCCGGTCACGGCCAAAGCATCAAGGTCATACTCCACCCGGACGGCTCGGTCGAGATCCACGATGACGGCCGAGGCATTCCCGTCGATGCCGAACCCAAAACGGGCCTCAGCGGCGTCGAAGTGGTGTTCACCAAGCTGCATGCGGGTGGAAAGTTCGGCGGCGGGTCCTACACCGCGTCCGGTGGGCTGCACGGCGTCGGCGCGAGCGTGGTCAACGCGCTGTCCGCCCGGCTGGATGTCCAGGTGGACCGCGGCAGCAAGACCTATCAGATGTCCTTCAGACGCGGCGAGCCCGGCCGTTTCCTCGACGCCAAGACCCCCTCGCCCACCGCGAAGTTTGAGCCGTTCCTCGAAAGCTCCCGGCTCGAGGTGGTCGGTACCACCAAGCGAGGAGTCACCGGTACCCGGATCCGTTACTGGGCGGACCGCCAGATCTTCACCCCTGATGCGAAGTTCTCCTACGAGGAACTGCAGTCCCGTGCCCGCCAGACGTCGTTCCTGGTACCCGGCCTGCGGATCACCCTGCGCGACGAACGCCGTCTCGCTGGCACCGCCGCCGAGGCAGGACCACTGGAGGAAGTGTTCCAGCACGACGGCGGAATCTCCGAGTTCACCACCTTCCTTGCCGCCGACAGCGCGGTGACCGATGTGTGGCGCCTGCACGGCTCCGGACGGTTCAAGGAGTCGGTGCCGGTCCTCGGAGAGAACGGGCACAGCGAGATCGCCGAGGTGGAACGCGACTGTGAGGTCGACATCGCCCTGCGCTGGGGGATCGGCTACGACACCACCGTCAAGAGCTTCGTGAACATCATCGCGACGCCCAAGGGCGGCACGCACCAGAGCGGCTTTGAGCAATCCCTCCTGAAGTCCTTCCGCAAGGTGATCGAAGCCAACGCCCGGAAGCTCAAGGCCGGCAGCGACAAGATCGAAAAGGACGACGTGTTTGCCGGGCTGACAGCCGTCCTGACCGTGCGGTTGGCGGAACCACAGTTCGAGGGCCAGACCAAGGAAATCCTCGGCACGTCAGCGGTGCGGGCCATCGTGGCGAAGGTGGTCGAGAAGGAAATCCTCGCCAGACTCAACTCCACGGCCCGCGGCGACAAGGCACAGAGTGCCTTGCTGCTGGAAAAGGTTGTCGCGGAGATGAAGTCCCGCATCTCGGCGCGGGTTCACAAGGAAACCCAGCGACGGAAGAACGCGCTTGAGACCTCGTCGATGCCGTCCAAGCTGGCCGACTGCCGGATTGACGACGTCGAGCGTTCCGAACTGTTCATCGTCGAAGGTGACAGTGCGCTCGGCACAGCGAAGCTGGCGCGCTCCTCCGACTACCAGGCGCTGCTCCCCATCCGCGGGAAGATCCTCAACGTCCAGAAGGCCTCGGTGGGGGACATGCTCGCCAACGCCGAATGCGGCGCCCTGATCCAGGTGGTGGGCGCCGGCTCCGGCCGCAGCTTCCAGCTGGACGCAGCCCGCTACGGGAAGGTGATCCTGATGACCGACGCCGACGTCGACGGCGCCCACATCCGGACCCTGCTGCTCACCCTGTTCTTCAGGTACATGCGCCCGCTGGTCGACGCGGGACGGGTGTTTGCTGCGGTGCCGCCGCTGCACCGGGTGGAGGTGGTCAACCACGGGTCCAAGGCCAACGAGACCATCTACACCTACTCGGAGCAGGAGCTGAACCGGCTCCTGGCCGCGCTGGAGAAGCAGGGCAAGCGGTACAAGGAACCCATTCAGCGGTACAAGGGGCTGGGGGAGATGGACGCCGAGCAGCTGGCCGAAACCACCATGGACCCGCGGCACCGAACCCTCCGACGGGTCCGGATCCAGGAGGCCGAATCCGCGGAGCGGGTGTTTGACCTGTTGATGGGCAGCGATGTCGCGCCGCGCAAGGACTTCATCGTGGCGGGCGCCGCGTCCCTGGACCGGGAGCAGATCGACGCCTGACCGTTCAGTCAGCACGAATGCTCACCAGGGGAGTGGCTTCAATGTGCATGAGCGTTGATGCTCAGTGAGGGTGATCCCGTGGTGAGCAGCCGTGCCCGCCAGGGCCTCCCTGCACAGGGGCACCACGAGTGGAGGGCGCCCCGGGCTACGGCGTGATGTCCTAGCCCAACACCCACGGGGCGATCAGGAGCAGGGTGGGGGCCACCAGCAGCAGGCCGGAGGTGCCGAGGGCTACTCCCTGCTGCGCGGGCGAAAGGGGTGGCTGCGGGGTGAGGAGCCGGTGGACACGGTTCACCGTGGATCCGGTGTCCTGCCCGTTCGGAGGCCCGGGTGTCAGCATGGTGGTGGACAACGCGTCGGGTGGGCAGACGCCGTCGGGAGCGTCCAGCGGACCGGACGCCACAATGGCGATCGCCCGTGCCAGGACCGGCTCGCTAACCGTCTTCAGCGCCTCGTCGTCAGCGAGCATCTCGATCAGCTCGTTGACCGCTCGCTGCGCCAGCTGGGAAGTCGGCAACCACGGCAGTGCCGACCGCCAGGCGGCAAACGCCCAGAGCAGCAGGTGGTGGCGTTGGTGGAGGTGGGCGCGCTCGTGCACCAGGACGGCGTCTAGCTCCTGCGCGGTCAGCAGTTCCAACAGCCCGTTCGACAGGACGGTGACTGAGCGGGCGCCCCCCGGCAGACAGTAGGCGACGGGGGTGGGGTGGTTGATGACCAGTGTGGCCGGGCGGTTCGCGGCCGGTGAGCTGAGCAGGTTCAGCATGTCACGGTGGCGGCGACGCTGGCCCTGGATCTTGGCGTAGGTCAACAGCAGCGTGAAGATCAGGTGGGCGCCCAACAAGCCTGCCGCGCTGAGCGCGAAGACGTGCACTAGGCCCAGTTCAGCGGCCGGCTCATTGCTGACGGCCATGGCTCCCAACCGGCCGAGAGCCTCCACGAGGTTGTCTCCCAGCGGGTCGAGCCCCCACACCAGCATGGCACCGATCATCGAGAGCCCACCGGCCAGTGCAATGGCCTGCCAGAGGATCATGGCGATCGCTGGTGCCCGGGTGGGCCACTTGGCCCGCGACAGTGCTACCGGAGCGGGCCAGGCGAGAACGACGGCGAGCCCGGCCAACAGATGGGCGGCCCAAAACATCCGTTCAGCTGCCGAGCAGTTTACGCAGCGCCTGTGCCTCGCTGTCCGATACGCTTCCGATGAACCGTGCCAGAACAGCTTCCCGGTCCGGCGCGGTGACGAGGACCTCGTGCATCAGCTCGGCGGTGTGTTCCTCGCGGCTGGTGATGGCCCGGTAGCGGTGTGGGCGGGTTTCGCGTTCCCGCTCCACCAGGCCCTTTTTCTCCAACCGTGACAGGACGGTCAGGACAGTTGTCACAGCGAGTTCCTTGCCCACGGCCTCATTTGTGGCCAGTGCCAGCAGGTCGCGGAGCGCATTGGCTGTCAAAGCCCCGGGGGTGCCCCACAGCAGGTCCATCACTGTGCGTTCGAGTTCTCCGAGGGTGGCCATGCAAATCCTTCGTGTTAGTTGTGGGTTACTGGCTAAATCTACTCCCTTTTCCAGCAATGTTCTACATACGGTAGAACAGATCACATTGACGACGGCGAAATGCTTCACCCGGCCTCGTGTCATATTCTTTTGCCATGACTAAGTCAGTGACGGAATACTTTCCCACCGGCACGCCCCTGCAGTGGCGGCCCATCACGCCGGACGATATCGGGCAGTGGCTGGAACTGCTCAAGCGCATGGCCGAGGAAGACAAGCCGGACTGGGTTGAAGAGCGCGCCGACCTGGAGCAGATTCTGGAATCGTCGAAAACAGACCCGGTGCAGGACACTATCCTGGGCCTGGACGCTGACGGCGTGCCCCGCGCGTTCGGTGCCATCCAGAAGAACCATGGTTCCACCCTGATCCACACGATGGGCGGAGTGGATCCGGCCTGGCGGCGCCGCGGCATTGGTACCGCATTGTATGGGTGGCAGGCCGGGCGGGCCCGTCGTCGCCTTGACGAAGACGGCGCAGCGGCAGGCGTGCTGCGCACCTACGCCGAGGAGCGGGTTCCCTCCCAGCTGGCCCTGATGGAGGCGACCGGGAACTCCGTGGTGCGGTACTTCACCGAGATGACCCGCCCGCTGCGGACCGAGATCCCGACGGTCGAGATCCCGGCGGGACTACGGATCGCGACGTTTTCCGAGGAACTTTCCGAGGCGGTCCGGCTGGCCCACAACGAAGCTTTCCAGGACCACTGGGGCAGCGAACCGCGGGATGAGGAATCCTGGCGGTACACAGTGACCCACCCCGAGTTCAAGCCGGATTGGTCCCTGGCAGTGGTCGACGAGGAAACCGGCGAGGTGGCCGCCTACCAGCTGGTCAGCTTCGATCCCGGCTCGAAGGACATCCTGGGATACACGGAGGCCTACACCGACCTGCTCGGGGTGCGCCGGAACTGGCGGGGGCTCCGGCTGGCCCCCGCGCTGCTCGTCGAGGCGATGCGCCGGTTCGCGGCCGACGGTATCGAGAACGCAGGTCTGGGCGTGGACACCGAGAATCCGTCAGGCGCGCTCGGCCTGTACGAACGTCTGGGCTACGAACCCACCCACCGGGTCAGGGTCTGCGAACTACCGATCTAGCCTCAGACCGGGCTGGGCCCGATCGCATCGACCGTCTGGCTGAGCGCCACGCCTGAACCATCACGCCGACCGTGCTCGGTGGGCAGCGCCCGGGACACACCGCTGGAGGATGCGGCCTTCGCCGGTCCGTGTCCAGCCCAGGCGACGACCAACCCATCCTCGTCCTTGAGGAACCGGTGGGCGCGCACCCCGGCGGTGGCCCTGCCCTTCGCTGGGTACTCGGCGAACTCGGTGACTTTCACCGATCCCGCGGAGGTGCCGGGCAGCGCCCCGCTGGCGGCTGCAACGGTGACGACGACGGCGGCCGGGTCGTCCGCGGTCACCGCACCGAAGTGAATGACCGAGTCGCCCGTTCCCAGCTTGATGCCCGCCATCCCGC
Organism: Arthrobacter sp. CAN_A212; assembly: GCF_015752345.1. Taxonomy (NCBI): domain Bacteria; kingdom Bacillati; phylum Actinomycetota; class Actinomycetes; order Micrococcales; family Micrococcaceae; genus Arthrobacter; species Arthrobacter sp. CAN_A212. The sequence goes on from NZ_JADOUT010000008.1 coordinate 49,821, forward strand.
CGGCGGTGCGGCCCTGGGGCCTGACTGTCGCCGCAGGGAAGCGCAGCAGCTGTGCCTGCGAGGTGATAAAGACCAGCGCATCCTGCTCGGCAGCAGCGGCCAGGCCCACCAGCCGGTCCTTCGGCTTCAGGGAAATGACCTCCCACTCGTCCCGGTTGAGCGGGTACTCGGGAGCCACCCGCTTCACCACGCCCTGTGCGGTGCCCAGGGCGATCACGGTGTCCAGGGGCGCCAACCCCACCAGGACCTCTCCCGGAAGCAGGGTCATAAACTCCTGGGCGGGGACGCCACCGGCCAGGTTCGGAATGCCAGCGGTGGGGGCCAACGCCGGCATGTCCATCACCTGCAGGCGGAGCATCCGCCCGGCGGAGGTCACCGCACCGACCTCTGCCCGGGCGGTGGAGGGAAGGACCGATCGGAACACATCGTGCTTGACCCGCTGCCCGCCCTCACCGAAGGGATCCTGGGTGGAGGTGCGCGCCAGCTGCCCTGACGTGGAGAGGATGACCCAGCAGGGGTCGTCCGCGATCTCGAGGGGCAGGGGTGCCGGCTTGCCGCCGGTCGCAGCAGCGGTCGGCATCACGGTGCCCTTCAGCGGGGAGCTGGACTCGGACTCCAGCAGGACCGTCCGGCGCGGCGTCGCGAATTTCTCCGCTACGTCGGCAAGTTCCTCCGACAGGAGGGCCCGCAGCCGTTCCTCGGAGCCGAGCAGCTCTTCCAGCAGCGCAATCTCGCGGCGCAGCTCGTCCTGTTCCTTCTCGAGCTCGATCCGCGAGTACTTGGTCAGCTGGCGCAGACGTAGTTCGAGGATGTAATTGGCTTGCAGCTCGGACAGGTCGTAGATCGACATCAGGCGTTCCCGCGCCTGCGCCGACTCGTCGGAGGAGCGGATGATCTGAATGACCTCGTCGATATCAACGATGGCGATCAGGAGACCCTCGACCAGATGCAGCCGGTCCTTCTTGCGCCCCAGCCGGTACGTGGTGCGACGCCGGACCACCGAGAGCCGGTGCTTGATGTAGACCTGCAGCAACTCGACCAGGCCAAGGGTGCGGGGCTGCCCGTCCACCAGGGTCACATTGTTGATCCCGAAGGAATCTTCCATCGGCGTGTACCGGTACAGCTGGGCGAGGACCGCGTTCGGGTTGAATCCGTTCTTCAGCTCGATGACCAGCCGGAGACCGTGACGGCGGTCGGTCAGGTCCACAATGTCGGAGATGCCCTGCAGCTTCTTGGAGGTGACGGCATCCTTGATCTTCTCGATGATCTTTTCCGGTCCCACCGTGTAGGGGAGCTCGGTCACCACCAGACCGGTCCGCCGGGCGGAGAGCTGTTCGATGCCCACGGTGGCCCGGGTCTTGAACGATCCCCTGCCGGTGGCATAAGCGTCCCGCACCCCGGCGAGACCGACAATTTTGCCGCCGCTCGGAAGGTCCGGTCCGGGAACGAAACGCATCAGGTCATCGAGACCCGCATCCGGGTTGCTGATCAGGTGCCTGGCGGCGGCGATCACCTCGCCGAGGTTGTGTGGTGCCATGTTGGTGGCCATGCCGACGGCGATGCCGGTGGCACCGTTGACCAGCAGGTTGGGGAACGCCGCCGGGAGTACTTCCGGTTGCAGGAGCTGGTTGTCGTAGTTCGGGACGAAATCCACCACATCTTCGTCCAGATGGTCGGTCATGGTGAGCGCCGCGGCCGCGAGCCGTGCCTCGGTGTACCGGGGGGCGGCCGGGCCGTCGTCGAGCGAGCCGAAGTTGCCGTGACCGTCAATCAGGGGCAGGCGCAGCGAAAAGTCCTGGGCCATGCGCACCATCGCGTCGTAAATCGCCGCATCCCCGTGGGGGTGCAGCTTTCCCATCACCTCGCCCACCACGCGGGCGGACTTCACATGCCCGCGGTCCGGCCGCAGACCCATGTCGGTCATCATGTAGAGAATGCGCCGCTGGACGGGTTTGAGCCCGTCCCGCGCGTCGGGCAGCGCCCGGGAGTAGATCACCGAGTAGGCGTACTCCAGGAACGAATGTTCCATCTCGGAAGTGACGTCGATATCGATGATGTTCTCGGTGTAATCCACCGGGGCTGCTGTGGTTTGGCGCCTGGCCATGATCGGGTGGTCCTCGGGTCGTGAAGGGGGTGTGCTGCCAACGGTAATGACGTGGGCGCCAAACGCCCACTAGGGTGAGTCTATGGCTGCTGGCGGACATTACCCGGAATATTGGGAGGCCGACGTCGTGTTGCGGGACGGCGCCACCGCACATTTGCGACCCATCTCGCCCGACGACGCGGATGCTGTCCAGCACTTTCACATGCAGCAGTCCGAGAATTCCATCTACCTGCGGTTCTTCACCTACAAGTCGTCGCTGAGTACCAAAGAGCTCAAGCGGTTCACCGAGGTGGACCACCGCGACCGGGTCGCCTTCGTTGTCACCCGCGGCACCGACATCCTGGGCATCGGCCGGTATGACCGGCTCGATGACCCGACCGAAGCGGAGGTCGCGTTCAACGTCTCGGACGCCCATCATGGCAGGGGGCTGGGGTCCATCCTGCTGGAACACCTCGCGGCAGCGGCCCGGGAGAACGGGATCAGCCGGTTCTCGGCTGAGGTCCTTCCGGAGAACCGGAAAATGATCACCGTTTTCGCTGAGGCCGGGTATGAGGTGCAGCGCCATTTCGACGACGGCGTGGTGATGCTGCAGTTCAACATCGACCCCACCGAGAAGTCACGAGCCGTCATGGAGTCCCGCGAGCACCGCGCTGAGGCGCGCAGCGTCGCTGACCTGCTCTCGCCGTCGTCGGTCGCCGTCATCGGCGCCAGCCGCGAATGGGGAACCATCGGGTACTCCCTCCTGGAACACATCATCGACGCCGGCTACACCGGTGACGTGTACGCCGTGAACCCCGAGGCCTTCGAACTGGCGGGAATGATCTCCTTTGCATCGATCGCGGAGGTGCCGGGGCCCGTCGACCTCGCGGTCATCGCGGTGCCCTACGACCAGGTGGCAGCGGTGGTCGACCAGTGTGGGGAGGCCGGCGTCAAGGGTCTGCTCGTCGCGACCGCCGGGTTCGCCGACGACGGCGCCGCCGGCCTGGCCCGGCAGCGGACCCTCGTTCACCGGGCCCGGGCCTACGGGATGCGGGTGGTGGGACCGGCATCCCTGGGACTGGTGAACACCGACCCGGCGGTCCGGCTCAACGCGTCAATGGCTCCCGCCCTGCCCACCGCCGGAGCACTGGGCCTGTTCAGCCAGTCGGCGGCGATCGGTGTTCTGCTCTACGCGGCCGCCGGGCGGCGCGGACTGGGACTGAGCTCCTTCGTCTCCGCCGGGAACCGCGCTGACATTTCCGGCAACGATGCCATGCAGTACTGGGAAGATGATCCCTCCACCCGGGCGGTGGGGCTCTACCTCGAATCGGTCGGTAACCCCCGCAAGTTCTCCCGTATCGCCCGCCGACTGTCCAAGACGAAACCCGTCATCGTGGCGAAGTCCGACGTGATGGGCCTCCAGCTGCCGCCGGGCCACGCGGTGCGCACCACCCAGGCGCCGTCCGGCGCGCTGGATGCGATGCTCAAGCAGTCGGGGGTGATCCGGGTAGAGACCACTGCCCAACTGGTGGACATCGCCCAGATCCTTGTCAGCCAGCCGCTGCCCGCCGGTCCCACCCTTGCGGTGTTCAGCAACTCCCTGGCGCTCGGCAAGGTGGTGGCCGATGCAGCCGCCGCCCAATCCCTGGACGTACGGCGCCTGGTGACCGACATCGACCTGGACACCGGACAGTCGGTCGCCCTGCCCGCCCTCCGCGCAGCGGTCCTGGAGGCCTTGGCGGACGAGGAGGTGCACTCGGCGGTCGTTGCCCTGCTGCCCGCCCCGGGCCTGACGGTCGACGCCATCGCCGCCTGCCTCAGGGACTGCTCAGGGACGGCCAACAAGCCGCTGGTCGCGTCCTTCGCCGGCATCCTGGACCCGATGGTCCGCTCCGAGGGGCTGCTCGCTGTCCCCGACAATCCGGTGGGGGAACCTACCGGCCAGCGGGGGGTGCCGTGCTATGCGGGCCCAGGAGCGGCAGTCGCCGCGCTGGGAGCCGTCGTGACGTACGCCCGGTGGCGGGCCCGGGACAACGGCGGGTTCCACGAACCGGCGGATATCGATCCGGACGCGGCGTCGGAGCTGCTCCATCAGGCGCTGGAACGGGTCGACGGGGACGGGCTGACCCGCCTGGACGCGGCAGAATCTGCCACCCTGCTGGACCACTACGGCATCACCTTGCTCCCCGCTGTCCGGTTCACCACCGCCGATGAGGCGGTCGCGGCCGCCGACCGGCTGGGCTGGCCCGTGGTCATCAAGACCGTCGATGAGCACCTCCGGCACCGGCTCGATCTCGGCGGCGTCCGGCTGAACATCGAGGATGCCGACTCTCTGCGCCTCAACATTGCCCAGATGGAGAAGGTGCTCGCGCCCTTCGGAGTCAGCGGGATGGAGGTGCAGGCGATGGCGCCATCCGGTCAGGCGTGCACCCTCCGTGCCATCGAGGACCCACTGCTGGGGCCGGTGCTGTCCTTCGGGCTGGCGGGCGACGCCGTCGACCTCCTCGACGACTGGGCCCACAGCATTCCGCCGCTCTCCACCGTGGACATTTCGGACCTGGTCCGTGCACCCCGGGCCTCGCGCAAACTGTTCGGGTACCAGGGCCTCCCGGCCACCGATATCGCGGCGATCGAGAACCTGATCAAGAGGGTTGCCGTCCTGAAGGACCGCCACCCCGAGATTGCCCTGCTCGAGTTCAACCCGGTGCTGGTCTCGGCGGGTGGGCTGGTTATCCTGAGCACGGACATCCTGGTGGGCAACCCGCAGCGACGGACCGACAGTGCCCGGCGCGCCATGCGGGACTGACACCGGGTTAGGCGGCGGGCGCCCACGTAAGGGAAACTGGATATATGACCTCATCGCTCTCCGCTGAACGCCGCAGCCTCGACGCCTCCCTGGAACGGGCTGGCTTCTATCCGCGTCTGGTCGCAGACACGGTGCACGATGCCCTCGACGGCAGGGAACCGCTCTCACACGTGGTTCACCTGGAGACTCACTTCGAGCGGAACGAGGTGCACCGCCACATCACCGTGCTGGTCCTCACCGAAGACATGCTGGTGATCACCCACGTGGACGATCAGCAGCTGGACGAGGACGGGCAGCAGATGATGGCGCAGGTCTCCACCGAGTCCGTCCCGGTCAGTCAGATCCGGTCAGTGGTGCTCAGCTACCTGTACGCCCAGCCGCAGGACTACAAGCCCTCCGATCAGGCGCGTGAACTGACCCTTGCTATCGCCTGGTCCGGCGGCCAGCGGCTGGATATGGGACCGGCCGGCTGCAGCGACCCACAGTGCGACGCTGACCACGGCTACACCGGCACCATCTCGCAGGAGGACATTGTGCTCCGCGTGAGCGCCGAGGCCGACGGCATGCAGGCCGTTCAGAACGCCAAGTCGTTTGCCCGCGCGCTGCGGAAGGTCAACACGGCCAACCCGGTCACGCCCGCCGCCGCGGGCACGTTGGCTCCGGCGCCGCGCAGGCAGCCCGGTCTCGGTGCGCGTTTCAGCCGGACGCACCACCAGGGCTAGCCCGCAGTGGACCACGTAACCGGACACCGGGAGCCTCTTCCGGCGGCACCCGCCTATGGCCGCAGCACCATCGCCGAGGTGTTTACCAGCGCCGCCGCCGCCCTGGATCTCACCTCGGCCACCGGCCCCTTCGATAATGCCCTTGGCCTGCCGGACGCGTCCCGCGTCTGCGTGGTGGTGGTCGACGGTCTCGGGTCGGCGCTGCTGAAGAAACGTGGCGGGCACGCTCCGTTCCTGCGGCGGCACCTGGACAGCGCGCGCACCATCGGATCGGCGTTCCCGTCAACGACCGCCGCGTCGCTGGCCAGCCTCGGCACCGGTCTGCCTCCCGGGATGCACGGCCTGGTTGGCTACGACGTCCTGGATCCCGGGCAGGACAAGGTGGTGAACATGCTCGGCGGCTGGGACTCCGCAGTGGACCCAGAGCGTTGGCAGCCCTACCCCTCGGTCTTCGAACAGGTTTCCTCCCAGATCCCCGTGGTGAGCGTTTCCCTCCCGAAGTTCGCTGATTCTGCCATGACCCGCGCCGCACTCAGGGGCGGCAGCTACGTGGCAGCGGGAACCCTGCAGGCGCGGGTGCGCAGTGCACATGAGCAGCTTGCTGCGACGAAGCGCTCCCTCGTGTACCTCTACTTCAACGAGATGGATAAGGCTGGACACCGGTTCGGCTGCGGTTCGCCCCAGTGGGGTACCCAGCTGGAGGATGTCGACGCCGCTGTCAAAACGCTCGCCGCCCGCGTGCCATCCGACACGCTGCTGCTGCTGACCGCGGACCACGGGATGGTCGACGTCGATGTAGCGCACCGCTACGACTTTTCGACCGATCCCACACTGATCGACGGAGTCGCCCACACGGCCGGAGAGCCGCGGATGCTCCACCTGTACCTGGAGCCCGGTCTGTCCGCTGACCGGCGCGAGAGCCTCATCGCGGCCTGGCAGAAGGCCTACGGGCAGTTCGCGTGGATCTTCACCCGTGAGCAGGCCATCGAGGGAGGGCTGTTCGGACAGGTCGACGAACGGGTCCTGCCTCGCATCGGTGACCTCCTGGTCGCGGCACGGGAACCCATTGCGCTGTACGATCGCCGCCGCACCTCCGAATCGGCGATGGAAGTCGTGGGGCAGCACGGCTCCCTGACCCGCGCTGAACGCGAAGTGCCGTTGCTGACGCTCGGCCGTCCGGGCGGGAAGGTCACCCGTGGCTGAACTGATCTTCTTTTCCGGCACCATGGACTGCGGCAAGTCGACGCTGGCTCTGCAGATGGACCACAACCACCGTGCCAGGGGGCGTGCCGGTTTGCTCTTCAGCTCCCACGACCGGGCGGGGGAGGCGATGATCTCCAGCCGGCTCGGGCTCCAGACGGGGGCGGTGGAGGTCTCTGACAGCAGCGATTTCTGGGCCGAGATTGTCCGACGGCGTACGGCCGCGGAACGGGTCGATTACCTCATCTGCGACGAGGCCCAGTTTTACACCGGCGAGCAGATCGACCAGCTGGCGCGCATTGTCGATGAGATGGACGTCGACGTGTTTGCGTTCGGGATCACCTCGGATTTCCGAACCAGGCTTTTCCCGGGCTCACAGCGGCTGATTGAACTCGCGGACCGGGTCCAGGTGCTTCAGGTGGAGGCGCTCTGCTGGTGCGGCCGGCGGGCTACCCACAATGCTCGGACCATCGACGGCGTGATGGTTGTGGAGGGCGACCAGGTGGTGGTGGGCGACGTCGAACTACAGAAGGTGCAGCGGGACCCGCTGCAACCCGAACTACCGATTGTTGACGGGGTTGAGGAAGACGCTCCCCACCTGCCCGTGACGGGTTACGAAACGTTGTGCCGGCGACACCACACCCGGCGGGTCACCCTGCGGACAGCCAACGCAATGAAGAGCAACGAAATGCTGCTTCCGTTCTCACCCTAGGGGGGAACGGAAGCAGCATTTCGTTGTCTCAGTGCACGTGGTCTCAGTACACCTAGTCGCTCTTGGTACCGAAGACGATCTCATCCCAGCTGGGGACGCTTGACCGCTTCGGCCGGATCTTGCGATCTGCCGGCTCGTCTGCTGCCTTCGGTGAGCTGGCGGGCACCGGGTCCCGTCCCTGGCGGTCATCTGTTGCCTCAGCCGGGTCATCCGACGGCTGTACCGGGCGGCTGGGCCGGGCGAAAATACTGATCTCGTGGGTTTCAGTGCTCACTGCTTCGGAGAGGCGGGGCGAGCCATCACTGTAGGTCTGGTGCTCCTGGTCGTCGTCGTGCGGCACTGATGGGGCCAGGCTGAGGCCGGCAAACCGCTGTGGTCCCTCGGCGTCATCGGTGCTCTCAGCGGATCCGGTGGCCTCCAGCTCCTCTTCGCCCTCGGTGGGACGGGGGTGGGCAGCCGGGATGCTGCCCTTGGCCAGCAGGTGCGCGAGGGCGTCGTCGCCCTCCTCATCCACTCCCAGGCGCTGCCCGCGGCGGGACCGGAGCACGTCCAACAGGTTGTCGGAGGCTTCTTCGGCGGCAACCTCGGGGGACTTCTGGGCTTCGAAGTCGAAGACGTGATCGGCGACGGCGCTGAGCCGGCGCGTCGGCAGGGGGCCGTCGAGTGGTTCGAGCTCGCTGAGCAGCTGGGCCCAGCGGTTGGTGTTGAGGACCGTCTTGCGGCTGGGGTTGAACGTCCACTGGGCTGGTGGCTCCTCGCCCACGCTTACCCGGGCGTCGGTCGCGAGCTCAAAGCGGGCGACGACATTCCATAGTCCGTCCGGGCGGCGCCACGCGTCCCACTCGACGCCGCTCGGGTCTACCCCGTAGGCCTGCAGACGGTAGTCAACCATTTCACCCAGCTGCGCCGGGTTCTCACCAAAGGCTGACCGGGAGCCATCGTGGGACGGCAGGGCGGAGGACACCTCGACGCGCTGGGCCAGGATGGCCATGTAATCTCGCTCGGCGCGCACCGGACCCTCGTAGCGGAGCACGTGCGCCAGTTCCTGCCCGGACTCGTCAACGATGTCCTGTGCCGTTGCGCCGCTGCGGATCCGCGCCTGGATGTCGCGCGGTGACAGTGGCACCACCGGCTTGCCCGCCGGGGGTGGTGGTGTGGTGATCTTGTGCTGTTCCATGGGGCGGGAAACCGCCATGCGGAGCGCCTCGTTGACCGGCAGGCTGTAGCTCGAGCCGTCCTCGCCGTTCAAGTGCAGGTGTCCGCCGTTTTCGTGAACACCTACCAGCCGTAGTTCCTGCATGAAAATCCTCCGAGCCGACATTGCTTCCTTACCGTGAAACTGTGCCACCTGTTGGCCCACATGCCTACTACACCCGTGGTGTGGCGAGGAACTTTCGCCGTCGGATAGGCCAGGACGACGCCGAATTGGACTATCACGGCAGCTTCCGTAACAATCGCTGGCTACGGGCACAAACTGCAGTCGGTCAGCGTTGGAGACGACGTTGCACAGTTTCGACATGAACGTTGGACAGGTTCCATGGAGCACAACCACAGAACACCGGAGAGTGAACAACCCCTAATGGCGCTTGATGACTATACGCCGCGCACCACCCACGAGGCCGTCGGCACTGATTCGGTCGATGAGTTGAACGCCCAACGTGCCGAGCACCAGTCGCCGGTGATCGACGAGGACGAGCTGGAAGCTGCCGACGGGTTCGAACTACCCGGAGCCGACCTCTCGGGCGAGGAAATCCAGGTGCGGATCCTTCCAGCCCAGGCCGATGAATTTACCTGTGCCTCCTGTTTCCTGGTGCGCCACCGATCCCAGATCGCCCGGCAGGTCGGTGCGCTGACTTACTGCAGCGATTGCGAGGGATAGACCGCCAGGACCGAGCATTAGCTGGCCAGGGCGGCGACGAGCTGGTCGGGGCGACGGGTGGAAGTCATCCAATACGGAGTGGGATCCGCCGGGTCGGTGATGGCCACCCGGACCACCGGGGAGATCCAGCCACGAATACACAGGTATGCCGTCGCATTCAGTTGCGGTCCGCGCTGCGCGGTCGCGTCTTCTCCCATGTAGGCCGTCGCCTCACCGAGGAATTGCCGTTCTAGGGTGGCCCGTCCCACGGTCAGGTGCGACGAGGTTACGACGATCCGTGGGGTCGACAGCACCAGGAGCGTGACCAAAACCACCGCGACGACGGTGGCCGCGATGAACCCGGTGGTCAGGTTGATCGGGGCGAACGTGACGACTGAGGCGCCCGCTGCTCCGGCCACGACGAGCCAGATCCACGGTGCGGGCCAGAGCCGCTCCTCGTAGATGACGGGGCTGGCGGATGGTCCGGGCGCGGGGGTTGACATACCCCTACCCTGACAGATTTTCCGGGGCACTTCATCCCGATGCGCACCATCAGGCCACCCGGCAGCCGCCAAGGTTAAGGCGCTAGAGTGAAGGCCTACCCCGATCACCCACGACGTAGCTGGAGTAAGAACGTGCTGGACCCACAGCGGAGACTTCCCGTGCAGATCAAACTGCTCGACGACGCGATGACACCCCCAGCGTACGCCCAGCCGGGTGACGCAGGAGCAGACCTGCGGACCCGCATCGATTTCCGGCTGGCCCCGGGGGAGCGGGCCCTGGTGCCCACCGGTGTGGCCATTGCCCTCCCGGAAGGGTATGTGGGCCTGGTCCATCCGCGGTCCGGTCTGGCTACGAAGCACGGGGTGACTGTGGTCAACGCTCCGGGGACCATCGACTCAGGCTACCGGGGTGAGATTGCCGTCACCCTCCTCAATACCGACACTACTGAGTCCCTGAGCTTCAAGCGGGGGGACCGGATCGCCCAGCTCATCATCCAACAGGTGGAACAGGCCGACTTCACCGTGGTTCAGGAGCTTCCGGAATCGGTGCGGGGCGCTGCGGGATTCGGGTCCACCGGCGGCTACACCATTGAAAACACAGCGCATCCGACCCACGCATAACCTAGAGGATATCCAGCTACGGGACCCGACACTACGGATCCCACACACCAAGGAAAGGAACCCAATCATGGTTTTTGGGCGCCTGAAGAAGAAGCAAGCGAACCTCCCGGCAGAAGAGGCGGCACCCGCCGGCAGCCCGGTCGAGGAACAGGATGCATCAGCGGCAGCCGCTGCAACCGACGAGGCAACCACCGGGGCGAGCACCCCGACGGACGTCCCCGAACCGGAAATGGTCTCTGACGACACCGCCGCTCCGGCCGCAGCCGACGACGACGTCGAGCCAACCCCCGCGGCCCCCGCAACTCCCGTGGCGCCCGCCCCAGGAGTGGTTGTCTCCCGTGACAACGGCCCGTTCGACGTCTCGGAACACGACAACGACGCCGGCTACATCGACCTCGGGGCCCTCCGTATCGGGGCGGCCGAAGGCCTGCAACTTCGTCTGGAAGTGGAAGAGAAGACCAAGCGGGTCATCGCCGTGACCCTCGACCTGAACGGATCGAACCTGCAACTGCAGGTGTTCGCTGCTCCCCGCACCGATGGGTTGTGGGACGAAATCCGCGCCCAGATCGGCGTCTCCGTCGGTTCGCAGGGCGGCACGGTCCAGGATCGGGTTGGAACCTTCGGCACCGAGCTGGTCGCCCAGCTCCCGGCCAAAACCGCCGATGGGCAGCCCGGCTTCCGGGTGGCTCGCTTCCTCGGCGTCGACGGCCCCCGCTGGTTCCTCCGCGGGGTCATCGGCGGACCCGCGGCGATCAACAAGGAAGCGGCCGCACCGATTGAGGAACTCTTCCGCAAGGTCGTCGTGGTCAGGGGAGACCACCCGCTGCCGCCGCGTGAACTGCTACAGCTCCGGCTGCCCAAGGAATCGGCGTCAGCGCGTCCCACTGAGCCCGTGCAACCGGCTCCTGATCTCACCGATCCGCTGAAACGCGGTCCCGAGATCACCCACATTGGCTGATCGGCCGGGGGTCGACAGCGCCGGGGTGCACCCCGGCGCCACAGGCATCGCAGGGCTTCCGGCCCGAGGACGGGCCCGGGCCCGGGGCTACATTTCCCGGATCACTGTCCTGCCCCGCAGCTCAGCACCCCAGTTCTCCGCGGTCGTGTCCGACGACGCCCCGCCGGTGACCGCCGGATCCGACCGCCGCGACAGTGTGTCCCGCCGCCAACGGGCCCAGGTGCGGTTGGTCTGGATCGGGCAGCGGCGAGTGCCGGGCATCGAAGCGGGAACCCAGATAGCTTTTGAAGGTATGGTCAGCCCGGTGGACGGGATGCCAACGATCTACAATCCTCGTTACGAAATCATCGGCCGTCCGGAGGCACAGCAGTGAGCACCCCGCAACCACCCAGCACCGGGCCCGAGCCCGATCCGGCGCAGCGTCAAGGGCCCTCGGCAGCTGAACTGGCGGAACAGTATGCCGCACGGTCCGGTATGCAACGCTCGGAGGACGGCCAGATCGACGTCCTGAAGTCGATTGGTGGCGTCAGGGGCCTCGCCGAAAGCATCCTGCCCGGCCTGATCTTTACGGTGGTCTTCACCATCAACCGGGACCTGGCGAGTTCCCTCATCGCCGCGCTGGGTGTCGCGGCTGTCTTCACCGTCATCCGCCTGGTCTCCAGGACCCCCCTCACGCAGGCGCTATCCGGCCTGATCGGCGTGGCGATCTGCGCTTTCGTCGCAAACCGCACCGGCAACGCCGAAGACTTTTTTGTCCCCGGATTCTTCACGAACGGCGCCTACATCATGGTGATGGTCATCTCCATCGCAGCGCGGTGGCCGATCGCTGGGCTGTTGTTCGGCTTCATTAGGGGCGAAGGAGTCGACTGGCGGAAGGACCCCCTGCGGGTCAAGGCGTACACCATCGCCACCTGGATCATCGTGACGGTTCTTGGACTGAGGCTCGCGGTCCAGATGCCCCTGTATTTCGCCGAGAACTTCGTGGCACTCGGGACCACCCGGCTGATTATGGGGCTACCGCTCTATGCGCTCGGACTGTGGCTCGCGTGGCTCGTGTCCCGCCCGCCCGCCCAGCTCCCTGCCGGGGCAGCAGGCCGGTAGCCCGAGGCTGGCGGCAGCCCTAAAGTCAGGGGAGCCGTCAGCCAGCGGAACTGTGGGTTAGGGCAGCCCCGGCGCGTCGACCGGCGCACCGGGCTCGTCGTCGCCCGCGTCACCGGGAACGGCGAGCAGCACGCTGCGGAGCGCATCCTCAGCGGCGATCGCGGCGATCAGGAACAGCTCGTCGCCCGGTTCCACCACATCGTCCGGGCTCGGCGTAATCGATGCGTCGTCCCGCAGGATTGCCACCACGGTGCAATCCTCCGGCAGGATCAGCGAACCGAGGGTCCGGCCCACGATCGGCGACTCCTGCGGGACAGTGAACTCGACGATCGACGTGACACCGCTCTGCAGTGTCAGCAGCCTGACCAGGTCGCCAATCTCGACCGCCTCCTCGACGAGCGCGGTCATCAGCCGGGGAGTGTTCACTGCCACGTCGACACCCCACGAGTCGTCGAACATCCAGTCATTCTTCGGGTTGTTGACCCGACCCACCGTCCGGCCCACCCCAAACTCGCTCTTCGCCAGCAGGGACACCACCAGGTTGACCTTGTCATCGCCCGTCGCGGAGACCACCACGTCAGCCTCATCCAGCCGGGCGTCCTTGAGCGTGGTCAGCTCGCAGGCGTCGCCGATCAGCCACTTGGCGCCTTTGAGACCGCTGCGGCCGATCACCTCGGGCTTCTCGTCGATCAGCAGGATCTCGTGGTTGTTCGAGAGCAGCTCCTTGGCGATCGACGATCCCACGCTTCCCGCGCCCGCTATGACTACTCTCACTCCGACTCCTCCACAGGTTTCTTGGCGAGGATACGCCCAATCTCGTCGGTGGCGGAGGTCTTCATCATGGCGTGCACAATGTCGCCTTCCTGGTAGGAAGTCTCCGAGGTGGGCAGCATCCCCTCACCGAACCGGGTGAGGTAAGCGACGCGGATCCCGGACGCGGCCTCGATATCGGCGAGCGACCGTCCCAGCCAGCCGTCGTGCAGGGTGAGCTCACCGAGAATCAACCGTCCCGAGGTCTCCCGGAAATCCCCGTTGATGCTCTGTTCCGGCAGGATGCGGCGCAGCACCTGGTCGGCGCTCCACCGGACCGCGGCAACGGTGGGAATGCCCAGACGCTGATAGATCTCCGCGCGTCCGGGGTCGTAGATGCGCGCCACCACGTGCGGCACATGGAAGATCTCGCGGGCCACCCGGGTAGCGAGGATGTTTGAGTTGTCGCCGCTCGACACCGCAGCGAAGGCATAGGCGTTTTCAATGTCGGCGTTCTTCAGCGTGTCGCGGTCAAAACCGACGCCGGTGACCTTCCGCCCCCCGAACGTTCCCCGGAGCCGGCGGAATGCGCGGTCGTCCTGGTCAATGATGGCCACCGTATGCCCCGACTCGTCAAGGGTATGGGCGAGACTGACGCCAACCCTGCCGCACCCCATAATCACAAAATGCGCCACTAGCGCCACCTGCCGTTCCAACCGATTGCCAACCTACGTGTCAACGCGCTCCACTCGCTGGGGGCCTGCGTCCGCTGCACCCAGCCTAATGGAGTGTGGCAGCAACAAACGCGCTAGTCTGTGGGCTGTGCTGACTTTCTTTGAAGCCGTCAAGCGGGTGCTGGTGGGCAAACCGTTCCGCAACGACCGGCTGCGGCATCAGACCCTGCCCAAGCGGATCGCGATGCCGGTGTTCTCGGCCAATGCCCTGTCCTCCGTGGCCTACGCACCCGACGAAATCCTCCTCACCCTGGCTTTGGCAGGACTGGCGGCCGTATCGGTGTCCCCCTGGGTAGGTTTGGCCGTCCTGGTGGTGCTGCTGGTGGTGATCGCCTCCTATCGGCAAGCCGTCCACGCGTACCCCACCGGGGGCGGCGACTACGAGATTGCCCGCCGCAATCTGGGAAGTTCAGCCGGACTCACCGTGGCGTCGGCTCTGATGGTGGATTACGTGCTGACCGTCGCCGTCTCCGTGTCCGCCGCTGCCCACTACCTCATTGCCCTCGCCCCGGGATTGGCTGGTGGCCAGACGGTGATGGCGGTGGCTGGCGTCGTCGTCCTGGTGTTGCTGAACCTCCGCGGCGTGTCCCGGAACACCCTCGCCCTGGCCATCCCCACCTATGTCTTCCTGGCCGCGATCCTCGGCATGTGCGCGGTCGGCATCATCCAGCGCCTCAACGGGACGCTGGGGGAGGCGCCCAGCGCCAGGTTCGAAATCATCCCGGACCCCGCGCTCGACGCCGGACTGGTGGGCCTCGCGGGTGCGCTGCTGATTCTCCGGGCCTTCTCCGCCGGGGCGGCAGCCCTCACCGGTGTCGAGGTCCCCAGCGCCAACGTGCCAAGCTTCCAGGCTCCCCGCAGCCGCAACGCAGCGTCCAGCCTGCTCATTCTCGGCGTCGCTGCGTCGGCCATGATGGCCGGGGTGATCTACCTGGCCAACGCGGTGAAGGTGCACGTGGTGCAGAACCCGCAGGAGCAGCTGCTGCTGGACGGCAATCCCGTATCCGAGGACTACATCCAGAACCCGGTGGTGAGCCAGCTGGCCCGCACCATCTTCAGCGACGCGGCGATACCCTTCGTCCTGGTGGTGGGCGCCACCGCCCTCATCCTGGTCCTGGCCGGTCACGCCGCCTTCAACGGCTTTCCCGTCCTAGCCTCCATCCTCGCCAAGGACGGCTATCTGCCCCGCCAGCTACGCACCCGGGGGGACCGGCTCACCTTCAGCAACGGCATCCTCGCCCTCGGCGCTGGAGCCATTTTGCTGATCTTTGTCTTCCGGGCCGACGTCACCCAGCTGGTGCAGCTCTATATTGTCGGCGTGTTTGTGTCCTTCACCGCCAGCCAGGCCGCACTGATCAAGCACTGGACCCGCGAACTGCGCAGCACCGCAGACAAGAAGCGGCGGTGGCGGATGAAGAAGTCACGGGCCATCAACACGGTCGGTTTCGTGCTCACCGCCGCTGTGCTGGTGGTGGTCCTGGTGACCAAGTTCAAATACGGCGCCTGGGTGGCGGTGCTGGCAATGGTGGTCCTGTTCGCGCTCATGCACAGCATCAAGCGGCACTACGACCAGGTGGCGAACGAACTGGCCCTCGACGAATCCACCTTCTCCCGGGCGCTACCGTCCCGCGTCCACGCGGTCATCCTGGTCTCCCACGTCCGGAAGCCGGTGCTCCGGGCACTGGCGTTCGCCCGCGCGTCCCGGCCGTCCAGGCTGGACGCGATCGTGGTGGACGTGGACCCCGAAGAGACCGAGCGGACGCTGCGCGATTGGGACCGGTACGAAATTCCGGTGCCGATCACCGTCCTGGCGTCACCCTACCGGGACACCATCCTCCCGATCATGGAGTACATCAGGAGCATCCGCAGCGACTCCCCACGGGACCTGATTGTCGTGTACATCCCCGAATATGTCGTCGGCCGATGGTGGGAGCAGCTGGTCCACAACCAGACCGCCCTCCGCATCAAGACCCGGCTGCACTTCGAGCCGGGGGTTATGGTGGCAAGTGTCCCCTGGCAGCTCGCATCCTCCGACGCTGCAAAGAAATTTCAGGACCTGCAGTGACATTGTTTTAGCTTCACCTTTCGTTCCACAGAGCCGCAGCACTAGTTAAGGACCCACAGTGACAGACGAGCCGTCAGGCACCCTCGACCTCTCCATCGGCCCGGTGGCCCACGGTGGCCACTGCGTCGCGCGACATGAGGGCCGGGTCATCTTTGTGCGTCATGCCCTGCCCGGTGAGAGAGTGCGGGTCAGGCTCACGGAGCACGACGACGGCGCGAGCTTCTGGCGCGCGGACGTGGTCGAGGCGCTGGAGGCATCAGAGCACCGGGTCAACCATCCATGGCCCCTTGCCGATGCGTTGCTGGCCGCCCAACGGGGCGCGGCGCCCGTGGGCGGTGCCGAGTTTGGGCATATCGCCCTGCCCACCCAGCGCCAGCTCAAGGGGACGGTCGTCAGCGAGCAGCTCGCCCGGCTGGCGGGAGTGGAGCGGACGGTCGAGGTGGAACCGGTTCCGGGCGAATCCCCGGACGGCCTGAGGTGGCGCACCCGGGCAAGTTTTGCCGTGGCACCCGACGGGCATCTCGCCATGCATGCCCACCGCTCCAACGAACTGATCCCGGTAGCCGAGATGCCGCTCGCCATCGATGCGATCAACGAACTCCAGCTGTGGACCATCGACTTCACCGGCATCCAGCGGGTTGAGGTGGCGGTCGGCTCCGCGGGCGGGCCGCCCCTTGTGCTCCTGGTTCCCGCGCCGGGGGCACGGCGCAAACAGACCGCGGCCGTCGTTCACCAGTTCGACGGTCCCGCGGTCGCCTTCTGGGATCCCGAGAAGGGGACGGTGGAGCGGGTTCGGGGCAAGACCTGGCTCGCTGAGACGGTGCGGGATCAGACCTACCGGATTACGGGCGACGGGTTCTGGCAGATTCACCGGGGCGCACCGGATCTGCTGATGGGCGCTGTCCTGGATGGCCTGGCCATCCAGCCGGGGGAGCGGGCCGCCGATCTCTATGCGGGGGCGGGGCTCTTCACTGCGCCGATCGCCGATGCCGTCGGCGACACGGGCAGCGTCCTCGCGGTCGAGGGGGCGCCCGGCGCCTCCCGCGACGCCAAGCGAAACCTGCACGGCCGCACCCAGGTCGACATCGTGCAGGGCAAGGTGGACCGGGTGCTCCAGGAGCGGAAGCCTTCGCTCGATGTTGTGGTGCTGGATCCGCCGCGCGCCGGCGCGGGTCAGGCCGCCATCACCGAGGTGATTTCCGCCGGTCCGCGTGCAGTGGGTTACGTGTCCTGCGACCCGGCGTCGTTCGCCCGCGACGTCGGATACTTCCAGCAGGCCGGGTGGGAACTGGACACCCTCCGCGTGTTCGACCTGTACCCCCACACGCATCACCTGGAGTCCTTCGCAGTGCTCCGACCGACTGCCGGCTAGGTCCGACGGCGGGTCGGTCGCCCATCGGTGCTCCCGGCCGGTCCCCGGTCGCCACCGGGTCCGTGGCGTTTTGGCCACGGGCACGCTTGGCGGGGATCCCGCGTTAGAGTTAAAGACCCGCAGGTGGACGTCCGGCGGGATTGACCAACGCAAGGAGGCACCGATGGGACTCTTGGAAACCATCCGCCACCCCCAGGATCTCAGCCGGCTCACCGACGACCAGCTGATGCGCCTGACCGGGGAGATCCGTGACTTCCTGATCACCAACGTGTCCCGGACCGGAGGGCACCTCGGCCCCAACCTGGGAGTCGTCGAACTGACCCTCGGGATGCACCGGGTCTTCGATTCGCCGCGCGATGCGATGATCTTCGACACGGGACACCAGTCCTACGTGCACAAACTTCTCACCGGCCGCCAGGACTTCAGCACCCTCCGCCAGCAGGGCGGACTGTCCGGTTACCCGTCCCGCGCCGAATCCGAACACGACGTCGTCGAGAGCTCCCACGCGTCCTCGTCCCTGTCGTGGGCGGACGGCATCTCGCGCGCCCGGGTGCTCGCCGGTGAAGGCGACCGGTACACCGTGGTGCTGGTCGGCGACGGTGCCCTGACCGGTGGGATGGCCTGGGAGGCCATCAACAACATTGCCGCCGACAAGCGTCGCCGGGTGGTGATCGTTGTCAACGACAACGGCAGGTCCTACGCGCCGACCATCGGGGGAGTCGCCGACTACCTTGCCTCGCTGCGGCCAACCCTCGACACAGTCCGCACCCACCCCGTCTACGAGAGAACCCTCGACTGGTCGAAGCGGCGCCTCCAGAACGGCGGTCCCGTGGGCCGTTTCGCGTACAAGAGCCTGCATGCCACGAAAAAGGGCATCAAGGACTGGTGGGCACCCCAGGGGTTGTTCGAGGACCTTGGGATGAAATACGTCGGCCCGATCAACGGCCACGACCTGGCAGCCGTCGAGCACGCGCTGCACCAGGCCCGCAACTATGAGGGACCGGTGATCGTTCATGCGATGACCGAGAAGGGGTACGGCTACGCCCCGGCCCGCGCCCACGTCGACGACCAGTTCCACGCAGTGGGCATCATCGACCCCGAAACCGGTCAGCCCGTCGGTGCCGCCGGACCGCAGTCGTGGACCTCGGTTTTTGCCGACGAGATCACGGCCATCGCGGACGAGCGCAAGGACATCGTCGGGATCACCGGCGCCATGCTCATCCCCGTGGGCCTGCACAAGTTCGCGGAGAAGTACCCGGAACGGGTATTCGACGTCGGCATCGCCGAGCAGCACGCACTCACCAGCGCCGCCGGGATGGCGTTCGGCGGGTTGCACCCGGTGGTTGCGCTGTACGCAACCTTCCTGGGCCGGGGCTTCGACCAGCTCCTGATGGATGTGGCACTGCACAAGGCGGGCGTCACCGTGGTCCTGGACCGTTCGGGAGTCACCGGCCCCGACGGCGCGAGCCACCACGGGATGTGGGACATGGCCATGCTCCAGATCATTCCCGGGCTGCACCTGGCCGCCCCCCGAGACGCCACCCGGTTGCGTGAAGAGCTTCGGGAAGCGGTCGCCATCGGCGACGCCCCCAGCGTGGTCCGCTACTCCAAGGGCGCGGTGGGCGCCGAGGTACCGGCCATTGAGCGGCTCGACGACGGCGTCGAAGTGCTCCTTCGCCGCCCAGCCGGATCGAACAACAATGACGTCCTCATTGTCAGTGTCGGCGCGATGAGCGAGCTGGCCCTGGACGTCGCCAACCGGTTGGGTGCCCAGGGGATCAGTTCGACGGTCATCGATCCGCGGTGGGTCCTCCCCGTGCGCCGCTCGGTGATCGACATGGCCGCCGAGCACCGCATTGTCATCGTGATTGAGGACGGCGTCAGGGCGGGCGGCGTCGGGTCACGGATCCGGCAGGAAATGCGCGCCTGCGGTGTCGACACCGCACTGAATGAGGTAGGGCTTCCAGTGGAATTCCTCGACCACGGCACCCGCAGCGAGGTGCTCGAGCGCGTCGGACTGACCGCCCGCAAGGTGGCACAGGACGTCGTCGAACAGGTGCTGGGCACCCGGGTCCCCGTCGCACGCCCCCTCACCGGTCAGGATTCACCGGTGACCGGGCAGCTGCCCAAACTCTAAACCACCGAAAAGCTCAGTGTCAGAAACAGTCTGTGAGACAATGAACGTGGCTGGCAGGGGAACCACATTCCCCGGCCGGTCCAGTGACAGGCTTCCGGCTCTGCCGGCGACGCTTCCGCGTGCATCGTGAAAACATCCTGACGGATGGGGTGCCGGGAATCCGCTGTGCAGGCCAACCGTTGGGAAAGCAGCGGGTAAGGAAAAGCGCCACTGGTCTTCGAGTGATGCCGCACCCCACGGATGGTGCGACCTCGAAGCTCACTTAGACGACTTCCGGTAAGCGCGAGGCGCCAAGGTCCGCGAACAACCGACATACTGCCCCCGGGGGCGTCGGAATGTGGCCGACGCCGCAGGGGCGCTGGAGCAAAACACCATATGGATCATCAGCAGAACCCGACAGAGCAAAATCCGACAGACCCCGCGCAGGAACAGCTCGATGTTCCGGTGAAGAAGGCTCCAAGGACCCGCCGCAAGAAGGTGGAGCCCGCGGCCGAGACCCCGCAGGAGTCACTCACCGACCCTGCCGCCACCGACGCTGCATCCACTGAAACGGCGGCCGCCGACGTGCCAGCCGCACCGCGCCGTCGCGCCTCGCGCAGCCGCAAGGCAGCGACCAGCGATATCGTCCTCCCCGATGCACCGGCCACCCCGCCAACGGGTGCGACGACGCCGGACCCGGCAGCAGCCGATCCTGCAGGCCAGTCAGCAGCAGCTGATCCAGCCGACTCAACCGAAGCCGAGCCCAAGGCGAAGGCCCCGTCCCGGCGCCGTTCCACCCGCAAGGCTGACGCCACGAACACAGCACCCAGCGAGGACACAGCGAGCGGGGACGCCGAGGCGGCCGCGCCACCGGTGGATGCCGAGCTGACCCCGGTCAAAAAGGCCCCGCGCCGCCGGCTCACCGTGGCCCAGAAGAAGGCTGCGGCCGCGGAGGCTGCCGCTGCGGAGGGCACCCCAACCCAGGAAGCGGCGGGCCAGGGCACCTCCAACGGTGCCAGCGCGGGTACTGGTGGCGTTGCCGCCGACCAGGACGCTTCCCGCGAGGCCGTGCAGGACGCACGGGAAACCCCAGCCGCGCTCCAGGTGGCCGAAGCTTCCGAGGTCCCTCCGACCCTGTCGGCGGCCGACCCCTTTGCGATCCCCGCGTCGCTGTTTCACGCCCCCGATCTGCAGGCTGTTGCAGCCCCCGTCAGGAAGACCGCTGTCGCGGGGCCCTCCGCCGAGGACGACACCGCCGAGGACGATGAGGACGGTGACACCGAGACCGGTGGGCGCCGCCGTCGTCGCAACCGTCGCAGCCGGGGCAGGGGCCGCGCCGACCAGGACGCCGGCAGCAACGACAACGACCAGGCTGCCGATGGCGGCTCGGACAGTGACAGCGATGAGGGCGTGACCTCGCGTCGCCGCCGTCGCCGTCGCCGCGGAGACGAGGACCTCGAACTCACCGGCGGCCAGGATGACGACCCACCCAACACGGTGACCAGGGTGCGTGCACCCCGGCAGGCCCAGGAGACTGCACCCTCCAACAAGGTCACCAGCGTCAAGGGATCCACCCGGTTGGAGGCCAAAAAGCAGCGCCGGCGGGAATCCCGCGACACCGGGCGCCGTCGCCAGGTCATCACCGAGGCAGAATTCCTGGCACGCCGCGAATCGGTGGACCGGCAGATGATCGTCAGGCAGCGCGACGACAGGATCCAGATCGCCGTCCTCGAGGACGGATTGCTGGCAGAGCACTTCGTGTCCAAGACGCAGCAGGACTCCCTGATCGGCAACGTCTACCTGGGCAAGGTCCAGAACGTGCTGCCGAGCATGGAAGCAGCGTTCGTCGACATTGGCCGCGGCCGCAACGCCGTCCTGTACGCCGGCGAGGTCAACTGGGATGCCTCCCGTCTCGACGGCCAGCCCCGCCGGATCGAGCTCGCCCTGAAGTCCGGCGACACCGTTCTGGTGCAGGTGACCAAGGACCCGGTCGGCCACAAGGGTGCACGCCTGACCAGTCAGATCTCCCTGCCCGGGCGCTACCTGGTGTACGTCCCGGGCGGGTCCATGACGGGGATCTCCCGGAAGCTCCCCGACGTGGAACGCAACCGGCTCAAGCGCATCCTCAAGGATCGCCTGCCCGACAACGCCGGGGTGATCGTGCGCACCGCTGCGGAGGGTGCCAGCGAGGAAGAGCTGACCCATGACATCAACCGGCTGCGGTCGCAGTGGGAAAACATCGAAGCCAAGTCCGGCTCCACCAAGTCCCTGGCACCCGAGCTGCTGTACGGGGAACCTGACCTGACCATCAAGGTGGTCCGTGACGTCTTCAATGAGGACTTCTCCAAGCTGATCGTCTCCGGTGATGAGGCCTGGGACACCATCGAGGCCTACGTCATGTACGTGGCTCCCGACCTGGTCGGTCGTCTGGAGAAGTGGACCGGCAACGAGGACATCTTCCTCGCCAGCCGGATCGACGAACAGATCCACAAGGCCCTCGACCGGAAGGTGTTCCTCCCCTCCGGCGGCTCACTCGTGATTGACCGCACCGAGGCGATGACGGTTGTCGACGTCAACACCGGCAAGTTCACCGGCAGCGGTGGAAACCTCGAGGAGACCGTCACCAAGAACAACCTGGAGGCGGCGGAGGAAGTGGTCCGTCAGCTGCGCCTGCGCGACATTGGCGGGATTATTGTCATCGACTTCATCGACATGGTCCTGGAAGCCAACCGTGACCTGGTGCTGCGTCGGATGGTCGAGTGCCTGGGCCGCGACCGCACCAAGCACCAGGTTGCCGAGGTCACCTCGCTCGGTCTGGTCCAGATGACCCGGAAACGGATGGGGACCGGGCTGCTGGAGGTCTTCGGCGAGAACTGCGAGCACTGTGCTGGCCGCGGTGTCGTCACCCAGGACGAACCGGTGGAACACAAGCGGCATGCCGTCTCGCCGGACAACCATCAGCAGCACCTGCGGCAGGAGAAGGTTTCCCGGAGCGAACGCAAGCGCAACCGGAGCCGTTCCTCCTCGCCGGCCGATGAGGAGCAGCAGGCACCCGAGGCACCTCAGAACGACGCCGAGCGGCAGGCACGGGCCGAAGCGGCCCGGGTGGCCCTGGCGAGCATCGCTGCAGCCACTCACGCCGCCCACGAGGCCGAGGGCCACCCGGCGGCCGACGAGGCCGCCGAAGTGGTGCTCACCATCAACGGTGAGACGGTGAGCCTGCCCCGCGCGGAGAGCAGCGACGCCGAGGTGCAGGAAGCACGACGCCTGACCCTCGACAGCCTCACCCAGGCGTTCGACCGCAAGCCCGCTTCGGAACAGCCAGCCAACGAACGGCCTGCCAACGAACAGGAAGCCAACGACCGGCCTGCTGCGCAAGCACCGGTGCGTGCGGCGTCGGGTGGTGCAGGATCGTCCGGTTCCAGTCAGCAGTCGGTGAGCCCTCCAGAGCCTCCTCGCAGCCCGCGCCGTAACCGTCGGCGCGCCGGGAGCCCCCAGGGGACTGCAGCGACGTCCACCATCGAACGGAAGCAGTCCGGGGAGGAAGAGGCCGCCGAGAAGCCGGTGGCACGATTCGTGGCGACCGCAGTGGCACCCCGGAAGTCCCCGGCAGCAGCGCCAGCCAAGGATGAGCCGATGATCCTTGGGGTTGGGGTTCCCGCGTCCGAGTTGTAGCGGTGGGTTGCTCCCGCACCCCTGGTCCTCCCGTGGGAGGGCAAGGGGTGGGGGAGCAGACCCTCCCGGTTCGGAGGTTCCCGCGACTCGCCCACCCCCGGGAGGATTTGCAGGAAACCGCCGCTCTGGCGTAATCTTGATCTTCGGTGCGTTCGCCTTCTAACCGGTTATCCGGGGCGTCGATGCACAGCGTCAGCGGTGGGACCAATCAGTACGGTTTACCGGTGTAAGTACGCAAACAGTAGTTTTCCAAGCATAGTTGTCGAGAGAAGTGAGTTCCCAAGTGGTGTACGCGATTGTCCGCGCAGGCGGCCGGCAAGAAAAGGTTTCCGTGGGAGACCTCGTAACCCTTGACCGCGTCACCGGTAAGGCCGGCAGCAGCTTTCAGCTGCCCGCCCTCCTCCTGGTCGACGGCGACAAGGTAACCTCAGCAGCAGATGACCTGGCCAAGGTCGCCGTCACTGCCGAGATCATTGAGAATCTTCGTGGACCGAAGATTGTCATCCAGAAGTTCAAGAACAAGACCGGCTACAAGAAGCGCCAGGGTCACCGTTCGGAACTGACCCGCGTCAAGATCACAGGCATCAAGTAACCTCTTCGTTCTTTATCAAAAGGTAGGCAAAGCAGATGGCACATAAGAAGGGTGCGAGTTCCACTCGCAACGGTCGCGATTCAAACGCCCAGTACCTTGGCGTCAAGCGGTTCGGTGGACAGGTTGTCAAGGCTGGCGAGATCATCGTCCGCCAGCGTGGCACCCACTTCCACCCCGGCGCTGGCGTTGGCCGCGGCGGAGACGACACACTGTTTGCACTGGAGGCCGGCTCAGTAGAGTTCGGTAGCCGCCGTGGACGTCGCGTCGTCAACATCGTGGGCGCAGTCGCAGAGTAGTTTCTGCGCACCAAGCATTAGGCAGTGAGGTGGGGTGAGCCGATCCGGCTCGCCCCACTTTCTTTTTAAGCCGGGATCATCTCGGCATCAATCCAAAAATTCTGAAGGAGTTCAACGTGGCAAGCTTCGTTGACCGGGTGGTTCTGCATGTGTCGGGCGGTACCGGCGGTCATGGCTGCGTTTCCGTCAAGCGTGAAAAGTTCAAGCCGCTGGGCGGGCCTGATGGCGGCAACGGCGGCGACGGCGGCAGTGTGATCCTGCGCGTCGATTCGCAGACCACCACCCTCCTGGACTACCACCACGCCCCGCACCGTCACGCCACCAATGGCGGCAACGGGATGGGCGATTGGCGCGGCGGCAAGCAGGGCGAAACCCTGATCCTCCCAATGCCTGACGGGACGGTCATCAAGACCAAGGACGGCGAAGTGCTCGCCGACCTGGTCGGGGAAGGCGCCGAATTCGTCGCTGCCTCCGGTGGCCAGGGCGGCCTCGGCAATTCCTCGCTTTCCTCCCAGAAGCGCAAGGCTCCCGGCTTCGCACTGCTCGGTATTCCCGGTGACGCCCGCGACATTGTGCTCGAACTGAAGTCGATTGCCGATATCGCGCTGGTTGGTTTCCCCTCCGCAGGCAAGTCGAGCCTCGTCGCAGCCATGTCCGCGGCCCGCCCCAAGATCGCCGACTACCCCTTCACCACCCTGGTGCCGAACCTCGGTGTCGTCGAATCCGGCGACGTCCGCTACACGATCGCCGACGTGCCCGGCCTGATCGAGGGCGCCAGCGAAGGCAAGGGCCTTGGCCACAACTTCCTGCGCCACGTCGAGCGCTGCGCCGCGCTGGTCCACGTTCTGGACTGCGCCACCCTCGAGTCGGATCGCAACCCGCTGAATGACCTGGACATCATCGAACGCGAACTCGAGAAGTACGCGGTCGACATGAGCTTCGCGGGCCCCGACGGCGACGTCGTCCCGCTGAATCAGCGCCCCAAACTGATCGCCCTGAACAAGGTCGATGTCCCCGACGGCAAGGACATGGCGTCCTTCGTCCGGCCTGAGCTCGAAGCGCGCGGCTACCGCGTGTTCGAGGTGTCGGCGTCCAGCCACGAGGGGCTTCGGCAGCTGGGCTTCGCCATGGGCGAGATTGTGACCGCCGCCCGCGCGGAGCTCAAGGCCACCCCGCCGAAGATCACCCCGCCGGTCCTCCGCCCGCGCGCCGTCAACTCCCGCGGCTTCATCATCCGGAACGAGGAGAAGAACCTCCTTCCGCTGTTCCGCGTCATCGGCGAGAAGCCCGAACGCTGGGTCAAGCAGACCGACTTCAACAATGACGAAGCCGTTGGCTACCTGGCCGACCGGCTGGCAAAGCTCGGGGTCGAGGAACAGCTGTTCAAGAGTGGCGCCAAGCCTGGCGACACGGTGGTCATCGGCGAGGACGACGGCGTCGTCTTCGACTGGGAGCCAACCATGATGGGCGGCGCCGAGCTGCTCGCATCACCGCGTGGTACCGACATCCGCCTGGCGGAGTTTGTACGGCCCACCCGCGATGAGAAGCGCGAGGACTACCAGGACCGTAAAGACGCTCGCGCCGCGGCACGGGCGGACCTGGAGACCGAGCGAAAGGCCGGGATCTGGACCGAGTCGGTCAACTACAAGACCCGCACCGGCCCGGGAGCGGATCCGGACCAGCCGCAGGTCGATGAGCCGGCGCCAGCAGCGGATGACGAAAAAGCTGGACACTGAGGTGACCATGACCGCTAAACGTCCCCTGAAAACCCGTTCGGGCCTCGCGAAGGCGAAGCGGATTGTCGTCAAGGTGGGGTCATCATCGCTGACCTCCATCTCGGGCGGGCTGTCCGAGGAAGCCCTGGTGGGCCTCTCGAACGTCCTCGCCGCCCGGCGCAACGAGGGCACCGAGGTGATCCTGGTGTCCAGCGGTGCCATCGCCGCCGGCCTGGCCCCGCTCGGGTTGAAACGCCGGCCCAACCAGCTTTCCTCCCAGCAGGCCGCCGCGAGTGTTGGTCAGGGCCTGCTGATGGCCCGGTACACGGCTGCGTTCGGTGCGCACGGTGTCACGGTCAGCCAGGTGTTGCTCACCGCCGAGGACCTGATCCGCCGCGGCAACTATGCCAACGCGCACCGGGCCATGGAAAGGCTGCTGAATTTCGGCGTCGTCCCCATCGTCAACGAAAACGACACGGTCGCCAGCCATGAGATCCGGTTTGGTGACAACGACCGGCTGGCAGCCCTGGTGGCGCACCTGGTGAAGGCTGACGCGCTGGTGCTTCTTTCCGACGTCGACTCCCTGTACGACGGGCCGCCCAAGGACGGTGCCCAGCGAATCCCCGAGGTCAAGGGGCCGCAGGACCTTGTCGGCGTTGAAATCGGGCGCACCGGCAAAGCTGGAGTCGGTACCGGCGGCATGGTCACCAAAGTCGAGGCGGCGACCATCGCCGCGAGCTCCGGAATTCCGGCTCTGGTCACCTCAACCGACAACGCGGCTGCCGCGCTGGCGGGCGCCGACGTCGGCACCTGGTTCAGCACCAACGGCCGGCGCAAGCCGATCCGCCTCCTGTGGCTCGCCCACCTGGCAGACATCCGGGGCACCCTGACCCTCGACGACGGCGCCGCGAAGGCCATCGGGGAACGTCGGCGCTCCCTGCTGCCTGCCGGAATCGTCTCGGTCGGCGGAGACTTCGAAGCCGGTGACCCGGTGGCCATGCTGGACGCCCAGGGCGGCGTCGTCGCACACGGGCTGGTCAACTACAGCTCCTTCGAACTGCCCAGGATGCTGGGCCGGACGACCCGCGAGCTCTCCAAGGAACTGGGCCGCGAATATGAGCGTTCAGTCGTCCATGTCAACGACCTCGTGGTGCTTCGTTAGACTGGAGCAATGACTTCCGTGACCGAACAGCAGACAGATGTGACCACCGCGGTGCACGCCATCGCTGACCGCTCGCGAGCGGCGGCACGGCTGATAGCCGCCGCCAACCGGGCCGCCAAGGACCAGGCGCTGCTCGCCATAGGTGAGGCTCTGGTCGCCAACCGCGCCGGGATTCTCGCCGCCAACGCATTGGACGTCGAGGCAGGGCATGCGAACGGTATGTCGAAGGCGCTCCTTGACCGGCTCAGCCTCTCCGACGAACGCATTGAGGGTCTGGCGGCAGCCCTGAGGAACCTTGCGGGACTTCCCGATCCGGTGGGCTCACTGGAGCGCGGACAGACCCTGCCGAACGGCGTCCGGATGCGTCAGGTCCACGTACCCCTCGGCGTCGTCGCCGCGATCTATGAGGCCAGGCCCAATGTCACCGTCGACATCGCCGGGCTGGCGCTCAAGAGCGGCAACGCGGTGATCCTCCGTGGTGGCAGCGCCGCCGCGCACACCAACCTTGCGTTGTTGGACATCATCCGCGGCGCGCTGGTGGCCTCGGGTCTGCCTGCCGACGCCGTTCAGAGCGTCGACGAGTACGGACGGGAGGGTGCCAACGTCCTGATGAAGGCGCGTGGCCGGGTGGACGTACTGATTCCCCGGGGCGGCCATGACCTGATCCAGACGGTTGTCACCAACTCGGCGGTGCCGGTGATTGAGACCGGCGAAGGCAACGTGCACATTTACGTTGATCGCAGCGCCGATCCCACAATGGCCGTCGACATCCTCCTCAACGCGAAAACCCATCGGCCCAGTGTCTGCAACACGGTCGAGACCTTGCTGGTGCACCGCGACGCCGTCGCCACCGGCGACGTGCTGCGCGCACTGGTGGCGGCTGGCGTGCGCATCCACGCTGACCAGCGGACCCTCGACGCGCTGCCCGACGGCGTCCAGGCTGATCTGGCTACCGACGACGACTGGGCTCGAGAGTACATGGATCTGGACCTCGCGGTGGCGACAGTGGACTCGCTGGATGACGCCATGGCACACATCCGACGGTGGACCACCGGGCACACCGAAGCGATCGTCACCAACGACCTGGGCAACGCCGAGCAGTTCATAGCAGGCATCGACTCGGCAGCCGTGATTGTCAACGCCTCCACCCGGTTCACTGATGGTGCCGAGTTGGGGCTGGGCGCCGAGGTGGGAATCTCCACCCAAAAGATGCATGCCCGCGGACCCATGGGATTGCGCGAGCTGACCACCACCAAATGGATCCTTCAGGGTGACGGCCAGGTCCGGGCCTAGGACAGCACCCCGATGCGCGTAACATGGTAGGGAACCTATCCGCCGGTTTGTGCTGATCGGCCACGTACTACTCTGATTTCAAGGGGAGAATTTATGCTTTCTCAATTTCTCGATGCCGCAGTTGTCGCTGCCGAGACCGGCGAACATGCGGTACACGTCGAACTTCCGATGGATCCCGTGCTGTACGGGATCATCATCATGGGCGCGCTCGTGGCGCTGATGTTCATCACACTGGCTTTCACCAGCCTTGGGAACCGTCACGACGCCGTTGAGGAGCACGCTGACCCGCATAAGCAGCACCCCAACAAGCATGACCACGGCGAAGCCACGCGCCGCTAGTCCGGGACGTGAATCCAGCCGGTAGGGCACACGCGGACGGCCGCCCGTGGCGACTGGGGGTGATGGGCGGTACCTTCGACCCCATCCACCATGGGCACCTCGTCGCAGCCAGCGAGGTAGCTGCAGTATTCAACCTCGACGAGGTAGTGTTCGTGCCCACCGGGCAGCCGTGGCAGAAGGCTGAGCGCGCAGTCAGTGCAGCTGAGCACCGCTACCTGATGACGGTCGTGGCGACGGCGTCCAACCCCAGCTTCACGGTGAGCCGCGTAGACATCGACCGCCCCGGTCCCACCTACACCATCGATACGTTGCGCGATCTAAGGGCTGCGAGGCCCGAGGCCGAACTGTTCTTCATCACAGGGGCCGATGCCATGGCACAGATCCTTTCCTGGAAGAACGCTGATGAATTGTGGACCCTCGCCCATTTCGTGGGCGTCACCCGACCGGGCCACGAACTCGATGGGGGAGGCAGGGACGTGAGTCTGCTGGAAGTGCCAGCCATGGCCATTTCCTCAACTGATTGCCGGCTGCGGGTGGCGGCGGGGGATCCCGTCTGGTACCTGGTGCCCGACGGTGTGGTCCAGTACATTGCCAAGCACGGTCTGTACCGGGATGAGGCAGCGGCCGGGCAGCGCGTCGAACACCCCGTCCGGAACAACGAACTGAAATCTACTACTGGGTGAGAGACCAATGATCAACGGCAACGATTCCGCGAACGAGCGGAAACGACGGGATCTGCGCGAAACGAACGTCGACGTCGACCGTCCTGTGGCCGGTCTCGGACCGGTACGCGAGGGAGGCAGGCGGGATCGCCGTCGTCGCAGTGGCGAATCCTCCATCGGGGCACAGGAGCAGGTCGCCCTGTTGGAGGCCGGGGAGGACGAGCCGTTTGCTGTCGACCCGGAAATCCTGAAGCAGCAAAAAGCGCTTGCGGATCGCGCGGCAGCACTGAACACCCGTGCGCTTTCGGCGCAGCAGCCTTCCATTGAACAAACGCAGCACGCCCTGGTGGGACTCAGCTCCGAGCCGGGCCCCAACGACCCCACGGCTGCACATAACCTGTCGATTTTCTCGTCCGGAAGCTTCATCGCCCTGCCGGTCGCTGCTTTCCGACCACCGGGTGCGACGACGCCCGATCCACTGTCAATGACGACTACGGAACCCGTGAACGCCGCCCCGGAGCAGGCGGATCCCATCGGTGCGCGCACCGCGCACGGTCTCGAACCACTCGACGCCATGACGGCGGGGCTGGCGCGGGTCAAGCGCCTGCAGCTATTGCAATATTCGATTGTCAGTCTGGGCGCCCTGGCGCTGATCACCGGGGTCATCATGATCACCGGGGTCTTCAGTTGAACCTGACGGCTGACTACACACAAGGAGATACGTGAGCGCTAACGAAACGTCCATCGCAATTGCCCGGGCGGCTGCACATGCAGCCTCGGACAAAATTGGTCAGGACATTGTGGCTATTGACGTCAGCGAACGGCTGGCGATTACCGATGTATTCCTGGTTGCCTCGGCATCCAGCGAACGCCAGGTCAATTCGATTGTCGACGGCATCGAAGAGGAACTGGCAAAGCGGGATCTCAAGCCCGTCCGCCGGGAAGGACGCAGTGAGGGTCGCTGGGTCCTGCTGGATTACCTGGATGTCGTAATTCACGTCCAGCACGAAGAGGACCGCGTCTTCTATGCGCTGGAGCGTCTGTGGGGGGACTGCCCGGTCATCGACCTGCAACTGGAGGACGCACCCGCAGCATCGACGTCGTCAGCACCTGCCCCAGCACCAGCACCAGCATTGGCCAACGACGCCGTTGCCCCTGACGCCACTGCCCCTGACGCCGAGTGAAGTTCAACGCCGCCGGATCGGTAGGTGCACGAAGGATTATTTTCTGGCGGCACGGGCGGACCGAGTGGAATGCCCGGGGCTTGTTCCAGGGGCAGGAAGACATCTCCCTCGACGAACTGGGTGAACAGCAGGCGCGGGAGGCCGCGGCTGAACTGGTGCATCTGGCACCCTCGCGGATCTATTCTTCCGACCTTGCCCGGACCGTTGCCACAGCGAATGAGCTGTCCTCGTTGACCGGCGTCGGCGTGGAGTTGGATACGCGGCTGCGGGAGACCTATGCGGGGCAGTGGCAGGGGTTGGCCTTCGCGGAGATTGCCTCACAGTTCCCGGCCGATCACGCCGCCTGGCATGGCGGGGATCCAACGATGCTTGCGGGTGGGGGAGAGAGCCGTCTCGACGTGGGACGTCGGATGGCGGAAGGTACGCTCGACGCTGTGTCGGGCCTGGGTGCCGGGCAGACCCTGGTGGTGGCGAGTCATGGCGGATCGATCCGGGCGGGGCTTGCTGCGCTGATGGGCTTACCACCGGAGCTCTGGGCGTCGCTGTCAGGAGTCTCAAACTGTCACTGGTCGGTTCTCGAGGAGCTGGATCACGGTCCGCGAGCCCGAAACAAGTGGCAGCTGACCGAGCACAATGTGGGTTTGTCTTCGATGCCGTCTACCCCGCTGGAAGGTTAGCTGCCCGCCCTGATCGGTCAGAAACCGGCCGATTTTGCAGGGGGCCGATTGTTGACTAAACTGAACAAGTTGCTTCAGCCGGTTCGGCGGGGTGACACCAAGGAATTGGGGCTATGGCGCAGCTGGTAGCGCACCTGCATGGCATGCAGGGGGTCAGGGGTTCGAATCCCCTTAGCTCCACCAAAGATCCGCTAGAACAATGGCTTGTAGTCGTTGATCCAGCGGATTTTTCTTTGCCCGATACCCCTAACCCTGCTTTGAGGTCCTTTTCGAACGGGTAGTATCCATGTCCACTTCGTAATGTGTGAGTGCAGGCGCCCCGCTGTATATTTTGGGAGGGACTTCCTGAATGGGTGCTAGCCCGAGGTTTTCATGGCGGGTCTGTGGGGCTGGCGTGTTAATCAGGGAAAGGGTGCTCTGAGCTGGGAAAATAGTGGTTGTCGAGACCGTTATTCGCCGAGCGAGGGAGCACCCTTTCGATGCAAAAGTCTATCGCTGTTTTTCCGTCCATGCCGGTCAGTTTCACCGGCCAGTCGCTGATCTCCCACGCCGGGGTTTCGGTGGTCACTGGCTTCATGGACGCCCTGGGATTCGGCAGACTCTGCGAAGACAGACTCGGACAGTTTGTCCCTTCCGGCGCGAAGCACCGGCCCGGGCGGCTGGTGGGGTCCCTCGCGGCGATGCTCACCGCGGGAGGTGAACACGCCTCGGACCTGGACATCCTGCGTTCCTCACCCGGGGTCTTCGGCCAACTGCCCTCGAACGCGACCGTCTCTAGGTTCTTCGAACGCACCGTGGTGAACCCCGAGCTGTTCAGCTACGGATTCGAGACCCTCACCAGGGAGCTGCGCACCCGGGCCTGGAACGCCGCCGGGAACCGGAACCCGGCACTGACCGCGACGGCCGCGGATCCGCTGATCATCGACCTCGACGCGACCCTGGTGACCTCACACTCCGATAAGGAAAACGTCGCCGGGACCTACAAGGGCGGCTACGGATTCGCACCGTTCATCGCCAGCGTCGACTACGGGACCGGTAAGGGTTCCGGGGAAATCCTCGCGGCCGTGCTGCGGCCAGGGAGCGCCGGAGCGAACAGCGCCGAGGACCACATCCGCGTCTTCCACACCGCCGCAGCCCAACTCCCCGACAGCTTCTACGACGAAACCGGGGCACTGGCCGGGGAAAAAGTCCTGGTCCGCACCGACAGCGCCGGGGCCTCACGGAAATTCCTGTGGCACCTGCACAGCCTCGGCGTGCAGTTCACCACCAGTTACACCCTGCCGTTCGGCAAAGCCCACATGGTCGACTGGATCAGCGACAAGGAGTATTGGCAGCCGGCCCTGGACCAGTCCGGAAACGACCGGACCGACGCGTGGGTCATCAACACCACCGACGTCATCCCCCTCACCGATTACCCGCCTGGCACGAAACTGTTCCTGCGCGCCGAGCCGCTCCACCCCGGGGCGCAGCCGACCCTGCTCGATGTTGACGGGCACCGGATCACTGCGTTCCTGACCAACTCACCGCGCTGGCACGGACCGTTCCTGGACGCCAGACACCGCGCCCGCGGCCGCTGCGAGAACCGGATCAAAACCCTGAAAAACACTGGCCTGGGCAAACTGCCATTCTTCGACTTCGCCGCGAACCAGGCCTGGGCCAACATCGCAGCGCTGGCCTTCAATCTCGTCTCCTGGATCCAGCTCGCCGCCCTCCCGGACGACCACCGGGCCAAAGCCTGGGACATCAAACGCTGGCGCTACCGGCTCTTCGCCACCGCAGGGAAAATCATCACCCGCGCCCGCCGCCATCAACTCCTGCTCCCCGAATCAGCCCCGGAAAAAGACCTCATGAAACTCCTCCTGGAAAACACCGCCCGCCTCGCCAAAGGCCTCGTCCCTTCCACCGGCTGACCAACGCCACTCATCCCATCCCAACCAACAGCACGATCACCGGAAGTGGAACCGGCGCCAAACCCAGGCGAACCAACGGGCCCCATCAACTTGCCCGGAAACAGAAAACAACTGCGAAGCGACCGCGGCCACGAATCCGCGCAAGTCACCGGGCATCATGAAAAATCAAGGCTAGAACTTCTTCGAGTACCGGAACATGAACGCGGCCATCGCGTCTCGGTTTACCGGGGTCAGCGCCCGGTAGGTCTTGGTTCCGTTATTCTCGGTCCAGCCGGTACTAATTCCGGTGGAGGCCAGCCATGCCATCTCTTTGTAGAACTGCTGGGTCGCGGAAACGTCGGCGAATGGTGACTGAGCCGGCGGAGCGAAGGCGGGGCTCCCGGCCATCCGGTACATGAACGCAGCCATTGCATCCCGGTTCACGGGCGTCAGGGCGCGGTAGGTTTTGGTGCCGTTATTCTCGGTCCAGCCGGAGCTGATGCCGGTTGAGGCAAGCCAGGACATTTCCGTGTAGAACTGCTGGTTCGTGGAGAAATCGGCGAACGGTGACTTGGCCGGGGGAGTGTAAGCCGGGCTGTTCGCCATCCGGTACATGAACGCTGCCATCGCATCCCGGTTGACGGAGGTCAGCGGCCGGTAGGTTTTCGAGCCGTCCTTCTCCGTCCAACCGGTGGAGATCCGCTCGGTCGCCATCCATGACATTTCCTTATGGAACTGAGTGCCGGAGGGAACATCCTTGAAGGTTCCTGGCGAGAATGGGGTTGCGACGGACTTCACGGCCGCCGTGGCATCCACAAGCCCCGTCCCGCAGCCGCCGAAGCAGTTGCCCGGCAACGGCCGGACCGTCTTCTTGAGGTTCTCTTCGATCTGCGCCGGGGTCAGGGCCTTGTTGGCGGAGAGCATGAGCGCAGCTGCACCGGCCACATGGGGTGTGGCCATGGAGGTGCCCTGCAGATAGCTGTAGCCCTGGGTACCCGGCCGGTAGTAGCCCTGGTTGAACGTGGCCAGGATGCCGCCTTCGATGCCGCGACTCATGTCCCCGCCGGGTGCGCTGACATCAACTTCGGGCCCATAGCTCGAATAGGGTGCCTGGTCACCGTTGCGATTTGTCGCTCCGACTGTGACGACGTTCTGGCAATCCGCAGGGGAGGTGTTGGCGACTGGCCGGGCGGAGTTGCCGGCGGCAGCAATGACGACGGCGCCGCGGCTGACTGCGAAGTTAATTGCATCCTGGTAGGTCCGCCCGCAGGACGCATCGGTGCCCAGGCTCAGGTTGATCACCTTGGCGGGGGTCGCGTTGTTTGGGATCCCGGCGATCGTGCCGCCCGCCGCCCAGACGATGCCCGGGGCGATGTCGGAGGTCCAGCCACCGCAGATGCCCATCACGCGGATGTGTTGCACCTTTGCCTTGTAGGCGACCCCGGCAATGCCAGTGGTGTTGTTGCCTGCGGCGGCGACGGTTCCGGCAACGTGGGTGCCATGCCAAGACGAGGTGTTGCTGCCGCAGGCATCACCGGTGTCGCTGGGATCTGAGTCGCGCCCGCCGCCGTCGCCGCTGACAGCAGGGTCGGCGATGAAATCCCAGCCAGGAACAGTGTTGGCTGCCAGATCGGTGTGCAAAGTGCTGCCGGTGTCGATGACCGCGACGGTGACGCCAGCTCCGGTTGAGGAGTTCCAGGCGTCTTGGACGCGCATTCCACCTTTGGCCTCATGTAGGTTCCACTGCAGCGGGTACATCTGGTCGTTCGGAACCGCCGCTGGGGTGGCGAACTGGTCGACCTCGGCGTACTCCACGTCGGGGCGCGCTTCGAGAGTCGCAAGGACGTCCTCGACTTGCTTCTCAGTGAGGTCCTTGTCCGCTTCGAGTACGACGGCCCCATCGCCGGTGGTCCGCAGCTCCTCGACGGCGGACCCCAGAACTTCTGTGCTGTCGTAGGCCATCTCACGAGCGGCCGCGCTGGTCTGGGCCCGATCGGTGAATTTCACAATGAACCGGTCGGGCCGGTCCGTTACGGTCGAGGGCGGCAGCTCGATGGCCGGCATCCGGAAAAGCGGATCTTCAGGATCTGCCGCAGCGGGGGCGGCGCCCAGCGACCCGAGCAGCAAGGCCGCGATGGACAGAGATGTCACAGACTTCAGCAGGTAACGGAAAGCAACGGTCATTGGTGTTCCTTGAGGCAAAGCCGCAGCGACACCAGGTAACCCCGTCAGCCACTCCAACGTGAGAGATGAATGCTCGCAGGGGTGAGGAAGACGACGATGGCTCCCCACATCGAACTGTATCGGCACGAGACGGCGATTGGTAGGGTCTGGCCGGCCGGGTAAGGGGAGTGTTACCGTGGGGAAGTGCCCGGAACGCTCATCTTTCTGAAAGCCACAGCGCCACTTTTTGTCTCGATCAGATGTGACGACGATGCATGACTAGTCACCTGCAGAAGTCAATGGCCGATCCGGCGTCGCCAGTCTTTGGCGCGGCGTCTGTTGTCGCCATGGGTGGGCTAACGCTTGTCGACCCCACCAAGCTGGACGATCGGGACCGCCGCACGATGCGTGTGGCATCAGCGGTTGTGTCGGGCCTTTACGCAGGCGTCACGATCGGCGGCAAGCAGCTACCTCTGAGGGTCCTGGCCGGCCTCGCCGCAGGTGTTGCCACGCTTCGCTTGGCTACCGTCAGCGAGTCAATCGACTTACGACTGGAGAGGAAACTTCGCCAGTTTGGAGTTCAGCACCCGCGACCATGGATGGCCGTGGGTACGGCAGTGTTCATCTTCGCCGGATATCTCGCGGACCGTGCCGCAGCCAAGCACGAACGCCGTCTTGAAGAGCACGCCGAACCGGAGAGCGACGTCGTCGTCGATCATCCCGATGGGACAGCCACCCTGACTTAGGAGGCCGGCTCCGAGTCGTGTTTCGGCCGGTGGCCGGCGATTGCGGCGCGCAGGTCTCCTTCTTCGTGACCACCCTTGTTCTTGCCGAACGGCAGCGCTTTGATCAGCGGGTGCACGATGGCCATCACCATGAGGCCCCAGATGAGTCCGAGGACCGCTGAGCACAGGGTGTTCACCAGCCAAGCCAGGAAACCGCCGACGACGGCGATGCCGGCGAAGGGTGCCTCGAGGACGTGCACCAGGTCGTAGGGGGCGTGCCAGCCGAGATCGTAGGCACCCTGCAACATGATGTGACCACCAACCCACAGCATGGCGACGGTCCCGATCAGGGTGATCGTGGCAAGCACCGACGGCATGCCTTTGACGAGCATCTCGCCGAAACGCTTGGACCCTTCGGAGTCCTTGGTGGTCAGGTGCAGGCCAATGTCGTCCATCTTGACGATCAGCGCGACCGCTCCGTACACGATGACGGTGATGGCGATCGCGACGACCACCAGGATGATCGCTCGGGCCCAGATCGATTCATCGGCCACCTCGTTCATGGAGATCACCATGATCTCGCACGACAGGATGAAGTCAGTGGTGATGGCCCCTTTGGTGACCTTCGCCTCCGCCTCGGGACCTCGGTCGACAGCAGGAGCCTTCTCGACCGCGTGCTGGCCGCGAAGCTTGTGCCAGACCTTCTCCGCGCCTTCGTAGCAAAGGTAAGTGCCGCCAGCCATGAGGATGAACGGGATAATCCAAGGGATGAAGGCGCTGATGAGCAGCAGCGCGGGGAGGATGATCAACAGCTTGTTCCGCAGGGAGCCCCAGAAGATTCGCTTGATCATCGGCAGCTCGCGGGACGGATCGGCCCCGGACATGTACTGCGGGGTCACGGCAGCGTCGTCGATCACTACGCCCGCGGCTTTTGCCCCCGCTTTGGCGGCGCCGGCCGCGACATCATCCACTGAGGCAGCTGCAATGCGGGCCAGAGCCGCGACATCATCCAGCAGCGCGACAAGACCGCCGCTCACAGATTGCCCTCACGCTGGGTTGTGGGGGAAGGCAGCGGGCGGGAGCCATAAATGAGGCTGGTGATCGGCATTCACCGATTATATGACCTTGCGACCCAATCGATGACTACCCGACAGTTATAGTCATCAGTTTTACGACCCCTATTGTGGCGCGGCTTGAATTGGCGGCGGAGCAAAAGACCCCAACAGGTGTTACACGATTCTCCAGCGAATTCGGATGAGCTCCAGGGCGCCGAGACCCCGGACGAGTAGGTCGACCAGGCCACCCCGCTAAAGCCTAGGTTTTTCGCTTGATACAGTGCGGTGTCGGCCCGGGGGACTCTGGGCCAAGACGACTCCGTGGGCCAGCATCAGCACCATCATCCGGAGAGGCCCGGGAACGGCAGAGAGCGCCAGCGGAGCCGCACTCCATCGTTGGCGTGTTCCGACCGCCGTGACCGGGCGACAATGACACGGTAGCCCGATGGCCAGCCTGGGGCGGTGAGGATGGCGAAGATCCATCAACCGGAGTTGGGGGTGACGGCCTAGGTTCCCGGAAGGTCGACCCAGACGGCTCTCGACGAATCCTACTGCGGCCGCGGGGAGCGATGGGCGGAGGAGGGTTCGGATTGCGGGTTCCCCCTGTCCGTCCATATCCTGTCATTGTCCTCAGACAGGCGGGGCCCGGATCACCCTGCGCGGGTGATCCGGTACTGGAAGCGGAGAGGGACAGTGTGGGTAGGAGGCGCCAGCAACGGATCGAGTCAGTATGAACGCGTGACCAGGTGAGGAACTCGTCGGCGAGCCAGGTTTCCCAGCTATCAGTATGCCTATCCCACCCGACCGGTGAGCTGGTTTCGACGCGGTGGGACGCTTAGCACCGGAACGGTCAATCCCTGTCGCCGTTTGCGGTGGGCTTCACCGTCACTCTGGGCGCAATTGTCGCGGTCGGTCTGATGCTGTCGCTGGTGGCGATGTCGTCAGGGGCATTCACCGTCTTTGCTGCGCTGGTCATCGCGCTGGCCCTCCTTGCGGTGGTGGAAGTGGTCCAGGCTTACCCGCACCACACTCTGGCCCTGACGTCGAAGGTACTCCGCCAGCGCATCGGCAAACGTGGTCTTGCCCGCACCGTCCACCCCATCGATCCCCACCAGGGTTCGCCGGGGGCCAGCCGACGGCGTAATGGCTGCGGCGATCCTGGAAAACGCTGTCGCGGTGGGGCCTACTCCCACCGTTCAACCGTGGTCGCGCGGGGGATAAGCACTGGTTTCAGGAGCACCGATTCGGTCTCCTCACCGTTGATCCGCCGTTGCAGCGCGGCGAAGCTGAGTTGCCCCATCTCGGTGAGCGCCGAGCGGACAGAGGTCAATGGAACCGGCAGGTTGGCGGCCAGATCGACGTCGTTGTAGCCCACCAACGCCACATCCTCGCGGAGTTGTTTCCCGACGGCGCGAATGGCACCCATGGCGCCGACAGCTGTCAGGTCGTCCACGGCGAAGATTGCCGACGGCGGGTGCGGAAGGCTCATGAGTTGGTCGCCGGCGAGCCGCCCCGCCCGGGCCCCGAAACCGGAGTTCACCACGTAGTGGTCATTGATCGGGTACCCGGCAGCCTCGAAAGCGGTCCGGAAGCCCTGGGTCCGTTGCAAGCCGGTGCTCGCCAGCAGGTCACCGGCGATCACTCCCACCCGTTGGTGCCCCAGCGACAGCAGATGTTCGGCTGCCAGACGGCCGCCGAGTTGATCGTCGGTGGTCACCGACAAATGGCCCTCGAGTTTACGCATCACCAGGACGTACGGCACGCCGCGCTGCTGCAACTCGAAGGCAGCGGTGTCTCCGATGTGTGAGTCGCCGATGATCACGCCGTCGAGCCGGCGGGAGAGCAGGGCATCCAGCCGGCTGCGTCGACGAGCCGGATCGTCAAGAGTGTTGGAGACGACGGTGGTGTACCCGGCAGTGCCTGCAGCGGCGTCAATGCTTTCGTAGATGGTGGCCAGGACCAGGTCGGTCAGGCGGGGTACCAGCACCCCGATGAGGCGAGAATTTCCGGTGCGGAGTGCTGCTGCCCCGACATCCCGGTGGTATCCGAGCATCGCTGCCAACTCCCGGACCCGGCGGACGGTGTCTGTTCCCACCCCGGAGGGATCCTCGCTCAGGGCGCGCGAAACGGTTGATACGTGCACCTGGGCATGCCGGGCAACGGTCGCCAGCGTTACCGGTCTTTGGCGCTGTGCGCCCGTTGGATCAGAAATAGCCCTGCCCCTTCCATTCCTTCAGCGAAGTCTACGCCCCCCCGCACCGTCATGCCTGCAATGGTTTGCGTGAATTGTCCTCGGCGATAGGCGCGAAGAGTGAAGGGTGAAGAGTTAATTCCCGCGAAACCTTGACGAAACGTGGCATCGGTAGTGTGATGTAGACCATATTCGCACGAGCGTTATTCATATGGGATTCAATGCAATCGTTTGCGCTGAAATTTCGCATACCGCCCGACGACCTCGACGGAAGGCCCCATTTTGCACACTCCAAGCCACGCGATCGAGGCAGCCGAGCGGTTAGGAGCCGGGATCACCGAACTCTCCGACTACCGTGAGGCCTCCCGCCCGGGATGGACCCGGGATGTGTTCAGCGAGGCCTACCGTGAGTCCCGGCAGTGGACAGGCCAGCGCATGAAAGACGCCGGACTCGAGGTGCACACCGATGGTGCCGGCAACATCGTGGGGCGGCTTCCCGGAACCAACCCCAACGCGCCCGCGCTAGTCACCGGATCCCACACGGACACGGTCGACGGTGGCGGTCGCTTTGACGGGATCGTCGGAGTGCTCGGGGCGCTCGACGCGGTTCGCCAACTGCGGGAAAGTGGCACCTCCCTGACCCGGGACCTCCTGGTGGTCGACTTCTTTGGTGAGGAATCCAACCCCTACGGGCTCAGCTGCCTCGGCAGCCGCGCCGCCGCCGGCGAGCTGACCGCCCAGGATCTGGACCGCACCGATTACCGGGGAGTGACCCTCGGTGAAAGCTATTCAGACTTCGGTCTCGACCCGGCCGCCACCCTCAACTCCCACTGGGCCCGCAGCACCGGGTTGCACGCTTTCCTCGAACTGCACATTGAGCAGGGCCCCACCCTCGAGCAGCGTGGACTTCCCCTCGGGATCGTTACCGGCATCGCGGGAATCCAGCGGCTCCTCGCGGTCTTCACTGGTTCACCTGACCACGCCGGGACAAGGCCGATGACCGACCGGGCCGACGCCATGGTTGCCGCCGCCGAGGCGGTCCTCGCCGTGAGGAGGGAAGGATGCGGTGCACCCACCCATGGCGTGGCAACCACCACCCGACTCGAATCCGAGTCCCGCTCGCCCAACGTGGTTCCGTCGCTGGTCAGGATGACCAGCGAGGTGCGGAGCGTCGACGCGGACTGGCTTTCCGGCGTCAAGGGCCGGCTCGCCCACGAAATTCTGGACCAGGCCAGCCAGCACGGTGTCGACGTCGACTTCACCTGGTCGACCGACAACGAGGTGGTCCAGACCCACCCGGGTGTCCACGACACCGCAGCGCGGGTTGCCGACACGCTGGGTGTCCCCTGGATGCCGGTCCCGAGCGGTGCCACGCACGACGCCGTCCACATGGCGACCCTCGCGCCGATGGGCATGATTTTTATCCCCTCCAAGGCCGGCAAGAGCCACTGTCCCGAGGAATGGACAGACTTCACCGATGTCGCGACCGGCGTTACCGCCCTCACCCAAACACTGATCGCCCTCGACCAGACAACCCTTTCCCATCATGTCTAGACCTTCCCCGTCAATGATCCGTCACCCCAGCCCCCTGGAGCAGTCATGAAAACCGCAGTCATGCCCGGAGGATCCACCGATATCCTCGCCATCGCCAACATTCCCATCCTGTGGATTCTGGCGATCGGTGTTTTCGGAGCGATCATCCTTCAATCAGTGATCTACATGCGCGCAGCCCAGAAGGCGGGTCCCTCCGCCAACATCTCCCAGGCCGAGCTGAAGACCTCGTTCAGGGCAGGTGCCGTGGCAGCGATCGGACCTTCGCTCGCGGTGGTCCTCGTCAGCGTCGCGCTCCTGACCCTGTTCGGCACCCCGGCGGTGCTGGTCCGGATCGGCCTGGTGGGATCCGCCGCCACAGAGTCGGCTTCGGCGTCGCTCGCCGCGGCCACCATGGACGCCACGCTGGGTGGACCGGACTACACGCAGACGGTCTTCGTTGTCGCCTTCATGGCCA
This sequence comes from Arthrobacter sp. CAN_A212, assembly GCF_015752345.1. Lineage (NCBI taxonomy): Bacteria > Bacillati > Actinomycetota > Actinomycetes > Micrococcales > Micrococcaceae > Arthrobacter > Arthrobacter sp. CAN_A212. Next base: position 91,048 of record NZ_JADOUT010000008.1, read on the forward strand.
TGAGCATGTCCGGTGCCATGTGGATGATCGCCACCCTCGCCCTCACACCGCTGCTGAAGCGGGGTGATTCCAAACTGCGCCACGTCAACCCGGCGCTGATGGCGATCGTCCCCGCGGCCGCCCTGATCGGTGCCTTCGCCAGCCTGGGCATTGCCGAGTTCGGGAAAACACCGGTGCACATCATCACCGTGATCGTCTCAGCCCTGGTGATGGGTGTCTGTCTCTTCCTCGCCAAGACGCTGTCCGCCGCCTGGCTCCGGGAGTGGGGCCTCGGTATTGCCATCCTGGTGGGCCTCGCGGTCGCCTACTTCGCCCACACCGCCGGCCTCGCTCCCGCAGCGGCCTGAGCAGCACCCTCCACGAAAGGAACAAGCCATGACCTTTACCGCCACTGCTGAACAGACCGCCGCCGTCGACCAGTTTGATCGCACCACTTCCCGCTGGGGACGCATCACCATGATCATCGCGCTGATGTTCTCCCTCTCCGCTCCCATCTACCTTGTCCTGTTCACCGATCTCGGCATCACCTCCGGGATGATCTGGACCGCGTTCTTTGCCGTCGCTGCCGCCTTCTTTGTCCTCTGGTTCGTCGAGCCGATCACCTACTACCCGGTCCTCGGACCCGCCGCCATGTACCAGGCATTCATGATCGGCAATATCGCCAACAAACTGCTTCCCTCAGCCCTGGTGGCCCAGGCGGCCGTGGGGGCAAAGGCGGGAACCAAGCGCGGCGAGTTCTCAGCGCTGATGGCCATCTGTGGGGCCGCGATGGTCCACGTCTTCTCGATGCTCCTGTTCGTCGGGGTGCTCGGCACCTGGCTGGTCAGCATCATTCCCGCCGATATTGTCGACGTCGCCCGGCTCTACATCTTCCCGAGCATCATCGGCGCCGTACTGGTGCAGCTCATCGTCACGATGAAGCAGCCCCGGGTGACGGTGATCGCCGTCGTCGTCGCCGTCGTCGTCCTGTTTGTCGTGGTGCCCGCCGTTCCGGCCCTCGCCAAGCCGGCCACCGGAATTGTGGTGCTGCTGACCGCCGTGCTGGCCTGGTTTCTGCGCTCCAGGAACTCCGACGCTGCCGCGGTCCAGGAACACCCCGTTATCTAGTCCGCCGCCTTCACCATCCCCTCCACGATAGGAACCCCATGACCACCGAGACCACCCCGCTCGAACTGTCCGCCGAACACCGCACCGCCATGCACGAGCTGTACCGTCATCTGCACGCCCACCCCGAACTGTCCATGCAGGAAACCCGGACCGCCGACTACATCCTGAAGGCACTCACCGAGCTGGGAATCGAAGCGTACCGGTGCGGCGGGACCGGCGTCGTCGGCGTCCTCAGCAACGGCGAAGGCCCGGTTGTCGGCTTCCGCGCCGATACCGATGGCCTGCCCATGCAGGAAGATACCGGCCTTGACTTCGCCAGCCAGGCGAGGGGCAACCTTGCCGACGGCACCGAGGTGCCGGTGATGCACGGGTGCGGTCACGACACGCACATCACAGCAGCGCTCACCGCGGCCCGGTTGCTCAGCGAGGGGCTGGAGACCTGGGCGGGTACGGTGGTGTTCATTTTCCAGCCCGGTGAGGAGACCGCCGCCGGGGCCAAAGCCATGGTGGAGGACGGCATCTGGGACAGGGCGCCCAAGCCCGAGGTGATCTACGGCCAGCACGTCTGGCCGGGTCTTGCGGGCACCGTGAATATCAGCCGTGGCACGGCGATGGCCATGGCGGATTCCTGGAAGATCACCGTGCAGGGCCGGCAGGCGCACGGGTCCCAGCCGGATCAATCGATCGACCCGATCGTGCTCGGCGCCCACATGGTGGTGCGGATCCAGACGATCGTCGCCCGCGAGGTGCACCCCATGAAGTCGGCCGTCGTCACGATCGGCACGTTCCACGCCGGGCTGAAGGAGAACATCATCCCCGACACCGCCGAATTCTCGGTCAACGTGCGCACCTTCGACCCCGAGGTACGGGAGCGGGTGCTCGACTCCCTCCGCCGCATCATCAAGGCGGAGGCCGACGCATCCGGAGCCCCGGCGCCGTCGATCGAGGAAATCTCCAGCTTCCCGCAGTGCTACAACGACCCCGACACCACCGACGCGCTGATCAAGGAGTTCCATCTGACGCTGGGCGAGGGCTCCGTCAACGAGGTTCCACCGGTCATGGGCAGCGAGGACTTCGGATTGTTCGCGACGGCGATCGGTGTGCCCTCCGTGTACTGGATGTTCGGCGCCTACAGCCAGGAACGGCTCGACGCCGACACGCCCCTTCCCGGCAACCACTCGCCCCACTTCGCCCCCGATATCGAACCGACCCTCACCACCGGCGTCCGTGCCGCAATGGCAGCCATCCTTTCGAAAGTTGCGCGATGACCGGCGGGCCCATGGATCTGTCGGCGACAGCGCTGACCAGCGCCATCCGCCGTCGCGACATCTCTGCCAGGGAAGCACTCGAGGCTCACTTCGCCCGGATCGACGCGGTGAATGCGAGGATCAATGCGGTGGTGACCCAGGACCGGGACGGCGCGCAGCGGCTGGCCGCTGCAGCTGACGAGCTGACGGCGTCGGGCGCGCTCTTGCCGCCTCTGCACGGCCTGCCGATGACTCACAAGGACACCAACAACACCAAGGGGATGCGGACCACCCAGGGATCGGTCATCTTCAAGGACCATGTGCCGACGTTCGACGATCTGGTGATCGGCCGGCTGAAGACGGCGGGGGTCGTGACCACCGGGAAAACCAATGTGCCCGAGTTCGCCGCCGGATCGCACACGTTCAATGAGATTTTCGGTACCACCACCAACCCGTATGACACCACCGTCAGCGCCGGGGGGAGCAGCGGGGGAGCCGCCGCTGCGATCGCGTCCCGTATCCAGCCGCTCAGCGACGGCAGCGACATGGGCGGGTCGCTGCGCATCCCGGCCTCGTTCTGCAACATTGTGGGCTTCAGGCCGTCGGTGGGGGTCCTGCCCATGGCACCCACCCGCAACGCGTGGGCCTGGCTGGGCCGGACCGGGCTGATGGCCCGCGACGTGGAGGACATCGCCCTGGGAATGAGCGCGGTTGCCGGCGCGCATCCGGAGGTCCCGTACCCCTACCCGTTGGGCAGCAAGCGGTTCAGTGACCCGTTGCAGCGGGATCTCACCGGTTTGAGGATTGGCTGGTCGCCTGACTTTGGGTTGGGCGTCCCCGTGGAGAAAGAGGTGCGGCGGGTTCTGGAATCCCAGCTGCAGGTCTTCGTGGAGCTGGGGGCGACGGTCGAGGAGGCGGCCCCCGACCTGCGGGATGCGGACCAGGTGTTCGGCACCACACGGGCGTTCGATTTTCTGCTGGCTTATGGAATTCTCCTGGAGAAGCACGGCGACGTGATCAAACCCGAGGTGCGGTGGAACGTGGAACAGGGCAAGGCGTTGACTGGCCGCGACCTGGTCGATGCTGCGCTGGCCCGGACCCGGTTGGCCGGGAGGGTGGCCGGTTTCTTCAAGAGATTCGATGTCTTCGTCACCCCCGCGGCCCAGGTGCTGCCCTTCGACGCCACGCTGCGCTACCCCACGTCAGTGGAGGGGATCGAATGTGAGACCTATCTGGACTGGATGCGGTCGGCCTGCCTTATCTCGGCGACGGGACTGCCGGCAGTGTCTGTGCCCGCGGGCTTCAGCACCACCGGGCTCCCGGTCGGTCTGCAGCTGACGATGCCTCACGGGATGGATGTTGACCTTTTGCAGGTGGCGTATGGGTTCGAGCAGGCCACCGGTTACGCGAAACAGGCCCCCACCCTCTGATCGACCCAGCCACCCTGCCCACCCCGCTACGCGGTGGTGCGGGGTGAGTGTGGTCGCACCCTCATCCGATCGGACTAGACCGGGCGGGGGAGTCGGACTGCCGGTCCCGCTGGCTACACTGGCATCCATGATGGATTCCGTGCGCCCAGTACCGCGAAGGCCGGACCAGTGAATCTCCTCGCATGGCTCAGGCTCCACACCGTCGACAGCCAGGACAGCCGCTGGGAACGTCCCGGCCCCACCCGTGACGAGCTTCGCAGGGATGTCATCGGCGTCATCGTGTTCGCGCTGGTCAGCGCCCTGGCCCTGGAACTGTCCCGTGGCTTCGGTATGGTCTCCGAGGATAACCATCCGGTCTGGGTTCAGCACCTGGTGCTGGCATCGATGATCCTGCCGCTGGTGCTACGCCGACGATATCCAGTGATTGTCATGCTCGTGATGTCAGCCCTCTTTATCGCCCTCAGCCTGTTCTCACCACTAGTTTCCCTCCAGCTCTCCTATCAGGTCGCGTATTTCGCTTCCCTTTACTCGGCCGTCGCCTGGGCCAAAGATCGGAGAGTGCTCTGGCTGGGGACAACAGTGGTGGTAATCGCGATGGCACTGTGGCTGATCCTCGCGCTGACGGTAGCCAATACGTTCGACGCGATTCTGGCGCAAACCGAGGACAATGCCGACTTCACCGGCGGAATCCTCGACCCATTGCTATCGATAGCCCTGTACAACTTCCTGGTGAATTTCGCCTATTTCGGCGGCGCAATCCTGGCCGGCATGTCCTCCTGGCGCAGGGCACTGCAGCGCACCCAGCTTGCCGAGCAGGCGGTGCAGCTCAGTGAGCAAGCGGAAGAGTTGGCACGGCGGGCCGTCGTCGAGGAACGCTTGCGCATCGCCCGTGAACTGCACGACGTCGTCGCGCACCACGTTTCAGTGATCGGGGTGCAAGCCGGTGCCGCCCGCCGGGTGATCGACAAGCGCCCGGACGTCGCCGTCGAATCGCTACGCACCATCGAGGAGGCCAGCCGCCAGGCGGTGACCGACATGCGGAATCTTCTCGGCGTGCTCCGGTCCGAGGGTAGCGAGCCCGGAGAAACGAACGACGGCGACCGGAGACCGGAGCCCGGGCTCGACGACCTTGAGGACCTGGCACGCCAGCACCGGGAGCTTGGGCTCACTGTCAGCTTCGGCCGGGTGGAGGACATTCCCGGCGCGCTCGCCGAAATTTCGGCACCGCTGGCACTGTCGCTGTTCCGAACGGCCCAGGAATCCCTGACCAATGTGCGACGGCATTCAACCGCCGGTGCCGCCGTGATGACCCTGCGTACCGGTCGTGCGGGGGAGCAGCGGTGGGTAGAGCTCGAAACAGTGGACAATGGGATGCCGCGCACCACATCCGACACCGGGTCCGGCTTTGGTCTGCGGGGAATCCGCGAGCGGGTGGCCCTGCACCGGGGCACCGCTGAGATCGGGCCGCGCTCGGAGGGTGGCTGGCGGGTTCGCGCCAGATTCCTGCTCCACTAGATACTCCACCGATCACGCCGCGCCGCTCTTGATCCACCTGCTGGACCATCATCCTTACCACCTGCTGAACCAACTGCTGAAGGACACCCATGGACTCCATCCGCGTGCTGCTCGCCGACGACCAGGCCCTGGTCCGGGCGGGATTCGCCACCATGCTCTCCATCGAAGACGATATTGAGGTAGTCGGACAGGTCACCAACGGTCAGGAAGCGGTTGACTTCGCCAGCCAGCACGAGGTCGACGTCATCCTGATGGATGTCCAGATGCCAGTGATGGACGGCATCCAGGCAACTGAGCTGATTGCCAGGGCGCACCGGGGCAAGGTCATCATCCTGACCACCTTCGAGCGCGAGGACTATCTCTTTGACGCGATCCGCAGCGGTGCCAGTGGTTTCCTCCTGAAGAATGCCGACCCCGACGATTTGATCGCCGCCGTGCAGGCTGTCGCCGGAGGCTACGCGCTGCTTGCCCCCGAGGTGACAGTCCGGGTGATCGAGCGTTTCGCCCAGTCCCTCGAAGCTGCAGGGACCGCATCGGCGGGAGCGCAGCCGAGCAGTGAACACCGCAAACGCCTCGATTCCCTCACGCAGCGGGAGAAGGAAATTCTCGCGAGCCTGGCCACCGGGCTCAGCAACGCCGAACTCGCCAGCAGGTTTTTCCTCGCTGAGGCCACCGTGAAGTCGCACGTCTCCTCACTCCTCGCGAAGATCCAGGTGCGGGACAGGGTGCAGGCGGTGGTCTTCGCCTACGAGAGCGGACTCATCCGTCCGGGGGAGTAACAGGTTCAGCCTTTTGGCTCATCTGGTGTGGGGCGCTGCTGCCTAGGCTTGACTCCAGGAAGACAACCAGGAGGAAACCATGCTGCAGGTCCAGAACCTCACGCGGCGCTTCGGCGAGAACCTCGCCGTCGACGACGTGAGCTTCACCGTCCCAGCCGGGAAGATGACCGGATTCGTCGGCGCCAACGGGGCCGGCAAGACCACCACCATGCGGATGATCATGGGGGTGCTCGCCGCCCACGGTGGTGAAGTGCTCGTGGACGGCAGGCCCATCACCGCCGATGACCGGTCCACCTTCGGCTACATGCCTGAAGAACGCGGGCTCTACCCCAAACAGCCGATCCTCGACCAGCTGGTCTACCTCGGCCAGCTGCACCGGATGACTCCCTCCGACGCCCGCGCCCAGGCGCAGGACCTGCTGGACCGGTTCCAGCTCGGCGGTCGGGGCAAGGACAAGCTTGAATCCCTGTCCCTGGGTAACCAGCAGCGCGTCCAGATCGCCGCATCCCTGCTCCACCGGCCGACGGTACTGATCCTGGACGAGCCGTTCTCCGGTCTCGATCCGGTCGCGGTGGATTCGATGGTCGAGCTTCTCCGTGATCGTACCGCTGAGGGTGTTCCCGTGTTGTTCTCCAGCCACCAGCTGGATCTCGTCGACCGGTTGTGCGACAACCTGGTGGTTCTGCAGGAGGGCCGGCTCGTCGCTTCGGGGTCCGGTGAGGAACTTCGGGCGACGGCACCCCGGCGCCACCGGTTGACCGTCACCCCGGACGCCGGGTGGGTCCGCGAGGAAGCAGGAGTGCGGGTGATCGACGTCGCCGGTCAGGACGCCGTGGTGGAGCTCGACAATGATGACACCGCCCAGCGCCTGCTCGCCACCGCAATGACCCGCGGCAGTGTGCACGAATTCAGCCGGATCAGGCCAAGCCTGAGCGAAATCTACCGGGAGGTTTCCCAATGAGCACCGAGACACGCGTCAAGAATCGTGACGGGAGCGCGCCGTCGCCACAGGATGCCCGCCCCCGGTCAGCGGGGACCCAGCCACCCTGGCTGATCGTGACCCTGCGGGAGGTCATGATCAAGGTCAGGGACCGCAGCTACGCGATCAGTACGCTGGTCACCCTGGTGTTGATAGTTGCTGGGATTGTCTTCAACGCCTTCGTGATGAACCGCGGCGACGACTACATCGTGGCCGTCCAGTCGGATTCTGCTACCACCGTCGTCCAGCTCGCCGATGAGGCGGGCCGGGCCGACGACGGCAACGTCACCTTCACCGCCGTCGAGGCGGGCTCCGACGATGCCGCCGTTGATCTGGTGCGCGCCGAGGAAGCCGATGCAGCACTGCTGCAGGGAGCCGGGGGCGCCTGGCAGCTCACCGGAAATACCGAAATTGATTCAGGAATCAGCCAGCTGGTGGGTGAGGCGCTGAACGCATTTGTCCTGGAAAGCAATGCCGCCGCTGTCGGCACCACTGCCGAGCAGCTCCTCTCCGGTGCCGAGCTGGAACAGACACTGCTGGAGGGCAGTGCCGAGAACCAGTTGCTCGCTACCATCGCCGGCTTCGTGTTCAGCTTCCTCTTCTATATGGCGTCGATCATCTTCGGCATGGCAATCGCCAACTCGGTGGTCGAAGAGAAGCAGAACCGGGTGGTGGAAATCCTGGCCACCGCCATTCCGATCCGTCAGCTCCTCTATGGGAAGGTGCTGGGAAACACGATTCTGGCCATGGTTCAGCTGGCCCTCTACGGCGGCGCGGCGCTGCTGGCGCTCAACCTCACGGGCACCGCGGACCTGGTAGGGAGCATCATTCCTGCCTCCGGCTGGTTCCTCGTGTTCTTCCTCTTCGGATTCCTGATCCTCGCAGCCATCTGGGCGGTTCTCGGGTCCCTGGCCAGCCGGCCCGAGGACCTGAACAACAATTCGACTCCGGTGATGGCACTGATCTTCGGTGCCCTGTTTGTCGGGTTGTTCGCCTCGGGCCAGTTCCTGGTCATTGCCTCCTACATCCCGGTGGTGTCCTCCGTAGCGATGCCGATCCGGGTGCTGAACTCACCCGTAGCACTGTGGGAGCCGCTCCTGTCACTGGTGATCGCGCTGGCCGCGGCCGTCGCGTTGCTCCACCTCGGCGAGAAGATCTACCGCCGAGCCGTCATGCAGGGTGGGGGAGCGCTGAGCCTGAGGAAAGCAATGAAGCTGGAACGGTAGCAACCATCGAAGTGGTCTCCGCCGGGTCAGCTAGGGCGCCCAGGTGGAGACCACCTCGATGATAGAGAACCGTTTGGCTGCCTCGGTGTCCTCGAAGCTCAGGCCCAGGGGGACAGCCATCACCCCGTAGTCACCTGGTTCCAGATCGGGTCCGAGGCTGATTTCGAAGGTGTAATTGCCGTCGGCGTCGGCGTAGGTGACCGGGTAACCAATCAGCGAATAGTCACTCTGAATGGGTGTGAAGATGACCTGGATCTCCGCCCCCGGCGCGTAGCCCGAGCCGACGATGTTCCAGGTGGTACCGACATGGCGGACAACCCGCTGGCCATCCCAGGTGGAAACCAGTTCCAGGTTGTCGTAGCTTCCCGACAGCCCGGGAATCGGTGGCTCCGACGTCTCAGTGATCGGCTCATCCGTTGGCTCCGCGGTTGGCTCAGCCACCATGGTCGGCTCGCTGGTTGGTTCAGGAGTGACCTCAGCGGTCGGTTCAGGGGTGGTCGGCTCAGCGGTGGGTGCAGGGGAGACCGCTGCAGGCTCAGTCGTCGGTGCGGCCACGGCAGAGTCCGAGGGAGTCGATGCGGGGCTGGGCGACGCCGTCGCGGCGGGTGCGGAACTTGTTTCAGTGTCGGTTGCCTCGGCCGCGGGTCCAACGTTAGCGGCGCAACCCGTCAGGAGAAGGGCGGCGATGGACAGGGCAAAAAAGGGCGAGAGCTTCTTCACGGGCGGTGCTTTCAGTGAGACGGTGAGTAGATGTCTTGGACACTACAGACGCGACACGCCAACTGACAGCACAACTTGGTTACGTGGTCGAACCGTTATAGAGCGACCTCGGCGGGAGTCGGGTTCGAGGCATGGGTTTATCGATCAGTCAGCTGAGGGGCTGTGCCTGACAGTTGTCGAATACTCGTAGCCCTCCCGGACCAGCAATAAATTCGGTGGGGTCTTGGCCGGTTGGGTCAGTGAGGGAATCAGTCATCGGTCACCGATTCCTTCGGGTCAGCTCAGGCACAGGCAGAACGGATGACCGGCGGGGTCGAGGTAGACCCGGAATGTTTCGCCCGGTTGGACAGCAGCCTTGATTCCACCCAACCCAAGCACCACCGACTCGCCGTGATCGAGGTCCTGCACCATCAGGTCAAGGTGCATCTGCTGCGGAGCGTCCTGCCCCGGCCACTGAGGCGCGCGGTAGTTCTCCACCGACTGGAACGAAATGCAGTTGCTTCCGTCATCCGGCCGGATATCCGCCCACCCATCGTTGACGTCAGAACGCCAACCCAGGATTTCGCCGTAGAACGCTGCGAGCGACGGAGCGTCAGGACAGTCGATGACCACACTGGGGTAGCGAGCAATAACCATGCCGGAATCCTACTGCCAGACCCGGTCAATATGAAGGCACACCCGAGGCATCCACTGTCCTGATGGGTGGCGTGGCCAGCTAGCCAGAGCCTCAGCCAGTAGGGCTGTTCCCCAGGGCTTGCAGCGCCCGGGCAGCAGACCCACCAAGGTTCCAGTCCCCGGTAAGCTTCTCGATTCGTTTGAGCTGCTCAGCATCGAGGGGGCGGATTTCGGCATTGAACCCGCCGAGGTCCAGGTCACGAACCACATTGACCACGGTTGGCGCGACGGCCAGGTAGTCAGCGGCGCCGGTGATCCTGGCCCGCATCGAAGCTGACATCGTCGACGCCGGGTCGCCAGCGGCTGCAATCACCCCGTCCAGGTCGACAAACTCCTGCAACAGACTCGCAGCGGTCTTGTCGCCAATCCCCGCGACACCGGGCAGTCCGTCGGAGGTATCCCCGCGGAGGGCAGCAAAATCCGCGTACTGGCCGGGGAGGACCTGGTACTTGCTGACCACTGTCGCATCGGTCAAGACCTCGAGCCGGCTCATTCCGCGGGCGGTGTAGATCACGCGTACATCACCGCGGTCGTCGACCAGCTGGAACAGGTCGCGATCCCCGGTAACCACGTCCACCGGTGTATCCGATTGAGCCGCCAGACTGCCGATGACGTCGTCGGCCTCGTGCTCGGGCGCGCCGATCACCGTAATATCGAAGGCCGCCAGAATCTCGCGGATACGCGGAATCTGTGCCACCAACCCGGGTGGCACCTCTTCGACGTCGACGCCGTCCGTGACCGCCTTCGTCATCCGGTGCTCTTTGTAACTGGGTATGAGATCCACCCGCCAGGCCGGGCGCCAATCATCATCCCAGCAGGCAACCAGGTGGGTGGGCTCGTAGTCGGCAACCAGCCGGGCGATCATGTCGAGGAGGCCGCGGACAGCATTGACCGGGGTTCCGTCGGGGGACTTCAGGGAGTCCGGCAAACCGTAGAACGCCCTGAAGTAGAGGGAAGCCGTATCTAGGAGCATCAGGCGGTTGAGCAATTAGGGATCCTCTGTCTTGGGGTCCTCGGTCGACTGGTTGTTTCTGCCGCCGGAGGTATACCGGCGCATCATTCGCCGAGCCGGGCCCGCCCAGGACAGCAGCAGGAGAATGGTGAAGAAGTGGTTCATCATTCCGCCCAGGAGATTCACCGGAAGGATCTGGGTGATCAGAATGAGGATCAGCGCCGCCCCGATCACGGCCTTGGCAATGTTCAACACCCTGGTGCTGACCGGGAGCGGCCACGGGTGAAGTTCCACCGTCGAAGAGTCCGCACGTTCTTGCTTATCCACCGGTACGCTCCCCTTTCGTCAGCCACCAGAATACCCCGCACGCGGAGTCCCGCACTATTGGCGTATTCTCAACATGAAGTGGTGCCGGACTGATGGTCTTACGCGAAAAGGAACCCCCGTACATGCCTATAAAACCCGGCACCCACCCCTGGGCGCGCGCCCGATGGGCGAAGGTACTCGTTCCCGCCGTCGCCGGCCTGCTTGTCCTGGCCGGTTGTGGTGTGGCGCAGCCCGCCGCGCAGCCGACGGCGATCAGCGCCGTCCGTGCCGCGGACGTGTCCGTCACCGGTGCCGGATGGCTGCACACCGACGGCGGCACTATCCGCGACACAGCGAACAAGCCCTACGTCATCAGGGCCGCCAACTGGTTTGGTCTGGAGACTCCCGACTGCGTTCCGCACGGTCTCTGGACCATCAAACTCAACGATGGTCTCCGGCAGATCAAGTCGATGGGCTTCAACACCATCCGCCTGCCCTACTCCAATCAGTGCATCACCTCGGGCAAGGTCAGCTCGGACACCAACTTCTACGCCAACCCCGATCTGGCCAGCAAGAGCCCGCAGCAGGTGATGGACCTCTTGGTCGCCAAATCGAAGGCTCTTGGACTCAATGTGATTCTTGACCGTCACCGCCCTTCCTCGAACGCGCAGTCGGAGCTCTGGTACACACCCCAGTATCCGGAAGCCAAGTGGATCGCCGACTGGAAGATGCTGGCCGCCCGGTACAAGAACGAACCGACGGTGATCGGCTTTGACCTCCACAACGAGCCGCACGGGGCAGCGCGGTGGGGCGGCGCCAATCCTGCCCAGGACTGGCATGCGGCGGCAACCCGGGCGGGGAATGCCGTCTTGGCGGTCAACCCCAAGCTATTGGTCATCGTGGAGGGCGTCGAGGCGCAGGGTAATGACTCGTGGACGTGGTGGGGTGGGGGTCTCGCCGATGTCGCGAAGAAGCCGGTGAAACTGTCGGTGCCCAACCGGGTGGTCTATTCGCCCCACGATTACCCTGCCTCGGTCTATCCGCAGAAGTGGTTCGCTTCCCCCAACTACCCGGCGAACCTGCCGGGTATCTGGGACGCCAACTGGGGGTTCATCGCCAAGCAGGGGATCGCCCCGGTGCTTGTCGGCGAGTTCGGTTCGAAACTTGTGACGACCTCGGACAAACAGTGGATGAGCAAACTGGTCTCCTATCTGGCCACCAACGGAACGAGTTTTGCCTACTGGTCCTTCAACCCGAACAGCTCCGACACCGGGGGCCTGCTGAAATCGGACTGGCGCACCCCTGAGACGGCAAAGCTGGCCGCGCTGCAACCCATCCTGCGACCCGTGGCCGTACCTGCCGTGACCCCGAAGCCCAGCGCGTCACCGACGCCGAAGCCGACGCCGAAGCCCAGCGCGTCACCGTCGCCGAAGCCAACGTCGAAGCCCAGCGCGTCACCGTCGCCGGTTCCGCCGACTGGTGCACCCGCAGTGTCGGCCCAATGGTCGGTGCAGAGTTCCTGGGCGGGCGGCTACGTTGCCACCATCACAGTGAAGGCTACCCGGGATGTGAGCTCGTGGTCGGTGACCTTCACTGATCCGCAGGTGATTGGCGTAGTCAACTCCTGGGGTCTGAAGTGCACCTCGGTGACGAAGAGGTCTGTCACCTGCGTCGGGACGGACTGGACCACGAGCCTGCGGAAGGGCCAGACGGCCACCATCGGCCTGCAGGTCAACTCTGCGACTCCGCCGGTCAATCCGAAGGTCACGGTGACCGCCAAGTAGCCCGCGTTAGGAAGCCACGTAGTTCCGCGCCAGGAAGCCACCTAGCTCCCCGCTAGGAAGGTGAGGAGTCAGCGTGGACGGCGTCGCCGTCGTCGTCCACCAGATCGTTCGCGTCCTTGATAACGGTCTGGTGGAGGGTGCGCCAGAACTCGTCTGCCTCGGGTGAACGCTGGACCTCGATGATCGAGTCCAGCCTGAGGGTGTCAGCCCAGTGCTGCACCAGATCATGATGGAATACGAACTCTTCCAGGGCATTCCGTTCGGGAAGCGCCAACCCTGCTGGTTGCTGTCCCTCGGGCAGCTGTTCGATTGCCGCTACGACGGACTCGAGCGTGCGCCTCACAGTTTCGGGACCGCGGGACTGCTCGGGGATCAGCCCTAGCTCTTTCGCTGAGGCAATTTCCGAACGGAGGTCGTGTGTGTAGGCCGCCCACGCCCGCGCATGGTCGGGGTGGACCGCCAGCGTGCCCAGCGTGCCAGCGGCCAGGGTCTTATCGAACACCATGTAGCCGCCGCGGCCATTGTGCTTGGCTGCGTACATGGCCTGATCCGCTTCCTGCAGCAGCAGCTCAGACGAAAGACCCGGCGAACTCAGAGCGATACCGATGCTCACGCTCATCTGCATCTCGACGCCGAGGAGGAAAACCGGTGAACTTACCGCTGCCATAACCCGCTCGGCCATCGCCGGCGCCTCTTCGGGAGGTGTGCCGGGCAGCAGCAGAGTAAACTCATCGCCGCCATGGCGTGCCGCGGTGTCGCCTGCCCTGATGCACGATTCGAGGCGGCGTGCCAGCTCGATCAGCAGTGTGTCCCCGGCTGCGTGCCCGTAGGAGTCATTGACCGGTTTGAAACCGTCAATATCAACGGTGAGCACCATCACTGGGGTGCCGGTGCGCTGGCTCATGATCAGTGCCTGGGAAAGTCGGTCATTCAGCAGGGTGCGGTTGGCCAGCCCGGTGAGAGGATCGTGGAGTGCCTGGCTGGCGAGCTGGGCCAGCAACATGGAGCCATCCCGCCGGGCCCGTTCATGGATGGTCCAGTGCACAATGCTGGTGGCGCACATCGCAAGAAACAGCGCGCTATGGATCAGTGACCAGGTGAGCGGATCATCATGCGCCGCGTCATGGTTGTAGACGGCGGTCGGCAAAGCGACTCCCATTATTGCGTGATGGCCCAAGACCAGAATGGAGGCTGTTGCCAATGGCGCCCAGTCCTCGTACAAAGCAACGACGGGAACGAGGATAAAGAACAGGAAATGGGCTTCGATGGTGCCACTGATGTTCACGACCATTGCCGCGACCAGCATCAGGGACGCCGAGCTGAGCGATGCGCTAAAACGCCTACTCAACGGGGCTTTCCAAGCCAGCAACGCTACTGCTGCGGGAGCGGCGCCCTGGACCAGCGCCATCCGCAGGGGTTCCTGTTGGAAAAGGGAAAAGAGAGCGACCAAGACCGACGATATTACCGCGAACAGCAGGATTAGCCGGTGGCGCAAATTCCAGGCCGGGTCGGGGAGGCGCGAACCACGCGGGAACGCACTGAGCGCAGACCTAACCCACCGAAGTACCACCAAGATGCTCCCGTACTTGTCAAAGGAGGCTCCCCGCGCCTCTCACCACGATCAGTGTGGCACCCTCACGTTAGCCGCATTCGTGCCGGTTTTCACCGACCTCAGCCGATCCAGCGCCAAAATTGCGTTGCTGGCCAGCTGCGCCGGGTGCCATAGCTAGTAATGCTAGCTGAGCGCCGTGCCGACCACCTTGGACAATGGGAACCAGGCCGCAACCAACGACCCCGCGATGACGACGGCGAAGAACAGTAACCAGACTGGCGAGGGGACACCGGTGCTGCGGTACAGCAGGTACGCGTCGGAGGACTGCAGTTCCCGACGGCGCCGTAGGTGTACCGAGATCACCTTGCCCAGATCCCGCACCGACCCGACCAGGAGCGCCAGCCCGAGGGCAATGACCACATGCCCGGTGAACGCTGCCGGGAGGGTCAGTACCAGCAACGCCGAGACGGCCACCGCTGACAGCAGGATGAGCAGGCCGCCGCCGTTACGGATCAACAGGAGCGCTGCGAGCAGGATCAACGCTCCCAGCGACAGGGCCGCGGGACCCCACCCGTTGAGGCCGGCCCAGGTCAGCGATGCTCCGAGCACTGCCGGTGTGGGGTATCCCCAGAACCCGGACCATGCGGCGCGCCACCCCGGGCGCCCGATCGTCGTCGTCGTGCCCGCATGGTCCATGGTCAGCGTGATGCCCTTGAGTACCCGGCCGGTCATCAGGGCAGCGAATGCGTGGCCGAGCTCATGCACCACGGTGGTGAACAGGCCGAAGTAACGCCAGGTGAACCGGGGGATCGACAGCGCCGCGGCGGCGAGCACCATGATCGCCAGCTCCACGGCGGTGACCTCCGGTGGCTCGGCCCGGGCGAACCCCTCCACGATCCGGTTCCACCACGTCTCAATCATGTCTCCACCCTACTGAACCCTCGGTGGCGGCCCCGACGTGAAAGACTGGGAGCATGTCATCGAGCACCCCACCAGATCAGGCCGCGTCGGACAACGACGGCGTCGAAGAACGAACCCATCTTGGCCTCCGGATAGACGATGCCTGGCACTCGGTCCAGACAAATGTCGCTATCAAGCGTGGACACGTCGAAACGATCATCCCGTACACCGGTTATGGGACCGGCAGCTGGATACGGGTTCTGGCCCGCGTGGTCCTGGCTGATCCCGAGGAGATGGCGCCGATCAGCGGCGGTGAGGTGCTGAAGACCATCAAGGAAGGCATCCGTGGGTGGCGCAATTTCACCAGCGCACCCGTTCGCTATGCGTCGGTCACCGTCGAGGTGGACGGAGAGAGCCACCAGGTGACTGCCGACCGTGGCGGAATCGTCGACGCACGGATCGATGCCCAGCTCTCTCCGGGCTGGCACACCATCACACTACGCTCGGCCGACAACATCCTGGTCGAGTCGCCGGTGCGGATCATTGAATCCGGCATCGACTTTGGCGTGGTCTCCGACATCGACGACACCGTCATGGTCACTGCGCTGCCCCGGCCGTTCCTCGCCGCGTGGAACACGTTCGTCCTCGACGAGCACGCACGGGCTGCCACCCCGGGGATGGCCGTGCTGTTGGAACGCATCACGCAGGAGTCCCCCGGGGCACCGGTGCTGTATCTGTCCACCGGGGCGTGGAACGTCGCTCCCGCGCTCACCCGTTTCCTGTCGCGAAACCTGTATCCCGCCGGGCCGAAACTGCTGACCGATTGGGGCCCCACCCGGGATCGCTGGTTCCGCAGCGGCCCCGAGCACAAGCGCAGCTCGCTGAAACGGCTCGCCGCCGAGTTCCCCGACATCAAGTGGCTGCTCATCGGCGACAATGGCCAGCATGACGAGGAAATCTACGCCGACTTCGCTGAGCAGTACCCGCAGAATGTTCGGGCTGTGGCGATTCGCCAGCTGACCATGGGTGAGGCAGTGCTGGCCGGTGGCCGCTCGAACGCCAAGCCGTCCTCGCCCACCCCGAACATTCCGTGGATCTACGCACCGGACGGCGCCGGAATGTCATCCCAGCTGGCGGACCTTGGAATTATTGATCATTCGTTTCAGGAGCCGGCAGAGTAATTCCGTCCTGATCCTGCGGGCCGGCGTCGGCGCGGATGGTCAGGAGGATGCGTCGAAGGGCCATGCCCAGCGAAGCGGTCGCGTCAATCCGCTCGTCAGGGGACACGTCCTTGAGGTGTTGCATCAGGTCCTCGACGGCGTTCTCGGCGTCGGTCAGGGACTCGGCGGTGGTGTCCCATTCTTCGACGGCGGTCCCGGTGAGCTTCACCGCGTAAGCGAGGGGCGGACCGAGCGGTTTGGGCAGGGGAGTGGATTCCGGGGTACGCCAGATGACGTCGGTGAGCAGTTCGGTCATGTCCTCGACGTAGAACGTAATACGCTCCATCGACTGCAGTGAGTGGAAATCGGCGGCCAGGTCCCGTTTGTGACGGT
This sequence comes from Arthrobacter sp. CAN_A212, assembly GCF_015752345.1. NCBI lineage: Bacteria > Bacillati > Actinomycetota > Actinomycetes > Micrococcales > Micrococcaceae > Arthrobacter > Arthrobacter sp. CAN_A212. The sequence continues at coordinate 107,773 of NZ_JADOUT010000008.1, forward strand.
ACTGGCGGATGTTCCCGTGCCGGCTGGAATCTGCCAGCTGCACTGCGGTGCGCACCTCCTTGCTAAAGGTGGTGAGCTTGTTTTGCCGATCGGCCCAGTCCTTGTGCTCCGGTGGCCATTGCTCTCGGAGGGCCTCGCCCATGTCCCGCAGCTGAAGTGCGAGTGCGGAGCGGAGACTGTCGAGTCCGGCAACCACCGCGTTCAGGTGCAGGGGCGGAATGATCAGCACATTCACGATCAGGCCGATTGTTACGCCCACCAGCATCTGCAACAGATACCCGAACGAATACCCGTCAGGATCGTCGCCGCCGAGCAGCAGGACAAACAGGGCAGCGACGGGGATCCAGTCCCGGCCCGCACCAATGTGGGGAAGCCCGGCGGTAAGTACCCCGAGTCCCACGACCAACGCCACCGACACCACCGAACGGTCGCCGAAAAATATCACTGGGAAGGCCAGGGCAAACCCGAGGGCCAGGCCCACCAGTGTCTGGAAGCCCTGTTTCGCTGAGCCCGCAATGGTCGGGTACATGCAGGCCACGGCGCCCAGGGGTGCGTAATACGGGTACTCGGAGGCGACGCCCGGCACCTGCAGGGCAACCAGCCAGGCAATGGAGGCGGCGAGGGCGGCCTTGAGCGCCAGCAGCAGCCGCTTGTGGCGGATCAGTCCTCCCACCCGGGTCAGCAGGCGGGCACCGGAAGGGTTGTTCAGCATGCTTGCTATTCTTCCAGCATTCTCTCTCCCACGGAATTCGCCGTCCTAATGTGTCCCCGGTTCTGATGTGCACGGGGTGTGTCCAGCTCGATTCAGTGCCCAGATTGACTTGCTGGTAGGCGCCGGGTACTTGATGCGGCGGGGTCGACGGCGTAGCGTAGCCCCCAAGTTACTTCAGTAACGGGTCAGCGACTCTCCCACGGAGAGTGTGGGTGCCCCCATGTGGGTCTGACATTTGTTCGCAGGAGTTCCATAGCAGCGCTGCCGCGCTACGCCTGGACTCGGATCTGCGTTCCTCCGGATTATTTCACCAGCCGAATGCCCTGATGGGTTGGCGGTGACCTAACGAAACAGGACACAAATGTCATATCCCCTTCCGCCGCCGCCCACCTACCCGGCCCTGTCCTACGAATTGTTCCCGCCGCGCACCACCAGCGCCGAAGAAGGACTGTGGCGGACCATCCGGGCGCTTGAAGATACCCGGCCGGACTTCGTATCAGTGACCTATGGTGCTTCCGGCTCCAACCGGGACACCGCCGTCGGGCTGCTGAAGCGTCTCCTGGACGAGACCACCCTGAAACCGCTCGCCCACCTCACCTGTGTGGGGAACTCCCGGGACTATCTGGTCCAGCTCGTGCACGAACTGATCTCCCGCGGAGTGCGCGGCATCCTCGCCCTTCGCGGCGACCGGCCACTTGACCGGTCGCTGCCCGAGGGCGATCTGCAGCACGCCAGCGAGCTGGTGGAATTGATCCGGCAGGCGGAACGGCAACTCACGGCACATCTGTGCGCCGGCCGGGTCGCCGTCGGCGTCGCCGCCTACTCCACGAAACACCCGGAATCACCGAGCACCGAACACGACATCGAAGTACTGCTGGCCAAACAGGCGGCAGGAGCCGACTTCGCCATCACTCAGGTCTATTTCGCACCGGAACAGTACAGCCAGCTCCTGCGTACGGCCCGCCGCGCCGGCGTGGACATTCCCATCATCCCGGGCGTCATCCCGTTCACCAGCGTCAGGCGGCTGGAGCGGCTCAGCGAACTCGCGGGACTGCAGCTCGACGCCCGGTTGAAGGATCGGCTGGTCAGCGCCGGTGACGACGCCGAACGACGGCGCATCGGCGTCCGCGCCACCGTGGACCTGGCGCACGCTGCGCTGAACGACGGCGCCCCGGGCATCCATATCTACACCTTCAACGAACACGCGGCAGCGCTGGACGTCCTCGACCGGCTTGAGTTGAGCCGCCCGCCGGCGTCGGGCCTGATCCAGACCGCCTGACCCACCATTACTTCCGAAGGGTGTACCACCATGCACAGTGAATTCCCGGCCGCAACGATCGTCGGCTACCCCCGTATCGGCCCCCGGCGCGAACTGAAGAAGGCCGTTGAATCCTATTGGGCGTCCAGAATCTCGGCGGCGGAGCTGGAAGCCACCGCCCGCCAGCTCCGCGAGGACGGTTACGCGCGGCTGGCCGGCCTCGGGCTTTCGGAGACCGCGTCGGCCATCCCAGCGTCCTTCTCCCTGTATGACCAGGTGCTCGATACCGCCGTCACCTTCGGGGCGGTGCCGGCCCGGTTCCAGGACCTGTACGACGACGGCGGTTCGCTGGGACTCGACGCCTACTTCACCCTCGCCCGCGGCGACGCCGGGCGGCCGCCCCTGGAAATGACCAAGTGGTTCGATACCAACTATCACTACCTGGTCCCCGAGATCGGGCCGGACACCCGGTTCACGATTGCCAACGACTGGACGCTGCGCAACGTCGTAGAGGGAGCCGACCTGGGGATCACGCTGCGGCCCACCCTCATCGGCCCGGTCACTTTCCTGCTGCTCAGCAAGGCCGCGGCAGAGGCGCCTGACGGCTTCTCCCCGCTGACCCGGCTCGACGACCTGCTGCCGCTCTACGCCGACCTCCTCGGCCGGCTGGCTGCTGTGGGAACGCGCTGGGTGCAACTGGAGGAGCCGGCGCTGGTGGCGGACCAAGTGATCCCCGAACACGAGGTGGCGGCTGCCGTGGAGCGGGCCTACCAGTACCTCGCCGGGACGGCCGAACGGCCCTCACTGCTCGTCACCACTGCGTACGGCTCACTGGGATCGCTGCTGCCGGTCCTGGCCGCCACCGGCATTGACGCGCTGCACCTGGACCTCTTCAAGGGCGATCTGCCCTCAGCCCAGGACCTGGCCGTCCTGGGTAGCACCACCCTCGTGGCCGGGGTGGTCGACGGCCACAACATCTGGAAAGCCGACCTCGCGACCGCGGCGGCCAAGCTGACCACCCTCGCTGATTCGGTCGACCGGCTTACGGTGGCGACCTCCACCTCGCTGCAACACGTCCCGCACGACGTCGACGACGAACCGGACCTGGCTCCCGACCTCCGGTCGTGGCTGGCCTTCGCGGACCAGAAGATCGCCGAGGTTCTCACCCTGTCCCGGCTGGTGGATGGGTCCCCGACCGGGTCGATCGACGGCGCCATCGCCGAGGCCACGGCGGTGCTGGCCTCCCGCGCGGCCGCCGTCGGCGTCAACCGGCACGAGGTGAGGGAGCGGCTCGGCGCACTCACGCCGTCGGACTTCACCCGCGGACCGTACCAGGAACGGGTCGCGGCGCAGGAGGAGGCCCTCCAGTTGCCCGTGCTTCCCACCACCACCATCGGATCGTTCCCACAGACCGTCGAGGTGCGGTCAGCGCGGGCCCGGTTCCACCGGGGAGACCTCACCACCGAGGAGTACACGGGCCTGATGCAGGAGGAGATTGCGCGGGTCATCGCACTGCAGGAGGACCTGGGGTTTGATGTCCTGGTGCACGGTGAGCCGGAACGCAACGACATGGTGCAGTACTTCGCCGAACACCTGGACGGCTTCGACGTCACGGTGAACGGATGGGTGCAGTCCTACGGGTCGAGATGTACCCGGCCGTCAATCCTGTGGGGCGATGTCAGCCGACCCGAACCGATCACCGTGCGGTGGGCCGAATACGCCCAGTCCCTGACCAGCAAGCCCGTGAAGGGGATGCTGACCGGTCCGGTCACCATCCTGGCCTGGTCCTTTGTCCGGGATGACCTGCCGCTGGGCGAGACGGCAAGCCAGGTGGCCCTCGCGCTCCGCGACGAGGTGAGCGATCTGCAGCGTGCCGGTATCCGGGTGATCCAGGTCGACGAACCGGCGCTCCGCGAGCTGCTGCCCCTCCGGGCGGCACAGCGGCCGCACTACCTGGCGTGGTCGGTCAACTCCTTCCGGCTGGCAACCTCCGGGGCGGCGCCGTCCACGCAGGTCCACACCCATCTCTGCTATTCCGAGTTCGGCGCCATCATCGAGGCGATCGACGGCCTCGATGCGGACGTCACCTCGATCGAGGCCGCCCGGTCGCGGATGGAAGTGGTCCACGACCTGCAGTCCCACGGTTTCGCGCGGGGGGTGGGGCCGGGGGTGTATGACATTCATTCGCCACGGGTCCCGGACGAGGATGAGGTTGCGGACCTCCTGGGGAAAGCGGTCCGGCACGTGCCAGCCCGGCAGCTCTGGGTGAATCCCGACTGCGGCCTGAAGACCAGGGGGTACACGGAAACCACCGAGTCATTGGGTAACCTGGTCAACGCCGCCGTTCGGGTGAGGCTGACACTCTAGCTGCGGACCGGCTCGATGCTCTGTGCCTTCAGGATGGCAGCGAGCTGGTCCATGAAGAGCCCCACCCTGGTGGTCTGCCGGTCACCGATCTGCAGGGCGAAGATACTGCGGGCCAGGCGGATCTCGGGGACATCCAGCGCCACCACGCCGGATGGGCCGTGGGTCATGGCGAGGTCGGGGACCAGCGCGGCGCCGAGCCCGGCGTCGGCCATCGCCAGACTGGCGTTGAAATCGTCGCAGTACGCCACCACCCGCGGGTGCAGGTTGCAGCTGGCGAACAGCCGTTCGATCACCGTGGCATCGGCAGTCCCGGGGTGGTGCATGATCCATGGCATGTCGGAAAGCTGGTCGGCGCTGACCGCTGCCCCGGGCTGGATGCCCCATGCAGCCGGGAGCACCACCCGGAAATTGTCATCCCCGATCCACTGGCGACTGACCGACGACGGCCAGGCGAGCCCACCCTGGCCCACCTGGAACACCAGGGCCAGGTCGAGTTCGCCGCCGGCCCGCAACCCCTGGATGGTCTGACCCGGTTCCGCGACGTACACCTTCAGGCTGATCCCCAACCGACGCCATTCAGGGGTGCCGAGCAGTCGCGGTAGTGCATAGGTGGCCAGACTCGGGAAAATCCCCAACCGTAGCTCCTGCGTGGGCTCTGCCTCGGCCCGCGCCGTCGAGGCCAGGAGGGCGTCGATGTCGGTGAGCACCTTCGCCGCATGACGTGACATGACCACTGCCGCCTCCGTCGGAATCGCGCTGCGCGCGGACCGCTCAAACAGGGTGGCCCCGGTGTCCCGCTCCAGAGCCGACATCTGCTGTGACACCGCCGACGCCGTATACCCGAGGCGGGACGCTGCAGCCGTGAACGAGCCCAGCCGGATGACCTCCAGAAGTGTGCGCAAATGCACGGGGTTGACCACTGGCACTCCTTTCCGCAGCGGAGGGCCATTCGCGATCCTCGGCCCTGGCTGGGGCACCAATCCGGGAATGAACCGTCTCCGAACAATAACCAAACTATATTTACAACAGGCGTTTTCCTTTTGGGAGGCCTGTGGTGAGGTGCCGGACGGTCGGATCGACCGGCTGGACGCCTTACGCAAACCTACGCGGAGGAGCGCAGATGACTGAGCAACAGCATGGCACGCCGGACCTTGACACGCCCGACGCCGGCTCCAGCGAGCCGGGCGTCCGCCGCCGGGTCGCCGTCGTCGGCAGCGGCGTGGCGGGGCTGACCGCCGCCTATGTGCTGAGCCGTCACCACTCGGTCACCCTCTACGAGGCCGACCGCCGCGCCGGTGGCCATGCCCATACCCACCAGATGCCGATGGCCGACGGTACTACGTCAGGTGTCGACACCGGGTTCATTGTCCACAACGACCGTACCTACCCGACGCTGTTACGGCTCTTTGACGAACTGGGCGTTCCCACCCAGGACTCCGACATGACCATGTCGGTCCGGTGCGATGGTTGCGGGCTCGAGTACGCCGGGGCCAAGGGCAGGCGCGGGGTATTCGGTCAGCCGGGAGTGTTGCGCCGCGGCAGGTACCTCAAAATGTTGCTCGAGGTTCTCCGTTTCCAGCGCAACGCCCGTGCACTCCTGGAGGCTACCGGCGCAGACGATGGAATGACCCTCGGTGAGTTCCTCGCCCGGGGACGGTTCAGCCAGTACTTCACCTCCCACTTCATGACCCCCGTAGTGTCCGCGGTGTGGTCCTGCGACCCGTCGACGGCGCTCGCCTATCCGGCGCGGTACCTGTTTTCCTTCATGTCGCACCACGGAATGCTCACCATCAAGGGGTCGCCGCAGTGGCGCACCGTGACGGGCGGGTCGGGAGAGTACGTGAGCCGGGTCCTCGATCACATCGAGGACGTGCGGCTCGGATCGCCCGTCGCCGGGGTGCGAAAGGCAGGGGACGGCGTCGTCGTCACCTCCAACGGCGAGACCGAAACCTATGATGCGGCTGTGATCGCGACTCACCCGCACCAGGCGCTCGCCATGCTGGGGGAGGCCGGCCCGCTCGAGAGGCAGGTGCTGGGCGATCTGCCGTACTCGACAAACCACACGCTCTTCCACACCGACGAATCGGTACTGCCGCGGACCGACGCCGTCCGGTCCTCGTGGAACTACCGGCTGCCGTCCTGCGAGGCGAGCCCCGACCGGGTCCTGGTCACCTACGACCTGACACGGCTGCAGCGGCTGGAGGGGCGCACCGCGCACCGGTTCCTCGTCAGTCTTGGTGAGCGCGACGAGATTGCCCCGGAGTCGGTACTGGAATCAATGACCTACGAGCACCCGCAGTACACGCCGTCGTCGCTCGCCGCGCAACGCCGCCTGGCCGATCTCAGCGACGAGCGGATCGCCTTCGCCGGCGCCTATCACGGGTGGGGTTTCCATGAGGACGGGGCCCTCTCCGGGCTCCGGGCGGCTGAACGTCTCGGCGGTTCCTGGGACGCCGAACCGCTCGAGGTTGCAGTGGTGGACGTTCCGTCATGAGCCCTGCTTCCTACCCCGCGGACCCAAGCCCGTCCGCCCTGTACCCGACGACGATCCGGCATGTGCGCCGGTCGCCGCTACACAATGAGTTCACCTACCGCAGCTACAGCTGGTTCGTGAACCTGGATGACCTCCCACAGCTCCCAAGGTGGCTGCGGCCGTTCGCGGTGTTCTCCGCCGCCGACCATCTGGGGGACCCGGAGCGCTCGATCCGGTCCAACGTCGCCACCTATCTGGCGACCCAGGGTATCGACGACGACGGCGGAACCGTCACCATGCTGACCAGCGGCCGGGTGCTCGGGCACGTGTTCAACCCCCTGAGCCTGTTCTGGTGCCACCGCACCGACGGGACACTGGCCGCGGTGATCGCCGAGGTGCACAACACCTACGGGGAGCGGCACTGCTACCTGCTGGATCCGGACCTGGTGGGCCGCGCTGTCACCGAGAAGGCGTTCTATGTGTCGCCGTTTAACGACGTCTCGGGCAGTTACGAGATGCGTGTCCCGGAACCGGCTGAACGGCTCACCATCGCAATTACCCTGCACCGGGATGGTCAATCCCCCTTTATCGCAACGATGGCGGGCCACCGCCTGCCAGCCACGACCGGCAACGTTGTCCGCATGATCACCGCCATCCCGGTTGCACCCCTGCGCGCGGCTGCGCAGATCAGGTGGCAGGGAGTTAAACTCTGGATGCGCCGGTTGCCCGTCCGCACCAGGCCACACCATGATTCGCAGGAGGCAGTTCGATGAGTACCCTTGTTCGTTCCGAGGAAGACGTAGATCCTCAGTACTGGCCCGGTATCGCCCTTGTTCCGTCGGGCCCCCGGAACAAGGTTGCCGCGGCGCTCGCTGAGAAGATCTTCACCGCAGCCGTGAACCGGTTGCAGTTGCGGGTCCTGTACGACGACGGGACGGTCCTGGGTGCACCCGGCGGGGGACCCCGCCCCGAGATGCGGATCCACCGCCCAGCTGATTTCTTCGCGCGGCTGGGCGACAACGGGCTGATCGGGCTGGGCGAGGCCTACATGGCGCAGGACTGGACGGCGTCGGACCTCACCGAAGTGATGCAGGTGTTCGCGGCGCAGGCCGCCCATCTGGTGCCGGTCCCGCTGCAGAAGCTGCGCGGGCTGTACCTGCCCAAACCGCCCCGCAAGGAGCGCAACACCAAGGTCAATACCCGGTCCAACATCTCCCGGCACTACGACCTGTCCAACGACCTGTTCAACCTGTTCCTGGACGACACCATGTCCTACTCCAGCGCCCTGTTCGACGCCAATGGGCCACAACTGCTGGATGCGCGGTGGGACGACCTTCCGGAAGCCCAGCAGCGCAAGGTTGACCGGCTGCTGGACCAGGCCGACGTCGGCGAGGGAACCAGGGTGCTGGAGATCGGCACGGGCTGGGGCGAGCTGGCCATCCGTGCCGCCCGCCGCGGGGCCACAGTGGTCTCGGTGACCCTGTCGAGCGAGCAGAAGGAACTGGCTGAGCAGCGCGTTGCAGAGGCAGGGTTGTCCCACCTGGTCACCATCGAGCTGAAGGATTACCGCGCCGTCGAGGGCCAGTACGACGCGATTGTGTCGGTGGAAATGATCGAGGCGGTGGGCTACGAGTACTGGGGCGTGTACTTCCAGACCATCGACCGGCTGCTCGCTCCTGACGGCCGGGTAGCCATTCAGGCGATCACCATGCCGCACGAGCGAATGATGGTGACCCGCCGGTCGTACACCTGGATCCACAAGTACATTTTCCCGGGCGGCTTCATCCCCTCGGTCCGGGCGATCGAGGACATCACCGACCGCTATACGAGCCTGAGGGTGCGTGAGCGGCTTTCAATGGGCGACCACTACGCGCAAACCCTCAGGCTGTGGGAGGAACGTTTCCTTGCGCACGCCGACGACGTCGCGGCCCTCGGCTTCGACGACGTCTTCCAGCGGATGTGGCGCTTCTACCTGTGCTACTCGCGGGCCGGCTTCCAGTCCGGCTACCTCGACGTGCAACAGCTCATCTTCGACCGCCGGCCGTAACCATCAGGAGCATTCCCTTGACTCAGTCCGAAACCACACGACAGACCGCCAGCATCGATCAGGACATCGCCGGCAGGATCGCGCGGATCCTCGACCCGATAGTGGGCGGCGAACTGCCGGTGCATCTCCGCGCCTGGGACGGCAGCACGGCCGGACCAATTGGTCAGCCCGAAGTCCAGATCAACAGCGCCAATGCGTTGCGCCGGCTGTTGTGGAGCCCGGGGGAGTTGGGTGCCGCGCAGGCGTATGTGACCGGGGAGGTCGATGTGCCCGGGTCGCTTGACGACGCCCTCACCCATCTCTGGAATGTGGTGGCGTCACGGGATCTCACCATGCCGAAGCTGACCCCGTCGCTGGTGCTGCAGCTGACGAAGCTGGCCCGCGAACTGGGAGTCTTCGGACCTCCGCTGCCGGCGCCGGCGTCGCAGGCGAAGATCAAGGGCAGGCTGCACAGCCTGCTGCGCGACCGGGAGGCCATCAGCCACCACTACGATCTGTCCAACAGTTTCTACGAGCTGATCCTCGACGACCACATGGCCTACTCCTGCGGCTACTGGCTGTCCGACGATCCTGACTACACGCTCGAGGATGCCCAGCGGGACAAGCTGGATCAGGTCTGCCGCAAAATCGGTCTCGACACGATGCCCGGGCAGCGCTTCCTCGACGTCGGCTGCGGCTGGGGCTCGCTGAGCCTGTTCGCTGCCGAACATTTTGGGGCGAAGGTCACCGGGGTCACCATCTCCAAAGAGCAGAAGGCGTTTATCGATCAGCGGATTGCCGAGCGCGGGCTGCAGGACCGGGTGGAAATCCGGCTCCAGGACTACCGCGAGGTCAGCGACGGACCCTACGACGCGGTGGCGTCCCTCGAAATGGGGGAACACGTCGGCGAGGAGAACTACGGAACCTACACCTCAACGCTGTTCCGCAATGTGCGGCCCGGCGGTAAGGTGCTGATCCAGCAAATGTCACGGCACGGCAAGAACCCTGGTGGTGGCCCGTTCATCGAGTCCTTCATTGCGCCCGACATGCACATGCGGTCGGTGGGGGACACTATCAACCTGATCGAGAACGCCGGGTTCGAGATCCGCGGCGTTGAAGCCATGCGGGAGCACTATGTCCACACCATCGATGCCTGGCACGACCGGTTCGAGGCGAACTGGGATCAGGCAGTCGAAATGATGGGCGAGGAAGTTGCCCGTGTCTGGCGGCTCTACCTGGTGGGTGCGTCGATGACCTTCCGCGACGGTCGCATGGGTGTGGACCAGATCCTGTCGCAGAAGCCACTGGGGTAGTTAACTTCCGGCGCATAGACGACACGCCGACAAACCACGACACAGAAGTATTTTGCCTGTGCGCAAGTACTCCACAGGGGTGTGGATGACGGCCATGGATCAGCGGGTTTCCGCGCATTTCGGAGAGCTCCGATTGTGGATTATCTGTGGACGAACCAGCCGATGAATGACATACTTGTAATACATCATCTTGGGGTCGCACCCAGAGGTTTGCACTAGATGTAGTATTTAGATATCGAACCGCTGGCATGGCGGGCACAAGCGACACACCCCGGAGGACCTCCGGAAAGTCCCTCGTTCACAGCCCGCCAGTTCCTGAATACGCGTCGATGACAAGCCAAGAATTACAAGGGGAGAGGGACTATGACCGTCACGGTTTATACCAAGCCAGCATGCGTACAGTGCAACGCCACGTACCGGGCCTTGGACAAGAAGGGCATCACCTACCAGAGCGTGGATATCTCGCAGGATCCAGCAGCTCTGGAGCGTGTCCGCGCACTGGGCTACATGCAGGCTCCGGTAGTCATCACCGAGCAGGATCACTGGTCGGGTTTCCGCCCGGACAAGATCAACGAACTGGCTGAGCTTGGCCACGCCTCGGTCAGCTCGGTCGCCTGATTCGACAGGATGCGGGTCCTTCATCATGACCCTCACAGCAGTGCACACGTCACCCACCGCAGCGGCTCACAGTGAGCCGGGCGGGGTGACCGATGCCCGGCTCATCTACTTCTCCTCGTCCTCGGATAACACGCACCGGTTCGTCCAGAAACTTGATGAGGCCACGGGGACAGCGTCGGCGCGGATGCCGCTGCTGACCCGGGAACCAACACTTAGAGCACAGCAGCCGTTTGTCCTGGTCCTGCCGACGTATGGCGGGATTTCCGGACGGGGCGCCGTACCCAAGCAGGTAATCAAGTTCCTCAACGACGAGGGAAATCGATCCTTGATCCGCGGCGTGATTGGCGCAGGAAACACCAACTTCGGGGAAACCTACTGCCTGGCGGCGGACATTATTGCGGCCAAGTGCGGGATCCCCGTTCTGTACAGATTTGAATTAATGGGAACGTCCGAGGACGTTGACCGAGTAGCCCAAGGATTGGAAGCGTTTTGGATATGACTGTTGCAGAGACAGAGACAAAGGGAGCAGGCGGCGCCCCCGCACCTGCGCTAGAGCGTTTTCATGGCATGGGCTATCACGAGCTCAACGCCATGTTGAACCTCTACGGCCCCAACGGAGAGATCCAATTCGAGGCCGACCGCGAGGCTGCACACCAGTACTTCCTGCAGCACGTCAACAACAACACCGTCTTCTTCCATGACCTCGAGGAGAAGCTCGACTACCTCGTGAAGAACGAGTACTACGAGAGGGAAACCCTCGATCAGTACTCAATGAACTTCATCCGCGACCTTTACAAGCGCGCCTACAACAAGAAGTTCCGGTTCGAGACCTTCCTCGGCGCCTTCAAGTTCTACACCTCGTACACGCTGAAGACGTTCGACGGCAAGCGTTTCCTGGAGCGCTATGAGGATCGCGTCTGCATGGTGGCGCTCCACCTGGCCCGCGGCGACCAGCAGTTGGCACTCCAGATGGTCGACGAGATCATCGAGGGACGCTTCCAGCCGGCCACCCCCACTTTCCTCAACGCCGGCAAGCGCCAGCGTGGCGAACTGGTTTCCTGCTTCCTGCTCCGCATCGAAGACAACATGGAGTCAATTGGCCGGTCCATCAACTCTGCGCTGCAGTTGTCCAAGCGTGGCGGCGGTGTGGCGTTCGCGCTGACCAACATCCGCGAGGTCGGTGCGCCGATCAAGCAGATCGAGAACCAGTCCTCCGGCGTCATCCCCGTGATGAAGCTTCTTGAGGACAGCTTCTCCTACGCGAACCAGCTCGGTGCCCGCCAGGGTGCCGGTGCCGTGTACCTGCACGCTCACCACCCGGACATCTACCGCTTCCTCGACACCAAGCGGGAGAACGCAGACGAAAAGATCCGGATCAAGACCCTCTCGCTCGGCGTCGTCATCCCTGACATCACCTTCGAGCTGGCCAAGAAGGATGAGGACATGTACCTGTTCTCGCCCTACGACGTCGAAAAGGTCTACGGGATGCCGTTCTCCGACGTCTCGGTCACCGAGAAGTACTACGAGATGGTTGACGACGCGCGGATCAAGAAGACCAAGATCAAGGCTCGCGACTTCTTCCAGACCCTGGCGGAAATCCAGTTCGAGTCCGGCTACCCGTACATCATGTTCGAGGACACGGTGAACCGGGCCAACCCGATCGACGGCAAGATCATCATGAGTAACCTGTGCTCCGAGATCCTTCAGGTTTCGCAGCCCACCACGTACCACGATGACCTGTCCTACGACGAGACCGGCAAGGACATCTCCTGCAACCTGGGTTCGCTGAACATCGCGAAGACCATGGATTCGCCGGACTTCGGTCTGACCATCGAAACGGCCATCCGGTCGCTGTCGGCTGTGTCCGACATGTCCAACATCACCTCAGTTCCGTCGATCGCTCGTGGCAACGACCAGAGCCACGCAATCGGCCTGGGCCAAATGAATCTGCACGGTTACCTGGCTCGGGAACGGGTGCATTACGGCTCCGAAGAGGGTCTGGACTTCACCAACATCTACTTCTACTCAGTGGTTTACCACGCGGTGCGGGCGTCCAACCTGCTGGCCATCCAGACGGGCACCACGTTTGGCGGCTTCGAGAAGTCGAAGTACGCCACGGGCGAGTTCTTCGACAAGTACACCGACCAGGCCTGGGTTCCCCAGACAGAGAAGGTTGCTGAGCTGTTCAAGCACATCCACATTCCTACCCAGGAAGACTGGAGCGCGCTGAAGGCTTCGGTCATGGAGCACGGCATTTACAACCAGAACCTGCAGGCTGTGCCGCCAACCGGTTCGATCAGCTACATCAACAACTCCACCTCGTCGATCCACCCTGTGGCCTCGAAGATCGAAATCCGGAAGGAAGGCAAGCTGGGCCGCGTGTACTACCCGGCTCCTTACCTGACGAACGACAACCTCGAGTACTACGAGGATGCATACGAGCTGGGTTTCGAAAAGATCATCGACACCTATGCTGCCGCCACGCAGCACGTGGATCAGGGTCTGTCGTTGACGTTGTTCTTCAAGGACACCGCCACCACTCGTGACATCAACAAGGCGCAGATCTACGCCTGGCGCAAGGGCATCAAGACCATCTACTACATCCGTCTCCGCCAGCTTGCGCTGGAAGGGACCGAGGTAGACGGTTGCGTTAGCTGCATGCTGTAACCAGCTGCTTCCGAACAGCAGTACGACGGCGGGTCATCGCCCGTCGTCGTACGCTTTAACTAAGAACCAACCCACCATTGAGGGGATGACATGACCGAGAAGGTCAAGCTGCTTAGCCACGTTGAGGCAATCAACTGGAACCGCATCCAGGACGACAAGGACGTGGATGTCTGGAACCGTCTGGTCAACAACTTCTGGCTGCCTGAGAAGGTGCCGCTGTCGAACGACGTCCAGTCGTGGGCGACGCTGACTCCTGACGAGCAGCAGCTCACCATGCGGGTGTTTACCGGTCTGACCCTGCTGGACACCATCCAGGGCACCGTTGGCGCTGTCAGCCTGATCCCTGATGCGATCACCCCTCACGAAGAGGCCGTCTACACGAACATTGCGTTCATGGAGTCGGTGCACGCCAAGAGCTATTCGTCGATCTTCTCCACGTTGGCTTCCACCAAGGAAATCGACGAGGCGTTCCGTTGGTCGACTGAGAATGAGAATCTGCAGCGCAAGGCTGAGATTGTCATGAACTACTACCGTGGTGACGATCCCCTGAAGCGGAAGGTGGCGTCGACGCTGCTGGAGAGCTTCCTGTTCTACTCAGGGTTCTACCTGCCGATGTACTGGTCTTCACGTGCAAAGCTGACCAACACGGCTGACCTGATCCGTCTGATCATCCGCGATGAAGCTGTCCATGGTTACTACATCGGCTACAAGTTCCAGAAGGGTCTTGAGAAAGAGTCGGCTGAGCGGAAGCAGGAGATCAAGGACTACACGTTCGAGCTCTTGTTCGAGCTGTACGAGAACGAGGTTCAGTACACCCACGATCTCTATGACTCCGTTGGTCTGGCTGAGGACGTCAAGAAGTTCCTGCACTACAACGCCAACAAGGCGCTGATGAACCTGGGCTACGAAGCCATGTTCCCGGCGTCGGTGACCGATGTGAATCCTGCGATTCTGTCGGCGCTGTCACCTAATGCGGACGAGAATCACGATTTCTTCTCGGGATCGGGTTCGTCTTACGTCATCGGTAAGGCTGTCAACACTGAGGACGACGACTGGGACTTCTAGTCTCTCTTCTCTCTCATCTCACCTCACTCACTTACTAGTAAGGCGGACAATCTCATCGGCGTCGGCGTCGGCGTCGGCGTCGGCTTCCTCCTCAGGCAGGTAGGGAAGCGCGACGTCGACGCCTTCGCGGGCGAATGCGATCGCCACTGCCGCGCCGATCCCTGAATCCGCTCCCGTGATGAGAGTCTTCCGGACCTCCAGCCGTCCGGTGCCACGGTATGACTATGGGAGCTTGAGTGGAGGCCACTTCCGCAGCCTGACTTGAGCCCACCACCCTTCCCAATCCGACTCGCCAGTGGACTAATCGCAGTTTCACTTGAGCCCACCCCACCGTTGAATTCATCAGAGTGTGTTTCTGATGGTGGAAGGCAGCGATGGAGTCGAAGGTGGAGTTATTCGAGCAGATTCGCAGGGACACCCGGGTCAACAATGACTCGATACGGTCCTTGGCCAGGAAGTATCGAGTCGCGCGGAGGACTGTGCGTCAGGCCTTGGCATCGGCGGAACCTCCACGACGAAAGACACCGGTCAGGAACGCTCCTAGGCTTGACCGGTTCAAGGTGGTCAGTGACGGGATGCTGCGGGAGGATCTGACTGCACCGCGGAAGCAACGTCATACCGCTCAGCGCATCCATGATCGGTTGGTGGATGAGCATGGCGTAGATCGGTCGTATTCGACAGTCCGTCACTGTGTGAAGAACCGGCGGCCCGAGCTCGAGCACGAGGGTGGGTAGTCCACTGCGGATGTGTTCATCCCCCAGGAGCGCGCACCCGGCGCGGAGGCCGAGGTCGACTTCGGTGAGGTCCGGGTTGAACTGGCTGGGGTCCGCACGAAGTGCTATATCTTCGCATTCCGCCTGTCCTTTTCCGGCAAAGCCGTGCACCGCGTCTATCCGACTCAGGGGCAGGAGGCGTTCATCGAAGGCCATCTTGAGGCGTTTACCACGATAGGCGGCGTCCCCACCGGTCATATCCGGTACGACAATCTGACGGCTGCCGTGAAGCAGGTCCTCGGGACGTCCCGTGACCGCGTGGAGAACGATCGGTGGGTCCTCTTCCAGTCCCATTGCGGGTTCGACGCGTTCTACTGCCAGCCAGGAATCAAGGGTGCGCACGAGAAGGGCGGTATTGAGGGTGAGGTTGGTAGGTTCCGCAGGAACCGGCTCACGCCCGTGCCGGTGGTGGAGTCCTTGGCGGAGCTTAACGCGGGCATCATCGTCTGGGACGAGGAGGACGAAAGACATAGGATCAGCGGGAAACTAACTACGATAGGGACTGGCTTCGCGCACGAACGAACCCTTCTGAACCCGTTACCGACCGAGGCCTTCGACCCCGGCGTGGTCCTCGTGCCGAGGGTGGACCGGTCATCGCTGATCCGGGTTCGAATTATCAAGTACTCGGTTCCGGTCCGGTTCATCGGACAGACCGTCCGCGTGTCCCTGCAAACATCAGAGGTCCTGGTCTTTGATGGACGGACTTTGATTGCAAGGCATGCCCGGGTCGTTGCCCGGCATGGCAGCTGCGTCGACCTCGATCACTACCTCGAGGCCTCCACCACAAACCCGGCGCGTTTCCCGGCTCGACGGCCCTCGCCCAGGCACGCGCCTCAGGATCATTCACCTCCGCGCATGACGCGTTCTGGGCAGCCGCCCGCCGCGCGGACGGAGATGCCCAAGCGACTCGGGAGCTGATCAACGTGCTCCTGCTGCACCGGTCGATGACCACCAAGGATGTTGTGAGCGGGATAAAAGCAGCCCTGACGGTCGGGGCTGTCACCGCTGATGTAGTCGCTGTCGAAGCACGCCGAGTCGCCACCGATCGAATCACCGCCGAACGCCTCCAACCTGCAGCCGCGGTGGTGGAACCCGGAACTTCTGACCGTCATCGCCTTAATGAACTCGGTTTGGAGGGCACCGTCGCGGTACGTCCTTCCGCGCGTGAACGGCAGGTCATCAGTCTCACGCAACGCAGACTGGCCGATCCTGCAGCGGTGATTGCCGTTCTGCCACCAGACACCCGTCCGTTGCCGTCCGTCGCGGGCTACCACGAGCTCCTCACCCGACGAACTCCTAACCCAACCTCTGACCAGAGCGCCGACGGCGTGGACTGACCGAGGAAGCAGCAACCGCGGCTGTCGATCAATCCTGCCGCCGGATGCGCCTGCCATCCATCCGCGCCGTCCTGGGCGAAGCACTCACGGTCGCGGGTAAGGAACTGCTCTCCTATCAGGGGTTCCTTGCTGAGCTGCTTCTGGCCGAGTGCGACGACCGGGACCGCCGCTCATCAGTACGACAGGTCAAATCAGCGAACTTTCCCCGCGACAAATGGTTGGGAGACTTCGACTACGACGCGAACCCCAACATCAACCAGGCCACTATCAACACTCTCGCGACCGGCGACTGGATCCGCAAAGGACAACCCCTTTGCCTCATCGGGGACTCCGGCACCGGGAAGTCTCACCTGCTGAGCGGCTTAGGGACTGCAGCCGACGAGAAGGGGTACCGCGTCAAATACACGCTCGCCACCCGGCTCGTGAACGAACTCGTCGAAGCCGAAGATGACAAGGTCCTCGCCCGGACTATAGCCCGCTACGGCCGGGTTGACCTGCTCTGCATCGATGAGCTCGGCTATATGGAACTCGACAAACGCGGCGCTGAATTACTCTTCCAGGTCCTCACCGAGCGCGAAGAGAAAGCCTCCGTCGCGATCGCCACCAACGAGTCCTTTTCCGGATGGACCAGAACCTTCACCGACCCCCGCCTCTGCGCCGCGATCGTTGACAGGCTCACCTTCAAAGGAACCATCATCGAGACAGGAACCGACTCCTACCGCCTCGCGCAAACCCGGAACCAGCACCTCGCCCATGACTAAGCAGGAGTTTAGGTCGGGGTTTCACCCTTCCCGCCGGCCAGTCCTAAGAGTACGAACGCTGCAGAAACGATGAGACGAGTACGCTCAGATCCCCAGGAAGGGAAGCTGTCGGATCACTATTCGTGATGAACGTATTGAGATCCTGCTGAAACGCCCGCTGGTTCGTAATCCCCTGAGGTAACCGCAGGAACCACGCGTACCCCCGAGGGCGGGGCGGGATTCCTGCGGCACCAAGATACTCATCGATAGTGCGGTCGACAACTTCCTGATCATCAGCACGAAACCGTGAACCATCGCGAACCTGCCTCAACACGTTGCCCGCTCCTGCTCGCGCAGAAATAAGCGCATCCCACGTCGAGTCCTCAAGCTCCACCCAACCCGCAGGCGGCACCGAGACCCGTACAGATTCCCAATCAAACGTAGACATGATCCTCCTTATGACCGGACTAATACGGGAAGCAGCAGTTACCGGATCAGCATCAAAAGGGAGCGAAGCTACAACTCTGCCCCTTAGGCGCCTGAGAGTGAGTGTCTCACTTAGCTGGCCCTGACGACCGGTGATCAGCGGTGGGGTGGGCTCAAGTGAAACTGCGGTTAGTCCACTATCAAGTCGGATTGGGAAGGGTAGTGGGCTCAAGTCAGGCTGCGGAAGTGGTCTCCACTCGCGTTGACATTCTCACACGGTACGACTCTTCACCCCGGCCGCTCCGCGGCTCAAGGTCGCGGTCCAGAGCGGGTTCCGGCTCGTCCTGCTTGGGTGGCGAGATCTCCGGGAAACTTGTCACGGGGTTCTGAAATGTGTACTGATCACTCATGCGTTCCTCCAGATACCTGGAAGTTTTGGTAGCACCCTTGAGGGCCTCCTACAGGACAGATACGCTCGAGAGGTATTGCTAAGCCTGCCGGTCACACTAGGACGGACCTGCTTAAGCGTTCAAGCGCCACCCAAGGAAAGGCCCCTGCATGCCCCTCATCGGCTTTCATGCCTCCCACGAACAGATCGCGCCAGGACAGCTCCTGGCGGATGTCCAGCGGGCGGAGCAGGCCGGCTTCGACGCCGCAATGTGCTCCGACCACTTTGAACCGTGGTCCAAGGTGCAGGGACATTCTGGGTTTGCCTGGTCCTGGCTCGGAGCCGCGCTTGCCACCACGAGGCTGCGTTTCGGCGTCGTTACCGCCCCTGGGCAGCGCTACCACCCGGCCATCATTGCTCAGGCTAGCGGCACGCTGGCGAGCATGTTCCCGGGTCGATTCTGGGCCGCCCTTGGCAGCGGAGAAAACCTGAATGAGCACATCACCGGGGACCCCTGGCCACCCAAGGAGGAGCGCCAGCAGCGAATCGAAGAGTGCGTTGACATCATCCGGCGAATGCACGACGGCGAGGAAGTCACGCACCGGGGCCTCGTCACCGTGGAGCAGGCCCGGCTCTGGGATGTGCCGGAAATAAAGCCGCAGTTGATCGCGCCGGCGATAAGCGTTGAGACCGCCGCGCGGAGCGCACGCTGGGCCGACGGCCTGGTCACCACGAACCAGCCGCACGAAAAACTGACGGAAATGATCAACGCATACCGGGACAACGGAGGTCAGGGGAAGCTTATTCTGCAGGTGCACCTGTCCTGGGCGCCCAGTGAGGAAGAGGCTGTGGACATCGCTCATAGACAGTGGAGTTCCAACTGTGTGAAGCCGCCGACCACCTGGGATCTCGCCCGTCCGTCCGACTTTGAGGAGGCTACCCGGGACCTTACCGAGAAGGAGCTTCGGGGCACCGTGCAGATCTCGGCCGATCTCGCCACGCACGCCCAGCGGCTTCGTGAATTTGCTGACCTCGGTTTCGATGAGCTGTACCTGCACTACGTCGGAACCGAACAGAAACCATTCATCGAGACGTTCGCCGAACACGTGTTGCCCGAGGTGCGCTGATGCGGATCACGGACACCTCTGACCTCTGGTGGAAAAATGCTGTCATCTACTGCCTCGACATCGAAACGTTCTGCGATTCCAACGGTGACGGCATCGGCGACTTCGCCGGCGCTGCCCAGCGCTTGGACTATCTTGCGGAGCTCGGTGTCACCTGTGTCTGGCTGATGCCGTTCTACCCGTCGCCACAGCGTGATGACGGATACGACGTCGTCGATTTCTACGGGGTTGACGAGCGGCTGGGCACGCTGGGCGACGTGGTCGAGTTCATCCGCACTGCCAAGGACCGCGGGATGCGGGTTATCGCCGATCTGGTGGTGAATCACACCTCAGACGAGCACCCCTGGTTCAAGCAGGCGCGCTCTTCCAAAGACAATCCGTACCGCGACTTCTACGTATGGCGATCGGACCCGCCTCCCGACACGTCAAGTGAGGTGGTGTTCCCCGACCAGGAGAACTCAATCTGGACCAAGGACCGGAAAACCGGCGAATGGTATCTGCACCGCTTTTACTCCCACCAGCCGGACTTGAACGTGGCCAACCCGGCCGTCCGCGATGAAATCGCCAAGGCGATGGGCTTCTGGATGGAACTGGGGCTGTCCGGTTTCCGCGTCGACGCCGTTCCCTTCTTTCTGGAAACCGAGGGTATCGATAGTCACACAGGCGACCCGCACGACTACCTCCGGGACCTGCGCCGGTTCCTCTCGCGGCGGTCCGGTGACGCAGTGCTTCTGGGCGAGGTGAACCTGCCCTTCGAACAGCAGATCGAGTTTTTCGGGGATGCCGCGGACGAACTCACCATGCAGTTCGATTTCGTCACAATGCAGCAGATGTATCTCTCGCTGGCCCGCGGCGATGCGCGGCCGCTGGCCCGTACCTTGACTGACCGGCCCGGCATCGATCCCGACAGCCAGTGGGCCACGTTCGTTCGCAACCATGACGAACTGACCCTGGACAAGCTGTTGGAGTCAGAGCGCCAGGAGGTCTTCGAAGCGTTCGGTCCGGAGAAGAACATGCAGGTCTACGACCGCGGACTCAAGCGACGGCTGCCCCCGATGCTCGACGGCGACCCGCAGCGCATCCGCATGGTCTACTCGCTCCTGTTCTCCCTGCCCGGCACCCCCGTGCTGTTCTACGGTGAGGAAATCGGGATGGGGGAGAACCTGGCCGCCGAGGGCAGGCTGGCGGTACGCACGCCAATGCAATGGACGCATGAAGAGAGTGCGGGCTTCTCCTCCGCTTCGCCGGACAAGCTTGTTCGGCCGCTGGTGGAGGGCAAATTCGCCCAAGACAGTGTGAATGTGGTGGATGCGCGGCGGGACCCGACGTCGTTACTGGGCTTCATGGGTAGTCTGATACGCCGCTATCGGGAGTGTCCCGAGCTCGGGTGGGGTTCCTTCTCCCTGATCGACACACCCAATCCCGCTGTTCTTGCCCATCGCTGTGATTGGGAGGAAAACTCCCTTTTCCTCTTCCATAACTTTGGGGCCGAACCCACTAAGGTATCGGTGAAGCTCAAAGACGGCGACGTACCCGAAAATGGCGGAATCCTGACCGACCTGCTGCAGGACACCATGGCCGACATCCACGCGGGGGATGAGATGCAGGTTGAATTGCCTGCGTACGGGTACCGCTGGCTGCGAGTCCAGGTTCCTGAGGTGGGCCGGCTCTGGTGAAATCCGCAGCTGTGGGATGACTGGAAGGAAGCGGTCAATATGACCGCTTCTGAGCTGGACGAGTGGCTGGACACGGATGAGTCTTAGGAGGTCGGCCAGAAGGACGACGACGGAGAATCGGTTGGCCACGCATCCGGCCGTCGCATCATCAAGATTCTGTCCACGAAGAAGGCCGACCTGACCGACTCCGACATTGAACATATGCGCACGGTGGTGGGCTACGTTCACCGGCACCTTGCGCTGAAGTCGTCCTCGGACGTGATCATTCGCGCAGTGTGCCGGCCTTGCCGTTCACCTGCTGGACATTCATCCAGCTGGCCAGCCGGTATTCCTCCGGATCCTTGGCTCGGCGGTTGGGGCCCTGGAAGTGACATTGCGCAGCCCCTCGTCAGCCGTGACGGTCCACTCATGCTTGTCGGCCAACTGGACCAGGTCTGGCGCCGTTGGTCGGGAACGCCTACAGACAGCGTGGCTGGAACGTCGGATCCGCCGGGCCATCCTGAGCAAGAGCATGGGACACCAGCCGGTGCACCACTGGATCGTTGGGAGCCTGATCATGCTCGATCAGGTTCAGCGCGCATTTGTCCTGAATGGTGATGTTGGTGACCTGCCTGGCTCGCCCTTCGAGGAACTGGCTGGTGTAGGGCGTAACAACCTCGTCGTACTTCGTGCTGATTACCGTGTAGGACGGACCATTCACCGTGTCACCGATCGAGTTCAGCTCGGTCAGGAAAGGTGAACCAGCCTGCTGATCGGAGCATGCTTGGCAGAGGAAGTTGGAGTCAAACGCAGCGAGCAACGGGTCGTCACCGGCGGGCACGAGTAGTCCCTCGGTGCCATGGTTGGAGGGAGCGATTCCGACGAGGTGGTTGACCTTCTTGGCGCCGCCGAGGAACCCGATGTAGTAGCGCGGCATCATGCCGCCCTGGCTGTGGCCGACCAGATCCACCTTCTCTGCTCCGGTGGCACCCAGCACGGCGTCGACGAACGAGCCAAGCTCCGCAGCAGAATCAGCCACCGGGCCGGTGGCATCGATGTTATTGGTGGTGCCGTAGTTGAGAGCGAAGACGCAATAACCCTGCCCGGCGAGGACCGGGGAGAGCGTAGACCAGTTTTTGAGCATGCTTTCGAACGTTCCGGGCACGAGGATGACGGGGTACGGGTGTTCGGCACTCGGCTGGCAGGACCAGTTGTTCGCCCCGGGCGGGGAGATGTCCACTGTATCGGCTAGGGCAGGAGGCGCCCCGGCCAGGCTTCCGCCAAGCAGGGCAACAGTGGCAAGGAATGTCGAAAAACGGTGCGGCATGCGCTGAAACCTCTTCGTATCATCGAAGCTCCCCGGGCGGGAGCGTGCACCGCACACACGATAGCTACTCGCCGGTAACCTTCGCAACACTCATGGGAATACGTGCACGCTCCGGCAGCCACTCGCCGCCCCAACGGCCGGTGGGCGAGCTCTTTCCGCTCCTCCTGCGGGGGCCATTTGTTATTTGCCCACCTGTCGGCTCACCATCTCATTGATCCAACTAGGCGCGAACGGCGATGTGCAGTTCGGGGGAGTGGGATAGTCCTTCAGCACCTCCAGGCGCTCACCAATAGCGAGTGCACGGGCGCGATAAGCGGGGTGTTCAATACCGATCATGGCCAGACAGCGATTCATGGCCCATTGCAGTCGGTCCGGCGCGTCTTTCATCTCCGCTTCGATGACATCGAGCAACGCCGGCAGATCGACAGCATCTGGGTTCTTAATCACTCGTTCCGAAGTCAGCGCCCAGCCCGCGCTTGCGACGATCGGGTCAGGATCCGCTGACCAGGTTATCCGGAGGTCTTCGGCATGAGGACTCTTTTTGACCACATAGTTCACCAGCCAGTCGTGCACCTTGGGTGCGCGGGCTTCGCGCAGCATAGAGTCCAACTCGTCTCGGTCAAAAGCCTTCGGGCGGCAGATCAGCAGAGCTACCAGTCGTGCAGCCGTGTCATCGGAAGCCCAGAGGTCACGGGCAAGATCATGTTGGGACTTGAGGGTCTTTGCGACGGCACGCAGCTTTCCCAGGTTGACCGCGTGATCGTCACCGTGCCGCTCGTTCACCGCTTTGATCTTCGGGTCTTCGAGCGAGGCGAGTTCGGCGAGCACTTCGTCACGAGTCGCAGCCGATGTGGTTGCTGTCATTGCAGCCTCCTGGTCAGGGTGGACGTTTCAGCGTGAGTACGGTTCAGCGTGGACATCTGTCGGTCGACGTTCCGCTGTTGGACGATCAAGACTACTCCGCGGGTGAATGTTCAGGCGGCTCCGGGTTCAGACCGCACCGTGCTCAGGCCGCTCCGGGTTGAGGGCTTCCGTGTTTCCGTATCCGACGGCGTCGGATACCTAGCGTGACGGAATCGGGCCGAATAGCTGGTTTGGCTCTCCCCGGCTCGGCGCCAGCTCCAATTCCAATTCCAGCTCCAGCTCCAGCTCCGGGTAGGGGTGGTGCGGTGGAGTGGTAGGTGTGGCCGGTGGGGGTGGTGGTTTTGAGCTGATGTCTCGGTCCGGGTGCGGGGGCTACAGTCCAGCCGGGGTGTTCTTTGGTGTGGTTGCACGCTTCGCAGAGTCCAGCCCCATTCATGATCGCTGTCGGTCCTCCCCGATGCCAGGGGATGATGTGGTCGATATGGCGGATCGGGGCGTCGCAGTACGGGGTCCGGCAGGTGTCATCCCGGGCGGTGATAAACCTGCGTTGCGCTTTGGTGAAGAGCCGGGCCGTGGAGTCCATTGCCACCAGGTCCCCGGTTTTCGGTGCCGTGTAGAGACGACGTAACCAGACGTCGAAAGCACGGTGTACGGCGGACGTGGTTGGCTCCTTCGGACCAGTGCCAGTGCCGCCAGTTGGACCTGACCCGGTCGAATTTTTCGTTCTGTCCTGGCTGGTTGCTGGGTTGGTCGGGGTTTCTGTGCTGAGGAGGTTGCGTGCCCAGCTGGAGGGGACGATTCCGTAGCCGGGGGCCTGTCAAGTTGTTTGTGTAAGTGAGCGGGCCATTTTTTAGTTGAGGTAGTAGTCGAGGCGTTCAGGGTAGGTGATGGCGAGGTGTCCGAGGGCTTGTTTCCAGCCGGTGGTGGAGGCGCCTTCGACGAGGTGGTTGCCGGTGGATTCTTTGTTGGTTTTCCGGCTTTTACGGCGTTCCCTGGCGCGTTTGTCTTCGATGTTGCAGATCGAGAGCCAGAGCAGTTTCACGGCGGCTTGATCGTTGGGGAAATGGCCGCGGTTCTTGATGATTTTGCGCAGTTGGTAGTTCAGCGACTCGATCGCGTTGGTCGTGTAAATGACCCGCCGGATGGCCGGTGGGAAGGCCAGGAAAGGGATGAAGCGCTCCCACGCGCTTTCCCAAACCCTCA